>JALOQS010000201.1 GCA_025459355.1 Pirellula sp.
TTTCCGACTATCTGTGATTTGAGAACGAAAAGGACCACCCACATCGAGCGAAAGAGCAATGACCGCCCAAGGCCGGGGGATCGAGACGTTGAGTGCATCCGCTGGTTAGCGTAATGACGCGTTCTTACCCGGAGGATCGAGTTCTGTCATCTGCACTGCTGACGTATCATTCTCAGTCAGAGACCGTCTCCGACATCGCTCTATCGTACCACAGGGGAAGTCGATATTCAGCAGGGTAGAGATCGGACCCGACCGACTTTTAGATACCGCTGGCTTGTCCAGCGGAGTTTCCTGCTTTTCGCTAGATTGATGAGCCCTCTTACTTTCCCCCCTATTTCGTTCGGCGGCGAAGCCGCCGAACGAAGAGGGGGGAGGACTAGCATTCGATCTAGCGAAAAACGGAACGATACCCCCCAGCAAGCGGGAGGCATTCCAAATCCGCGATGCTCGTCTCGTTCCTTCCGAGCTAACGGTTGCATTGACCGATGGGCGAGTAGTAAATGTTACCATGTCAAGGCGAGACGATCGAGCACTTCAGTCCAATGCTTTGTTCGTCGTATCTTCAGTTGAGCATCGATAGTTCCGAATCGATTCGCGAAATCAAAGACATCCAATAGGAGCGGGCCATTGTTCTAGTTTCGACGTCTCTCGCTCGTGTATCAATTAAGTCGAATTGTACCATGAATGCGCCACGGCGGTCAGTCAAGTAAGCCTTGAGGTCAGATTGTGATTGTGGAATCAATCCGATGCCGTTGCATCCGCAAGTATGGAAACAATGCCCTACCCTGAACATCGTTTTGAATGTACTCCAGGTGGAAACGTCAGATTTGGTCGGAGGTTTGAAATCGAGCCCCATATTTGCCATTGGCTTCTTGCAGTCAGGGCAAACGAATGCATTGTTCGCGTATCCAGATTCGAGTTCTGACAATCGAATACCGAATTCACATTCCATACGTTCCAGGATTGGCGGATGGGACTGCATCCGGACCAGCTCTCTGTAGATGTACCCTTTATCCCGAACTGTCAACCAATCGAGTATGTTCGGCTGTTTAAACGATTTCTGGCAATCGAAGCAAGCATAATGAGGCTTGTATCGTTTAATTGCGTATCGACACATTTCTTACTGCCTCCTTCGACGAAGGCTTGCCATCACCCGGCACGCGTGAGTAAGGCTTCCCTGTCGAAAACGGCCTATCACGTGCTCGGTGTGCATGGCTTCGTTATCGTTTCTCAAGGGGATCGAATATAGAGTGCGTTAGTGTAGCCATTTCCGATCCTGACGCGAAGTCAAGCGCCGTTTGAATGTGAACAACACGACCGTCGGCTATCCAAACGACCTCGCCATAGCCACCAATTCTTCCAACATCAGGGCGTTCATTCCGCATTGGCCACCCGGGAAGGCTGGTCAATGGTCGATAATCGTTACAAACCTCGGTGAAGTCGATGAAGTGAAAACCAATTCGCAGATTTTCGTTGTTCGATTGCCATGCTATCGCAAACTCCGCGAATCGATCTAATTGTGGGCGCATGAATGCCCAATCAACGTATACAAACACGACAGCGCGTTGCGAGTTAGCAGCATTCTCTACGGCTATTGCAACGGCATTTTCTGACATACCACGCGTTGCGTCAAACGATTGATACAGTGCTTCAGCACTTGGTAATTCGTTTTGAGGCGTGCAACCGCAAATCACTGAGCAAATGAGTGCGACGATCTGAGTCAGGAACTTCATCATTTCAGTACGACAACGAAAAGGATCACTCACGTCGAGCGAGGGAGCATGGATCGCCCGAGGCCGGTGGATCGAGACGTTGAGTGCATCCGCTGGTTAGCGAAATGACGCGTTCTTGCCCGGAGGTTCGAGTGCCGTCATCTGCGCTGCTGACGCGATATTCTCAGTCAGAGAACATCTCTAACATCGAAATATTTTACCACAGGGGGATTCCATTTTCAGCAGGGCTCAATGCTCCAGCGATACACTTTTCCGCTAGTCGCGTTCCTGCCAAGCTAACGACCCCAATCACGCGGTTGCGGCCGAGTGATTTACCATCAGGAAACGCGCGACCCGCAACTCGCGTGCATTGGATTGTTATCCCGCATTTCGGGGTCCAATGTTGAGAACCCAGGTTGTTTTCTAAGCCCTTGATTCTAGCCCAAGGTCGATTGCGGCAATAGCCCGTTTGAGTTCGTCCCGTTCATCGGACGGAAGGTTCGAGCACATTGCATACGTATGTTTTAATTCTGCCCGCAATGTCTGCCATCCATCCGTCATTCCATTGTTGCTGATCCAAGCAGGCAGAAGACATGACAAGGCTTTAAGTTCGCGGCGGCCGCACCACGCATCGATCAATGGGGCGATGACGTCGTTTGGGTTGGTAATCATGTTGGAAGTCATTTAAGTTTCGTATACAAGGTCGCAATAGGGGCGACCATACGGTATGTCCTCGCCATCAGCGGCAAAGTACGCAACGATCGTGCCAACGGTAATGATATCGCCGTGCTTGAGTTTAGGTTTTGTCGATAGAAATCCGGGCCCACGCAATCGCAATTCACATTTGCCCTGCGAATCATGAGCGAGAGCGAAAGAAGTGCCAGCCTGCACGTATGAATCCCAAGCAGCATCGACCCACGCGTCGAATATAAGCGGATCGACTCGAATCTGGCCGGATTCAATGATTGCTTTGCAAGAGAATCCCATCGTTGTTCAGGACTTTATAAGGGATAACGACTATCGTCACCCAGTCGCGGCAAGTAACGTCTCTAAAAGTAAAAGCACCCGACCCGCGACTTGGGTGCACGATTTTGTTCGTCCTCGCTTTGCGATGAACTACTCCTGACTCTTCTTTGCGTGCTGCTCCGCAGCTTGCTTCCAGATTCTGTCAAAGAACTCTCCGTCGAATCGTCGGTCTATTTCCGGCTTCATCACGGAATCGAATCCTTGAACATACTCCTCCGATTTCCCCATCGTCATTTCATGCCTGATACCGTATTGCTCACGAAGTATCCGCCAGTATTCTGGAGTTTCGTCTGAGAAACTATAAAACCCCATCGGCATAGTCTTAGCAAGCTCCCCCTTTTGTATCCTCTTCTTTGCGTCCCTCACTCCGCGAGCGTTGTCATCAATCGTCACGCAACCAACGCATGATCCAAACAGTACGATTGACGTCATGAATGCAATCCGTCTCATTCAGAATCACTTTGTCTATATGGACGAACGATTGGATTCAGCGAGTGCGAGCAATAGACTCAACGCGAGTCAAAAGCGGCCGATCGAGCACTTCGCTGCAATCCTTTGTTCGTCGATTGTCACCATTCGTCGTCGGCGTAGTTTTGGCTGATTATACAGTCAGGCAGTTTGCTCTTCAATTCATTCACAGAGTTCAAGGAAAGCCAACCACCCCCAACGTTCAGTTTTTTAAGCGTCTTTAGTTCTCTTAAGTGCATGATGGCCGAATCGGTCAGCTTGGTATTGGAGCGTTGGTTGGAATAGACAGTCAAAGTTTCCAGATTCTTCATAGAAAGCAAAGTTACCAGTCCGTCGTCGGTCAACTCTAGGTTGACCATATGAAGCGTTTTCAGATTCTCCAGGTTTCGAAGTGTACTCAGTCCGCTGTTGCCAACGGTGCCCCCATGAATCGTAAGCTTTTCGACGTTTGGTAGGGTCGCGATGAATGTTACGCCAAGATCTGACAAGTCAGTCGTCTCAAAGGTTAGCCCACGAACCTCCGGTATACTCGAAAGCTTCTTGATCAAGGCGTCAGTGTTTCCAGTGGAATAAAAAAAGACGAAATCTGATTGACCGGTAGTGAGTCTTTCGATTTCATTTCGAATCCAGTCTTCATTCACTTTCTGGACGTGCTGCTCTTGCCGACGTTGCTCTCGCACCGCTGCTCGTCGAGCGTTTGCAGCAGCTACAAATATGAACCATAAAAAGGCTGCTGCGCTACAGCCAGCAACTAAGCGATAAAGGAACTTTCTCGGCATGGAGAACTTCAATCAATTATTCGACGAACGCCTAAATTCAGCGAGTGCGAGGAGTAAACCCTACGCAAGTCAGAACGCCCGACCGAGCACTTCGCTGCAATTTTTTGTTATCCCTTGATTTGGTACGCGATTTAGTGGTCTGACCCGAATCGTTCCGACCACGAACCCCAAATCGACATTCTAGCAGTGTTCTTCTGTCTTTCCCAGTTAGTGGAATCGAGAGAGCGTTTCCAGACAAGTTCAAACGCTCGCTGATCAATGACCTGGCACCCCCGATTCGCCTTTTCCTTAAGACTATACTTGCCGATAAACATCATTCCATAGCCATCGCACCAATGTTCTCGTGAGTAACGAAGCATCTCCCCATTCTCGAAAACATTCACTTGTCTTACCGCAAGCTGTTCTTCGATCTCGATGTAGTAGTCGAACTCTCCCCATTCGTCAGAGAGTTGTGGCGTACCGTATGATTGGCGATGCCCCAATAGGTAGCGACGCAATTGCAATTACCTCTTTGGGATAACGGCTGGCATCACCGAGCACGAGGAGTTGACTCTACGCAAGTCAAAAACGGTCGACCGAGTGCTTCGCGTGCATGCCTTGGTTATCAACGCATTTTATTTCGTCCGCTGGAAGGACGCAAAGTGATTTTCACGCCTTCATCATCGGAGATCAAAGTTTCTCCGCCTTTGAATAAACCGTAAATCAGTTTTGAAGACTTCGCTTTCATCGTATTCGGGTCGGACTTAATTACCCAGAATACAATGAGATGTCCTTCACTTAACTTTGTTTCGTCAAAGGGATGGTTTAGCCGCACATAGCTGGAATACTCGTAGGCAACAGAAACAAGGTAGTCTTTTCCATCGTGTAGATTTGACCCAAACGAATGGGATTGAGGAGAGGAATCCCTCACAAGTGCAAGATCAAAAAACGTTCCGATACCTTGGCTAAGCTCAATCTCAATTTCAACATACTCGATCGCCACAACTGCCTCTGCTTTTCCAGCAAGTCGAGCGAGTTGACCCTTTTGAACATGGTAAGAAGCGAACACAAGCAATGCCAAGAGACTCACGATTGCAATCGCTACAAATTGGACTGTTCGTTGCGTTCTCAATATTGACCCAAACTCTTTTGATAACGACACCCATCACCGAGCCCCCGCAGAGGATGTCTCTAAAGTCAAAAACGCACCGTCGGGGGCTTCGGTGCATTGGATTGTTACGCATCCCGCAGTGTCAATTTGCCGATGCGTTGATACCGATTCAGTACAGCAGTCCAATGTTCGTCAGGGCCAAGCGAGTCGCAAAAGTATCGGTACAAACGACAACAGATTGACGGTAAACGATTATACGCGTTCGATCCCCAAATCTGGAGAATCTTGCGGAAAGCTTCGTGACGGATTTCGGGATCAAGGCGTTCCAAAAACGGTACGGTATCGTGCCGAACACTGTCGGCCAGTCTGAAGTATATCTCAAGTAAACCGGACACATTTCGTCGTACTGTGTGATTCGATTTGAATTCAGCCGGAAATTTGCCGTCCGTCAAAACGGTTTCGATTGGATCAATCAATTCTGCTACGCGAGGAAGTGCGTCCATGGCTTCATTGTTTGCAAAACTAGAGCCGGGTACTTGTTGTGTGAACTGCGTATGCAATGCGTCTATCACATCGTCAACAAATGGCACGGCATCCTCAATTGCGTAACGACAGGTATGACCGAGGAAGAGCAGTTGACTCAACGCAAGTCAAGAACGGCTGACCGAGTCCTTCGCGTCCATCCCATTGTTCTGCTCCATTGTACGTGAATGAGAAGGAAATCCCAGTGGACTGATTGAATCTACCAGCAACGCAACGACAAACGAAGCGACGTGACCGAGAGTCATTGCTCCTCCCACACAAATCATCAGACAAGAAGCTTCGTCAGTAGTCAGAAGCGATAGTTTTGGCCCCATCGCAGACGCAAACAACGATGCCATTATCACGAGGGACGGTGCGGTCGATCGCATGTCGGCATGGATTAAGCATCTACCATGTTGCTTGATCTGCCAAGCGTGAGAAGAAACGTATATAGCAGACAGCAATATCGCGAACGGTAGCAACCGCCAAGTCAGACCATAAGAAGCACTGTACGTCCAAACCGCCAAGTAAGTTGGGATGGTTGACCATTTGGCAGCTGCGTTTAGCGTCACAATGTGTGGGTCTCTACTGCTACGTGTTGCATGAAAGGCAGAACGACGGCGTTCACCGGGTTGCGGCCGGCGGATGCTTGAAAAACAGAAAACCCGCCGGCCGCAACGCCGGTGCAACGCGTTGTTATGCCTGCGACTGCTATCGAAGCTGCATTGAATCAGGACCCTGCACACGAGCCCACTTCGATACACCCAGTCTCTCGGAAAGCACTTTTTCGACAGTCATCGCATTGATTTTTTCAGATATTGGAATTTTCAATAGCATACCGGTTACACCGCTTTGCCATTGTTGCGGGACAACTTGTACTTCATGGAAAGCTCGGTCGAACGCAGAGACGACAAACACCTGCCAATCCTTGTCAGGTAACCGGTAGGTTCCTTCCAGAAATTCCATGTCGTCGTGCAGCACCAAATCGTAACTGATCTCCCCGCGCATCACTTCAAGCTCTTTGCGATAGATTCTGAAAGCTGGCCGACCGATGATAGCTGAAAGTCGCCGCGGATTGCCTAGGTCCAACGTCTCGAGGTCAGCCAACGCTGTACGCATTGTTGGCAGAACGCCACGATTCACCGATGTCGCGGCAAGTAAACTAACCATCAGGAAACGGCCGATCCGCGACTTCGGTGGAATTGATTGTTCGTCCGTCTATGTCTTGCCGGGAATGTGTGAAGCGTAATGCTCAATACCGAGCGTTGCGATGTCGTCGGGATAGTCCATGAAATGATACGAA
>JALOQS010000202.1 GCA_025459355.1 Pirellula sp.
CATTCAAATCGCCTTAGCAAATTCAACGATCATCCGAGATTTGGGTGGCACGGTACTGCGCTCGCCGAACGCCGCCATTGCAAGCTTGGATCCAGCACTTGCTTACACCGATCCTCGAATCGGCGAGGAGGCTGCACTAAGCGCGTTTGATGCGAATCTGTTCGTAAGCAACTCATTCGAACACAATGATCGCGGCTTGAATAACGCGTTCTTCGGAGAGAATGGTCTTTTCAGACAGAATCTCAATGTAACCCAAGTAGGAGTTAACAAACGCTCTGCGACGGGTGGCTTGCTAACTCTTCGCAACGTTACGACCTACGATCGAAACAACCAACTTTCTAACCGCTTTCCTCTCGATTCCTCCGAGACCTTTGTTGAAGCTGGCATTAACTTTCTAACCGCTTTCCTCTCGATTCCTCCGAGACCTTTGTTGAAGCTGGCATTCGACAACCTTTGCTTCAAGGAGCCGGAACGGAATTCAATCGGATTGCCGGCCCAGGTGCGACGCCGGGTACGTTTAATGGTGTTCTACTGTCTCGCATCCGTACGGATATCAGTTTGGTTGACTTTGAACAATCGGTTCGCGATCTTTTGGCCGATGTCGAAAACGCATACTGGGACCTTTACTATTCCTATCGAGACTTGGAAGCCAAGATTGATGTTCGCGATATCGCCCAGGATACGCTAGAACGTCAACCAGCCGAATTGACAGCCGCAGGAGCCAAAGCGCAAGCCGAGGAACAAGTTTATCGACTCGAAGCGGAAATCGTTGACGCAATCAACGGACGACCGCTCGACGCGACGCGTACGAACAACGGTAGCACGGGAGGTACATTCCGTGGCTTTGGCGGCTTGCGTGTCAGCGAACGAAGATTGCGATTGATCATTGGGTTACCGATCAACGACGGGCTTCTTATCCGGCCCACCGACGCACCTTTTTCTGGACCAATGATGTACGATTGGAACGAAAGTCTCGCCGAAGCACTTCAACAACGGACCGAACTAAAGCGGCAAAAATGGGTGATCAAGCAACGGGAACTGGAATTGATCGCCAACCGCAATTTTCTGCGACCGCAATTGGATTTGGTGACTGGATACCGCGCTCGCGGTTTCGGACAAAATTTGCTGGGACCCAACTCCGCAACCTCCAGCCTGTGGGACAACGAGTTCCAGGAATGGAACATGGGGCTCGAGTACAATCTGCCAGTCGGACTAAGGCGTGCACACGCGGCGGTCCAAAACTCGAAACTCAATCTAGCCCGCGAGACCGAAGTACTTAAAGAACAAGAACGATTTGTTCAGTTCGGATTGAGCAACGCTGTCTCGGATTGCAAACGAGCTTACGAGAATATTCTTCTGCAACGAAAGAGACTCGAAGCCATTGTTACGCAGCTAAACGCAATCGAGTCCAAGAGCCAAAGTGGTGAAAACCCTGAACTCGACGTACGACTGGAAACGCACCGACGACTTCTCGATGCTCGCATACGTTATCACCAAGCCGAAGTGGAGTATGCCATCTCGCTTCGAAATGTGAATCTCGAAAAAGGCACGCTGTTAGAATACTGCAACGTATCGTTAGCCGAGGGATCTGCAACGGACGAAGCATACTTGGAAGCCGCCGAGAAACGTAAGTCTTTCCAGTCTCACCGAACACCCGCTGCTCGCGATCCGGTGATCGCTTCGGGATGGGCACCTTAGCATGCAATGTTGCCTAGGAGATAGTGTTATGAAATTGTCGATGCGCAGTATGTTTTGTTTCGCGGCCATGACTGGCGCAGGTGGATGGCTCCACCTGACGTTGGGCATCGCTCTAGGTCACGATCATGGACAGGTTCGTGCAGCAAGTGACCTGAATCCTGCACCAAATATCGACGCGACTCAATCGTCCTCGCCCAAAACAATTGTCTCACCGGTCTCGGCAGTTCACCCGAGCAGCCAACCCGCCGGTCTTTTTATAAGCAGTTTATCGCAGGCTCATGCTCCGCGTTTTGCGAGCTCGTCGATAGGTTCGACTCGACTCGCCCAAGAGACAATCCTAAGCCCCTCGGATAAAGATTATCGGTTTGCGCAACCTTCTCAAGAGTCTTATGTTTCGACTAGGGCCGTTCAAGAACCAAATGTGACCAAGAAAAGCATATCGCAACTCTTGGATGTCCAAACAATGATTGGGCCGATGAACGACGTTTCCTCGACACTGTCTCGTGCGGAACAGAAAACGAAGTGGAATGAGGAGACGCGAATCATTCCCAACGGTGCGAGAATGGTCAGTCCGGAATTGGCGGCATCGCCCACCGCTTACACATGGGCCAGTCCCGTCTTTCATCACAGGCCATTGTATTTCGAGCAACCCAATCTTGAGCGGTATGGCAACGGACCCTGCCGAATCGCGCAGCCCGTCGCCTCGTCTGCGCATTTCTTGCTGAGTGTGCCGCTGATGCCTTTCAAAATGATTTACAATCCGCCGTGGTCCGATATCCATACTCTCGGAGAAGGTCGACCAGGTGACGCTGTGAGAAGCCATTCGCTTCATGACGTAATGTTCGAGGAATAACGCGCGCGGTAGCCGCTGCCACGACACACTTCCATCGGCGACGTTTTCAGAATCTAGTCCTTCGGTTTCAATAGAGATTGCATCGCATCGAGCAAGATTGATTCTGATTCGGGAGACACATTCGATGAGGTCGGCGCCGTCTCGTATCCCCCTTCTGAATAAGAGACGGCCGTACCGATATAGCCTGGGCCATAATCTCCGTAAGCTGCCATCATGATGCGCAAGTCGGGTCGCATCTTTTTCGCCGCTAACTGATATTCTACAAACAGCTCTCCCGGCATATGTAGCATTCTCACAGACCCGATCTTTAAGCAGGTGATGTCAATCGCTTGTCCCTCTTCAACCCGGTAACACCACGCCAATTGATCTGCCAATGAGATATAGCCTCGCGCTGGTGCCGCACGCATTTTGGTCTCCAAATCGTGCTTGTTGAGGTGAGCAGCGAGTGGCAAGCGAACGGGTACCGAATCCCAGCCAATCGCCTCCGACTCCAAGGGAATGGGGCGTGCGTTCTCGAACGCTTGTTTCAGACCTTGATAGAGTCGCTGCGCTAAAATCATGCGGTTCGGTTGCGACCCGTCATTGTACTTGCCCGCCGCAATGTTACCGCCAGCCCCATTAAAATGAACATGCAACGTGTCGTTTAAGTCTTGCCCCCGCATGAACCGAGCAATTCCCGGAAAATCAGGGCTCGGAACTCCAGTCCGGTAGTAACTCTGCGGATGACACGCGTAAGAACTAATCACCGCGACCGGCTTCGACTCGTTCCAAAACACGAGCGACGATACTACGGGATCGATCACCCCCTCAGGAAGTTGAATGAGTTCCTGAATCTTGCTGCTGCTGCCCCGCATGCGACCAACCTTGCCGTCCTTGATTTCCACTCGACGGTTCGAAGCCACTTGTTCGACGATGGCTTCGCCGTACCCATAATGTGTAACGGGAACAGCCTGCTTTATACTGGCTCGTACCGCATCCGATGCACGTTGTATAACCTCCCGATGAAACTCGCCGTCAAATCGAGGATAACCATCGACTTTCATTTCATTCACGAGGCGTTCCGCTGTGAAGTCACACCCCGGTGCATCATGTTGATGAATCGCATGAACCGCAACTCGATTTGGCTCCGTTTCCGCAGCGGTCGCTAATTCCCGCCGAAACGTATCGTATCCTTCGTTCGCTATCCCAATCCAATCGACGGCACACAAAACGATGGGCTTGTCTTCACTTAGCAAAACAACACCCCTGCACCGAAGTGACAATTCATCAAGTCGGCGAACTGGATCATAAGCCATATGGATTCCGAGGGGCGGTGTCGCGTCTACATCAAAGGATGCCAACCTAACCAACGCGACTTGACCGAGCGCCCAATGTGACGAATTGCCAGCGCACAACAAAAAAATGATGAACGTAACAGATAGTCTTGCGAAGGCGCGGTTCATAAGGTGCCTCGTAAAGTATTGCAGGGAGAGGAAAAACGGATTGATGCTATACGTCGATCTCGATCATCATAACACAATCTAGGCCAGCCAAGTCCGTCTATTCAATGACTGGCGAATTCCAGCGACGTTAATCCAGGAGCAATTGCAGCAATTCGATTGCCGATTCAGGCCTGCTGCCGATCGATTTCTTCAGCGCAGCCTTTGCAACTGACAGCAACCTCGCACCCGCTGGTGTCGTCGGAGATTCCGTAATGGCCAAGTCGCTGTCGCTCAGTGTATCGACAATCGAATCGCCTGCATGAGGGCATCGACCGCACAGAAGATAGTAAGCTAAACCACCTATGGCATAGATATCCGTCCGGTACCCAATTGTACCAAACGCATTTGATATCTGTTCCGGCGCAGCAAAGCCAAGCGTCCCACCATGAGCTTGGATTGTATCCGAAAAACTAACATCGCTTGGCTCTTGTGTTGGCTGATGCTGGCTTTGCGTTGCAAGTCCAAAATCAATTATGACGACACGTCCGCTATCGTTGACCAAAACGTTGTTGGGAGTCAAATCCCCGTGGACAATTCCTGCTTCGTGCGAGGCAGCCATGGCTTGGCAAATTTGAACCAACCATTGCACCGCAGTCTTTGTAGCGCACGATCCAATACTAGTTAATGATCGACCTGCCACGTACTCGCTAACCAGATACGGTCCACCGTGTGGCGATTGCCCCCACCCGAGATACTTGATGATTCCAGGATGATTGATTTTCGAAGCTTGATCAATTTCGTTAAGAAGCGAGAACCTGCTGGTAGGATTGTTCCATAATTTTCTATGCATAAACTTGACCGCAATAGGCATTCCATCGGTCTGCATCTGAGCAAGATAGACTTTTCCCAAAGCGCCGCTACCCAGTAACTTTCCTAGAACAAATGTTCGATAACTGATGTTGGGCAAACTGATGTTCGACGTGGAAAGCTCAATCGCTGGAGAATCAGCTTCGCTTCGCATGGCGTGCTGCGACACGACTGTTTCTCGAATCTTCCTAATGCGCCGGCGGACAGTCCGTTCGTCCACTCCTAGTTTCTCTGCTGCTTCAGCTTGAGATGCGTTCTCCAGAAGCAGATCCAGCAGTCGGATCTGATCCTCGTCAAGTACGCTACGAACCTCCACTAAAATCTCATCCGCCTTAGGGATGGTGGGTTCCATTGACAAACCGGGTGCTAAATCATCGAGACTTATTCGGCTCCAGCCTCCGCCACGCTTGAGTGCGGTTTCTCGTTCTAAGGCCCTTGCAAGCTTGCGACGCGCAAAGGTGGCCAGAATATTCCATGCGGTGAGCGTGCTTTCGAGTTTGATCGATGGTTTTACATCAGCCTTCGTCACTCGAAAGAAACTCCCCATAGCCGATTGCACGATGTCTTCGGGTGCGATTCTGTCCTCGTGCTTGCGACTGAGCCGGGCAGCAACCAATGCGATCAAGCGAACCTCATAGCGAGCCAAAAGCACCTCAGCCGCTTCTTGAGCCCCTCGCCGCCACAGATCGATTAACTCTTGGCTGGTACGGTTTGTTAAATTCGAATCCAAATTTTTCTCCGATTTACTGTCCGCTTTCGACTTCAGAATCTCATCTCCTAAGGTACCCCGTTCGTTTTCCTGAATTCTAACCAAAGGAACCTAGCTATGACTATGGTTGTTACGGAACCATGCAAAGGTTGCAAAGACAAGGCATGTTTATCGGTTTGTCCGTGCGAATGTTTCTACGAAGATGCCGAAATGGTCTACATTCATCCAGATGAGTGCATCGATTGCGAAGCATGCATTTACGAATGCCCCGTCGAAGCGATCTTTCACCAAGACAATGTACCAATTCCGTGGCTACACTATATTGAGCTCAACGCGAAACGCTCCCAGGAGTGTCCCCCAGCTCAATCGAAGTAGTATTGGCAGAGATTTTGCACTCTGATTTTGCCACCACTGCCTTGACGCCGGACCTACAACGTGAAAAAGACTATCAGCAAGGCAACATCGATGAAATTATGGCTTCTTTCCGACACGCACAATCGCCACAATGAGTTACGGATACCCAGCGGTATTGATGCCGTCATTCATTGTGGGGATGAATCGGAAAGCGGCAACGAATGGCTGAATGAGCCGGAAGCCCGAGCATTTTTCGAGTGGTATTCATCGCTCGAAGTACCGCAGAAGATCTTCGTTCCCGGAAACCACTCCACAGCGATTGAACGGGGACTCGTAAAGCCAGAACAGTACCCGAAAGTTCGATTTCTCATTCATGACCAAACAAGCTTGAATGGACTCATCGTTTTCGGAACACCTTACACTCCCAAGTTCTTTAACTGGTCGTACATGAGAGAGCGCGAAGATCTCGACATTGTCTGGCAGTCGATCCCCGACGAAGTCGACATTCTCATCTCTCACGGACCGCCCAAGGGGATGCTGGACGTGACGCGTGATTTTAACACCCGTAATCCTGTTCACGTAGGCTCCAAATCTCTCACCAGACATGTGACGCAGCGAATCAAGCCGATGGTTCACGCCTTTGGACACATCCATGATGAACCCAGCATTCGGAACTTTGGCATGGTTAACGACGGATCAACGACCTTTGTAAACTGTTCGTGCTGCAATATTGGTGGCAAGCTTGTGAATCACGGCTTCGTGCTCGAAATCGATGCCCAAAGCAAGACCATCTTGCACGCGAGTTTGCCATAAAGACTGGTTGCATGTAAGGGCATGTTGCTCGAATCGAATTTTTGCTCAACAAAAGTCGGTTGGCCAGGCTTAGGCGACCCTCGAACCATGAATTGGTTTCCGCCGCAACAATCTAAGATTCAATTCTTGGTAAGCTGAGATTAAACTTTTAGTTCTCGCATTGCGATCGCTCGCTACCGCTGGTTACCCCTAGGCGGCTTGCAAGAACAATTCTCTCGAACAGAAATCCAAACCGATGAAACATGACGTAATACCTACCAACGCATTACCTCCGAGAGATGCACACAAGCATGGATTGCATCGCATTATGACCCTGGGCGGCGCCTACGCGACGCGAAACTATACCATCAAGCACTTGCAAAGCTTAAAAGGCAAAGCCGTTCTCACCGAGACCATGCCTTTTACCACCAGCGAAGCGGCAGCGGCCGAAGAAGCCGGCATCGATACTCTCAAAGTCAAATTTGACCCAGCCAACCCGGCGAGTGCCATTGCGATCCGA
>JALOQS010000203.1 GCA_025459355.1 Pirellula sp.
ATTACGCCTAAGAGTGAAGCCGACATTCACAAGCTCGCTCTGTTTGACGTGCGCGATCTATGTCGAAACATGAACGATTGTGGGCGTCTGCAGGCAGCTATCGAACAACAAGCTAGTCCTGAAAGTTGGTCCAACTTTGGCGGCAATGCAACAATCGCTTTCCCAAAATCCGGTTTCATGGTCGTCTTGCAGACGGAACCGATTATGGATGAGGTACTGGAGTTATTGGAAAACTATCGATCTGCGTTGAAAAACTCGAAACGTCGCATTTCGCCAGAGATCGATCCAGAAGGTTACGAGACCAAGTTCTATCGACTACCGACCCCAATTGCAGACGACCTTCAAATCTTGCTACCGAAACTTATCGCCAGAGAGACGTGGATGAAATCGCAGCAGGAATCAGCTCTGGGTACGATCGAAATGTGTCGATCGAAAAGCGAATTTCGAAATGGCGATGCTAACAAAAATATCCCATCCGAACTGGAATCCTATTCGGTACTGATCATTTATCAGAAACGCAAACTTCATGCGGAGATTGCCGAGCTCATTCAAAAGATCCTAAATGGAGATGTGGCGTTTCCCCCAGGGACGTCAGGAATGATGAATGGCGGCATGGGCGGGATGGGAGGCGGCATAGGTGGAATGGGTGGGATGTTCTAGCACGTGACGTGATCTTGTCTAAGGGATCTCATACTCAAAGAGAGTACGCGCACGCTCAGGATGAAGCCAGATGGCCAACGCTAAGTCGGCGGGACTCAATTCTCCATAGAGCAGATCGATGCATCCATTGATAGCAGGGACGAGCAAGGCTTCCATGCCAGGATCGTCTGCCAGTTCACTGATGAAGAAGAGGGCCTCCATGAACTTGGCCTCCATGAACTTGGCCGGCGTGTGGCCATCTTTGTTGTTTAGGATCTCTACGAGGGCTCGCAGCTAGGAATCCGACCGGTTTGAATCCGCTGGGGTTTCGAAGCCTTGCGAATGGAGGTAGCGGTCGAATCGCTGGAGAATCACGAGGAAACGACGCGAGACGATTTCGTTGTGACAAGTTGGGAACCAAGACCGAAAAATTGAAATGATCCGTATTGGCTCGCGTAGGGGCGAACTATGGCGAATGAAGGCTGTCATTTCTTCATGAACTTAACATTTGGGCAAAGTAGAAGCTTCCTGCCAATGGATTTAATCAATCTTTCCGCTGAGCCGATCGATCGGCTCCATTTGTGGATTCCGCATGATCAAGAGGCCGAGCGGATTGTTTTTACCGGATGCCTGCCCGAGCAAATCGCCTTTATCGACAGGGACGGGCGTGCTGTCGTGCCAGAGCAATTGGCAAAAGTTTGCCGCAACAGGCCAGACAAGTTCGATGAGGAGTTTGATCGAGTCGTAAGATGGGCTGCCGAAAGCAGTGCTGCGATTCACGAAGCCATTCATCAGGTTTTGGCAATCTCAATCTTGTTCTAGATCTGCGTCACCATACGTACGAAATACTGGAAAATGGTTCCGCCTTGATTCGCAAGGGTTCGGTTCATGTCGCTCCTGGCGACCTGTCCATTTTACGCTCGCGCATGTCAGGCGATGTCGTCCTAGTGCTTGCAAAAGATCGAGTCGCAGAGATTTCGAATTCACTCAGTCACGGCGCCGGCCGCAAGATGTCACGCAGTGATTGCAAGCCTCTTGCCGACACCTTTGATTTCGCTGCGATGCGACAACGCATCATGATTCCGACGGGTTTGAGGATAGTTCGTTGCGAACAGACGGGCCATTCGCCTATCGAGACCTTGATGGATGTCTCGCACTGATTGAGGACTGCGTGGAACCGATAGCACGTTTTTGCGTGACCGGGTGCATGGGGCACCCTTGAAAGGCGATCACGGAAGTTAAAGATGGTCAAACACGCGGTACGATTCGAGTTGACTATATGTATACCAGTCGATATACTGAGCTGGTATTAGTGTACCGATCGGTATACTTGACGTTTCCTGTTTCGGTGCGTAGAGGGTAGTACTGCGAATGCGACTCTTGCTTTGTCTTTTGATGGTCGGCGTTTTTGCATGCTGTCCAACTACCTTCGCGCGGTCCCAGAGTGATGTACTTTTTTCTTTTGATGCCCAGTCGTTGGATGGCAGGCTTTTCGTGCTATCCGATAATGACAAGCAACTTAACCGTGCGTTCGTATTTCTGTCGACTACCTGTCCTATCGCCAACTCATATATCGTCGAACTAAATCGATTGCATAAAGCGTTGCCCAAGAACGTCGAGTTATTTGGTATTGTGTCAGAGCCAAATACGACAAGACACAGCGCTAAAATGCACTTTGCGGAATACAAGGCTGAGTTCCCCATTCTGTTTGATGCCTCTGGACTTCTGATCGGTGTCTTGAAGCCAAGCCATGTGCCTGAAGCATTTGTCATCAATGCAACTGGTGAAGTCGCATATCGCGGAGCGATCGATAACGCCTACGAAGCCGTCGGCCGAAGGCGAGTGAACGTTGAGAATCACTATCTGGAGGACGCGTTGAAGGCCGTTGCAGCCAACAAGCGGCCGATTGTCGTCCAGACCAAACCGGTTGGCTGCGCGCTACCACGAGATCGAATGCAAGCGACTGATGGAGACGTAACTTATGCTCGCGAGATTGCCCCAATCTTGCAGCAACGTTGCGAAACTTGTCACCGCCCTGGTCAAGTCGCCCCTTTTCCATTGACCAATTACGAAGAAGCCAAGTCGCATGCAGAGATGATTCTGGAAGTCACGCAGCAACGCATCATGCCCCCTTGGATTCCAGGGCCAGGGACAGAGCATCGATTCGTAGGACAACGATGGCTGAGCGATCGAGAGTTGAAGCTGCTGGCCGATTGGATTACGGCCGGTTGCATACTTGGCGATGTAGCAGATTTACCGCCAACTGCCACTTTCGCAGATGGTTGGCAGTTAGGCACTCCCGATCTAGTTGTAAAAATGCAAGAACCGTTCACTGTGCCGGCCAATGGTCCTGACCTGCTTCAGAATTTTGTGATGCCGATAAAAATTCCCGAAGACAAGCTGGTGGCAGCCGTCGAATTCCATCCAGGCAACAAGCGTGTGGTCCATCACGCAGTTTTGTTCTTGGACGACAAAGGCCAAGCGAGAAAGCTCGATGCTGCGACACCCGAGCCTGGGTATGGCAATTTTGGTGGGCCCGGATTCTTACCAAGTGGCGCTTTGGGAGGTTGGTCCGTTGGCAACACAGCACGGCGTCTTCCAAACGACATGGGAAGGTATCTCAAGAAAGGGAGTGATTTGGTAGTGCAAGTTCATTACCATCCCACCGGCAAGACAGAGGTTGACCAGTCCGAGGTCGGACTTTACTTCGTCAACAAACCTGTCGCCGAGTCGCTGAAAGAATCAGCCAAGCTCGTTGGTAGCATCTGGATGGCCAACTATGAGATGGATATCCCGGCAGGTGAAGCGGACTACCGACGTACAACGACTTACACTTTGCCCAAAGATGTGATCATGGTGGGGATAGTTCCTCACATGCACCTACTTGGCAGATCGATGCGAGTCACTGCGACCGAACCCAAAAAAAAGCCACAAGTGCTAATTGACATACCGACCTGGAACTACAACTGGCAGGACGAATACTATTACGAGCGACCGATCCGCTTGAAAGCGGGCACGAAGTTGGTCGTAGAAGCCGTCTTTGATAACTCAGCAGCCAACCCATCGAATCCATCTTCTCCACCGAAGCGAGTCACCTGGGGTGAAGAGACAACTGACGAGATGTTGTTCTGCTTCTTCTTACTGACGGCGGACAAGACCGAAGACCTGATTCACACGATCTTCGACAACTTGGGACATGATCTGAAGCAGAATCGTAAGGATGTGAGTCATTCACCATGAGCACAAGAAGTGAAGCGACTGCCCAAACCAGAGAGCGGCTGTTGGATGAAGCGCTTACCCTGTTCTCACAACGAGGATATGCAGCGACTGGAATTCGCGACATCCTCAAGGCAGCCGGCGTAACGCAGCCGACGCTATACCATCACTTTGCCGACAAAGCTGCGGTTTTGCAAACGCTTATCGAATTACACTATGGCGAGAGTCAATCAAAGCTGGAGCAGGTCCTCGATGAGTATCCAGAGTGCGAGCTGAGACTTCGCGCGATGGTTTTACGTTCCTTCGAGTTCTGCTGTGTTGATCCGCGCGTGCCTCGTCTAATGTTCCAAACTTACTACGGCCCGCGCGTTCCGGAAATCGACGGCATACTAGATCGCCTTACCTCAAAGCGTTTTCGATTGGTGACCAAAGTGATGCAAGCAGGCATAGAGCGAGGTGAACTAAAAACCGCCAACCCGGAGTTCCTGGCTCTTAGCTTCTGCTGCTTAATGGACCAGCCTATCAACGTGTTCTCGCGAAAAACCAATCCTCGTCGCTACTTGACGAAAGAGCTAGCCAACGCGATTGTCACGCTATTTCTGAGTGGCGCTCGATAATGCTGGATACGCTTGGCGAATTACGATCAGATGAACGCTCATGCCATTCTGGTTATAGCTCCACGTGGACGACACCCCGCACTTCATCGAAATGTCCGATCTTGAGTACAGTACCATCGCCGTCTGGCATTTCCGCGACAAAGACGGGATCGCAAACGATGATCGGAGGAGCTAACGTCAAAGTAAAAAGCTTGAGATTAGCGATACAATATGCGGCCAAAGGCAAGGTTAGGAACCAAGGCAAAGCGATTACAGAGGCTTCCAAAAGCCGTTGTTTCTGGGCTGGAGTCATCTGGTGGTCTGCTGCGTACTTTTCAATCACGTCTCTACGATCGGGGGTTTTCGTAATCGATAGAACATCATCGAACGTACACTCGTCTGTTCGGCACTTGCGGTGCAGACTGACCACACGCATCGCTGCCTTGCGACGATTAAACTCCAGCTTCGCATGATAAGCTTCGATCGCACGCTTCTTTCGCTCCAACACATGCTTGATCATGCGGCGAGGATAATAGGCTAATGCGTCCAAGGCATTTAGCAAATCTTGTCCTGGACGTTCCCACAAATAGTTCTTTCGATACTCGGCGAAAACTTCACGTTGCACCTTAGCAATTGCTTCTTCCAACTCAGACTGTGTCGTGAAAATCAAATCGTCTCCGACTTCGACGCAAAGAGGCTTCAAGTAGTAGACTCGAACTCCTCGCTGTCGGCCGGGACCATCTAGAAACTCTTCGAGTCGCGTCTGGACGCAGTTGGGAATCGGATCCGTGATTTTGTCAAAGTCCGCTCTCTCCGTAACCGTTACGAATAGTCGACTCTTTGGCAATCGAATGGATGCTTTGGTAAGTTCGATTTCACGTACTTGCGTGAACTTGGAGCGATGTTTTTGAACAATCGATTTCCAGCAATCTTCTTTGGAAGACAGCATTCCATGATCCTCAAGCATGGAGCAAGCAAGTTCTTTGCTTGCATCCTTAGGCGGGACCCAAACAGGTTCACTGACCCAGCGACCGAATGGCTCAAGAGTCTGATCGAGCGTGAATGGCGATGGCTCTGGCAAGATAGATGGCGAAACCCGACCATTCGATTTGCCCTCAATAGAATTCAATGCAGCGGTCGCAACTTTCATGTACCCACTCCGGCAAGAAGACGAGGAAATGTTCGCAGCAAAGAGAACGAGCGTCTCTGATCGTAAGGATCGCTCAGACCGTTGTCAAACTTTTCTAGATATTGATGTATCACCGTCGCAATCATCGACGAAGATTGATAACAAAGGTCATGACGCCTTTGCTTCGATGCATGTCGCGTGCAGTGACGTTGCATCCGAATACCAAAGACAAAGTCGTGACCTAGCGACATCCAATACAGAAGCAGTGGATATCCGCGAATCGGATAGCCGCTCTGGTTACGATTGGCGGACAGCCACACGTCACAGGTCCGCGGCGAGCGACGCTCCATGGCCACAACTGACCATCTGCGACTTCAGTACACATAATGGGGCGTCGTCACTGTCGATTGATTGTCAATTGAATCTTTCGCTGCGATGCGTCGATCGCGCTCAAGTATACGCATTCCTGATGTGTCGGGTTGCTAAGCTCGATGGATTTCAGATTGTTTAGACGAGGTTCACGCCAGTCTTCCACGATGAATTGCATAGGCAGGATATTCTCCTAGTCGCTCCTCCAAACCTGGAGTGTTCCGATATGCGTTGTAAGCGTCAACGCCTGTTGCCCACGGGTTAACGCGGGTAAACAAGGCAAGCCAGTCATCGAATTCGTTGCATGCTCCTTCCTCTTCGGTCTTTGGTCGTGATACTGACGCATTCTCCCAAAATTCGCAGTAAGAGCATTGGAAATCTGGCATTGTCGAACGAGTGGGACAACGTTTCAAATCGCATTTCCAAAGCAACAGTTCCGTTGCGATACCATCGGCAATCTTTTGGATCTGGTCTGATTCGAGCATGAGATACCAAGAAGGCCTGCGATCAGCAGAATGGAAGTACGCGAAGCCATACCTTGTTCCGCCTTGGTCGAGTAGCCCACCGTAGGCAACGTCACACTGAAGCAAATCGTCAGAAGGGATTTTTGTGCTCGGTGATCCAACCCGTATCTGCTCAGCAACCTCTTGCAAAAATAGCCGGAGCGCAGGCGGTACAGGTTCTGAAATCTGCTCCATACTCTTCCCCTTGTCTTCTCTCTTTTTCCACTCATCTTTTTTCCAGTCCGTCTGATTGTTCCTGCAGTGCGAAGCAAGGGCAAGAAATTGGTCCATCCGGCTTTACCGTGGGTAATTGTATGATTTCAGGGGAAAGGACCCCATTGGCCTGACTTCTCCCTGGACGGCCTCCAAAGGACAAAAATCTGTCTCGATCTTGCACGGCATCGAACAATAACTCT
>JALOQS010000204.1 GCA_025459355.1 Pirellula sp.
CTTGATGCTGGAAACCTTCTTTTCGTAGACCAAGATGTATGGATCTTCGAGAACGACTTCCATGGTACCTGGTTCGTTGACGAAGTATGGTGACAAGTATCCGCGATCGAATTGCATGCCTTCTACGAATTCGAGCTCGTCCTTGAGGCCTTTGCCTTCATCGACGGTTACAACGCCGTCCTTGCCCACTTTGGACATCGCTTCTGCAAGGAGCTTACCGATGGCACGATCGTTGTTAGCAGCGATGGTCGCTACGTTCGCCATTTCTTCGGTGTCTTTGATTTTGATCGACATCTTGTGAAGCTTTTCGGTGATGTCGGCAACTGCCTTTTCAATACCGGACTTCATCTGGATTGGGTTCACGCCAGCCACGACAGCCTTAAGACCTTCGTTGAAGATCGCTTCGGCCATAACGGTTGCGGTGGTGGTTCCGTCACCAGCCACATCGCTGGTCCTGGATGCGACTTCGCGAACCATTCGTGCGCCCATGTTTTCATAGACGTCTTCTAGGTCGATTTCCTTAGCAACGGTCACGCCGTCCTTAGTAACGGTTGGGCTTCCGAAGCTCTTTTGAAGGATCACGTTCCGACCGCGAGGTCCGAGGGTCACTTTCACTGCTCGGGCCAATTTCGATACGCCGCGACGAATTGCTTCGCGTGCTTCTTGATCAAAAGCGATAATCTTTGCCATCGATAGATTTCTCCGTTAGGATTTTTGAATTGTGTTTGGATGTTTTGGGGTGACTCGAAACCGCTACTGCGGCTTCGAAAGTCCGCAGATGCGGAACAGTGGCCATTAGCCAATAACAGCGAGAACTTCGCTTTCGTTCATCAACAGATACTCTTCGCCATCGACTTCGATGTTCTCGCCAGCGTAGCTCGTGAATAGAACCAAATCACCAACCTTGACTTGCAAGGTCGATCGACTGCCATTTTCCAAAACCCGGCCGTCCCCAATGCTGACAATCTTGCCGCGAGTCGGCTTGTCCTTTGCACTGTCTGGCAAAAAGATTCCGCCACTGGTTCGTTCTTGTGATTCTTCTCTCTGGACAACAATGCGATCCCCAAGAGGAACTAGCTTTACTTTGGACTTTTCTTTGGTCGCAGCCATGAATGGTGACTCCGTAGAGGTGTATGCAACTACCGTGCCAGACGCCAAGCCGAGAAACAGAAATGCAGCGGTCTATTTCCGGGCAAATGCTAACTCAGTCATTGTTTCCCAAGAAAACTCAGCCCAAAATACAGAGGTTGCTTTTTGGTTCTTGTCTCCGGGAAAGTTCTCCAACTATGCCGATCCGCGTTACCTGCTCCTGCGGCTACTCCACGAATGTCCCTGATGAAATGGCGGGCAAGTCCGGACGCTGCCCAAAATGCAAGGCGTCTTTAAAGATCCCGAGCACCGTTTCCGCGTCTGCTGCACCGGCTTCGACTGCACCGGCCTCGACCAGCAAACCAAAAAGTCAGCCGGCTCCCAAAGCCTCGAAACCATCGCCAGCCACCCAGCCTGCGGCTGCCGTAAAGTCACCTCAGCCATCATCCGGAGGTGCCCTGGATAGCTTGTACGCTGACGTGGGGCTCATCCAAAACAAAGGTCCTGTTTGCCCCGCCTGCAGCGCCCCGGTCGTTCCCAACAGCGTCCTTTGCGTTAAGTGCGGCTTTCACTTTTCCGAGGGTCGCAAACTCGAAGAGCATCAATTGGAAACCGCGACAGGTTTCGGAAACGCTCACTTGAACGAAGCCGCCAAAATGATGGAGCGAGAACTCCAAACAGAAAAGCAACTCAACTCCACTGGTACTCCGTGGTGGATGATGCTGAGCATCCTGGTCGGGATCAGTGTGATGATCGTCGGACTGGCTATCAAACAACATGCTGTCACCACCGAAAAAACCTCTTCCATCGTGGCCCTGCGGCGCATTCAAGAAGCGGGCTATTTGCCGGTTCTCGCTGGTTCCTTTGGACTAGCCATGTTGCTGACAGCCAACTTCGCGAACATGGCTATCCTGTTTGTGGCCTTTAAAGAGTCTGCCAAACATGGCTTGATGTACTTTTTCGTGCCATTCTACAGCCTTTACTATATGTTTTCGCGGATCAAACAAAAGAGACTTGTTTCGACCGTCGTGATCCTGCTTGTCACGGGCATTCTCGGGGGGATCGCTCTCGCCTACGCTCTCCCAAAAATCTAAACCACATCTAACACAAGACCTCTAGGCTCCCCGCTCCATCGACCAAGGAAAAACGAAATGCAATCCACCAACATGTGGCCTGAAATCTCCGGCATCCGAAGCCGCTTTCCCAAGCTCGCAACCTCAGCTATGACTGCTCTCGGATTTTGCTTGGCAGCTTGCGCGACGCCAACCGCGAACGCTCAATCCTTTACCGTTCAATTGCCCACCCAGGGAACTTTTTCCATTCAATCGAGCGTGTCGGTTCCCGATGGTGGCGAAATGAACATGGGAGGCAATGTTCGTTACGGGGCGGGCTCCGTGCAACGCGGCGGTGCTAGGGCCATCGGCAGTTCCTACGGATATGGAAACGCGACTGTTAAAGCAACCATCATCGACCTCGATGAACTGGATCGGCTTATCAGATCTGAAGCCAACACTAGACCCATACCGGTCGACTGGAGCAGAGTCGCTCCTCCCAAAGTAGGCAATGACTTCAACCACAATCAAGCACTACCAGATCGTCCGCCTGCCTACGCTTACATGATGGCCATGAGCACCAAGTCAGCAGAAAAGAAAAACTCTATCGAGGATGCGCGATACTATCTCTCTTTGGCTAGCGACGCTCGCCGTCGAGGTCACTGGACTTCAGTGGAGCTCTACTACCAAATGGCCTGGGATGCTCTACCAGAAAATCGGAAACAAATAGCCACCGAGGCCTATATCGAGGCGAAGAAAACCAAGTCCGAAGAAGCCAATAAAAAGCAACCTGCTAATACCAAAAAATCGCTGTAGCCAAACCGATCTCAGCGACTCTCTCTATCCGCAACGAACTCACGACCTCTGATCAATAGGCACTACGTCCCGAATCGCAGGCCCAGTGTAAACCTGTCTCGGTCTGCCAATTCGGGTTGTCGATGATTGATGCATCTCCACCCAGTGTGCGATCCAGCCAGGTAGGCGACCGATCGCAAAGAGGACCGTAAACATCTGAACGGGGAAGCCCATCGCTCGGTAAATAACTCCGGAGTAGAAATCCACATTTGGATAAAGCTTACGCTCAACGAAGTAAGGGTCTTTCAATGCGACCTCTTCTAATTTCTGAGCTACATCGAATAAAGGATCGCTCAAATTGAGTTTGTTGAGCAGAACATCGCACGCCGCCTTGATGATCTTGGCACGCGGATCATAGTTCTTGTAGACACGATGCCCGAAGCCCATCAATCGGAAATTACTGGACTTGTCCTTGGCGAGCTCAACATATTTCTTGACGTTGCCTCCGTCGTCCGCGATCTGCCTCAGCATATTCACACATGCCTCGTTGGCACCACCATGCAGCGGCCCCCACAACGCACAAATGCCAGCGGATATCGACGCGAACAGGTTGGCATTGGAAGAGCCTACCAATCGGACGGTCGATGTGCTGCAATTTTGCTCATGGTCAGCGTGAACAATGAAGAGAAGATTCAAAGCTTTGACAAAGTCCGGATCGGCAACATATTGCTCGCTCGGCAGTGCGAACATCATTCGCAGGAAATTGCTGCAGTAATCCAAGCTGTTATCGGGATAGATGAATGGCTGACCAAATGCTTTTTTGTAGGAGTAAGCCGCAATGGTCGGCAGCTTGGCGATTAGTCGCAGAAGTGACTCTTCCACTTGCTGCGGATCACGAGGATCCAGCGAGTCTTGATAAAAGGTTGATAATGCTCCTACAACACTCGACAAGATCGCCATCGGATGGGCGTCGCGAGGAAAGCCGTTATAAAACGTGCGCATGTCCTCGTGAAGCATCGTGTGCCTCTCGATGGAATCCTCAAACTTTTGCAGTTGCTCTTTGGTCGGCAATTCACCGTAAATGAGCAGATAGCTCGTCTCAAGAAAGTTGCAGTGCTCTGCCAAATGCTCGATCGGGTACCCTCGGTAGCGAAGTATGCCACGATCGCCATCCAGATAGGTAATCGAACTGGACGTGGAACCGGTGTTGGCAAAACCCTCGTCCAACGTAATATGGCCGGTTTCCTTTAAAAGCTTTGAAATATCGATGGCTCGATCGTTTTCCGTGCCCACCAAAACTGGCATGGAAATCTCTTTGTCCCCCACAATAACGCGGGCAGGGGAGTTTTCGACTTTGGGTCCGACTGATGCACTCATACAGGACTCCGCTGCTCAGGAAACTCCCTAAACAGCTACGAGATACGAAGTTGAACAAGACTCGCAGAAAGTGTAGCGACTAGGCTAGTAACCGACAATCACGTTAACGGCGCAATTCCCGGTCTAAAAGTCTTCGTCCTCGTCCCGGCTGGCTTCATAAGGACTTTCGATAATTTGACAGTAACTGTCGTATCGCCTCGGATCAAGCCGCCCATCTGCCACAGCATCCTTTACGGAACATTCGTTTTCGTGGACGTGTGAGCAGTCGGGATATCTACATTTGGAGGCAAAAGGCCGAATATCCCGAAAAAGCCCCGATAATTCTGACGGAACGATATCCCATAACTGAAATTGCCTCACCCCCGGCGTGTCGATAATCGAGCCGCCATGGCTTAGGGGAAATACTTCGGCAGTCGTCGTGGTGTGTTTTCCTTTGTTATTGTCCAGACTAACCGCCTGCACCCGTTGATTTAACTTGGCGTCCAAGACGTTTAGGATCGACGATTTTCCGACGCCACTCTGCCCGACGACCACACTGCATTTTCGGTAGGTCGCCGCTCTAAGCCGATCTATGCCCCAGGATTTGGCAGCGCTCAACATCAAGACTCGATATCCCATTTGGGAGTAATTGCCAATCAAAGGCTGCAAAGTCGCGGGATCAATCAAATCGCATTTGTTGATGCAAATGACGGCATCCAGTCCATTTTGCTCCGCCGTCGCTAGCAACCGGTCGATCAAATTTGGCTTGATCGTGGGTTGTGCGGCACTCGTGACAATGAGCAATTGATCGACATTGGCGGCGATGATGTGCCGTCGCTGCTTGCTGGTTCGGCTCAGCGTGCTCCGCCTGGGTTCGATTCGGACGATCCACGCCTGCTGGTTTCCTGCCATCTGGAGTCGCACATGATCTCCTGCCACCAAGACGTGCCTTTGATCGGTGGCTACATTCTTGAGAACCCGTCTGAGCGAACATCGATATTGCTTTCCATCCGCTCCTCGAACGATCGATTCCAGCCCATGCACCTTTAAAACCAAACCGGCCAAACTGGAACGATCGACGTCCAATTCGACCTGCCCTAGTGCTTCGCTTTCTTCGTTCCGATTCCCTTTGACCGTTCGATGACGGGTCAAATCTCCTTTGCCGCTAACGCGCTCTTGAGAGACGGTATCAATGTCCTCCTGCTCGGATTGATACTCTTTGGTTAAATCGAGGTCTCGCGTTTGCGACTGGTGCTTTTTGCGAAATTCGATCCGTATTTTATTGTTTTTCTTGCGGACCATGCTTACCAGTAACTTTGGCGAAGTAATCGGGACGAGGAGAAGGTGAAAGAAGCTACTCCTCTACAAAAATCCCACGCATCAACTTCCCACACCAGCTGGCGTCGGAGTTTCTGTCAACTTGACGTGAACGCTTGGACCTATCAGCTCGGTGAGTTCTTTTTCATCGAGTTCCTCACGCTCCAAGAGGGCGTCTTTAAGTCGCTCTAACTCTTCGCGTCGCTGATGCAATATCTCGGTGGCTCGCCTATCGGCGGCTCGCAAGGTATCGCCGATCTCGGCATCAATGGTCTCTTGGGTTCGCTCGCTATACTGACGTTGCTGATGCATCTCTCGCCCCAAAAACGGGTCGCTGTCTGATAGCTTATAAGAAACGGGGCCGAGCTTTGGACTCATCCCCCAATGAGCAATCATTCGCCGAGCCAGCGACGTCGCTCGCTCTAGGTCGTTCTCCGCACCCACTGATGTTTGATCGTAAATGATCTTCTCGGCAGCTCTTCCTGCCAGTAACACGACCAAGTTATCCTTGATCTCGCTCTCGGACATGTTCATCCGATCTTCCGATGGCAAGATTTGAGTACTACCCAGCGACATGCCTCGCGGGATGACGGTGACTTTGTGAACTCGCTGTGCCCCTGGCAAAAACCAAGCCGCCAACGTGTGTCCCGCCTCGTGATAGGCGGTTTTTTCTTTCTCCGCAGGCTGCATGACTTCTTCGCGTTTAGCCCCCATGAGCACTTTGTCACGCGCGTAATCGAAGTCATCCATCGAAACGCGGGTCTTATCATGCCGCGCTGCCCAAAGCGCTGCTTCGTTGACCAAGTTTCGAATGTCGGCACCAGTTAGCCCTACCGTCGCTTCAGCCAACGTGTGCAAATCGACATCATTGTCGAGCGGTACGTCTCGAACGTGCACCTTGAAAATCTCTTCGCGCCCTTTCAATGTTGGTCGACCTACCGTTATGTGACGGTCGAATCGCCCCGGTCGCAATAACGCTGGATCCAAGACGTCCGGACGGTTGGTTGCGGCCATGATGATGACGGAATCGTTTGGGGAAAACCCATCCATTTCACCCAATATCTGATTTAGCGTTTGCTCACGCTCATCGTGACCACCACCCAATCCAGCTCCACGCTGACGACCTACCGCATCGATCTCATCGATGAAGATGATCGCTGGTGAGTGCTCCTTGGCGGTCGCGAACAAATCCCGAACGCGAGATGCTCCAACCCCAACGAACATCTGGATAAATTCGCTGCCGTTGACCGAGAAAAATGAGACTCCCGCTTCTCCCGCTACCGCCCGAGCCAACAACGTTTTGCCCGTTCCAGGTGGTCCATTCAGGAGCACGCCCTTAGGAACCCGGCCCCCAAGCTTTTGGAACTTCTCCGGTGCTCTTAAAAACTCAACGATTTCTTGCAAGTCCGCTTTTACACCCTCTAGCCCCGCCACATCCTTAAAGGTTACATGCTGATCGGAGGGTTCGTATTTTTTGGCGGTCGACCTCGTAAAGCTCGACAGAAATCCACCACCCATCATCCCTTCGCGACTACGACGGAAAAAGATGTAGATGCCGACAATCGTGGCGACCAAAATCCCCAACCAGAGAAAGGTCATTACGGTGTTGAGTGCACTGCCCGGCACAAGCTTGTATTCGAGCGGCGCTTTGACCAACGAGTCCGGATTGTCGACATCCCGTTCGGTCTTCGTTTCCTGCCTCAACTTATTGAGCCGATCCAACAACGCGGATCGCGAACTGCTGTCCGAGGGAACCAGCACATCAAATTCCCGCTTTAGGACCTCGCCTGGCTTGGCGGGCACTAAAACTCCGTCGGCGTTGTAGGTCGCAGGCTTGTCCGGCGGGACTCGAAATCGCCCTTGAGCATACGAATCGTAAAGCGTTAATTCTTGAACGTTATTCCGTTCGAGCTGCTCTTCCAGAAAGCTATAGTCGATCCTGGAGACCTGCGAAGCACTGATATAAAACATCAATGCGAAAGCAGACAGTAGTACCAACGCGATTATCAACGGGCCTTGGCCCCGTCGTGGTCCGCCCGCCGGGTTGGCTGATGCTTTGGGATCTTCTTTGCTGGGGTTTGTCATACAGTTATCTTCGGGAACAGTGTCAAAGGGCCCTGAATTGTAGCGACATAGCAAAGAATCGCCACCTGACGTTCCTCGACACACGAGCTTGGACTCCTGGCGACCGCCCAGCTGGGCACTTTCTCCCGACACAGAGCAGACCCGACCCGGCCAAGCCCCGACCCGACCAGCCCCGATCAGCTCCCTCGATGCTAGAGAGCTGTATCTAGAGAGCTGTATAAGGTGCCTCTTCCCCACGCAGTTCCGCCAGAGCATTCCCGGCCGCTCGCTGCTCGGCTTCTTTTTTGTTTCGACCCCAAGCCGGGGTGTACCGCTTGCCCGAAATCTCCGCTGCAACACAAAATTGCTTGCTATGATCGGGTCCAAACTCATTCACCAACCGATACACGGGCGTCCCCTTGAGCTCCCGCTGGGCGACTTGCTGAAGCGACGATTTGTAATTTCCTCCGTGATGTCCATCCGCTGCTAACCGAATCTCCGGCTCGAGATGCTCCATGATGAATCGACTGGCTTCACCAATTCCTCCATCCAAATAAATCGCAGCGACAATGGCTTCAAAAACGTCACTCATGAGCGAACGTGGCATCGCCGACTTTAACATCCCTCGACCCACGATCAAACATTCATCTAAGGCTAAATGCCTTGATATCTTGGCACAAACCCTCCGAGAAACAACAATCGATTTGATCTTGGTCAATTCCCCTTCTAAGTACTCGGGATACTTGCGAAACAAACTCTCACAAACAATCATCCCCAAAATCGAATCACCTAGAAACTCCATCCGTTCATTAGATTGTGTTCGCGTTGATGCGACACTCGAATGGGTCAGAGCGGACAGCAATATGCTGATATCACGAAACTGATAACGAATGATCTGTTGGCACCGCTCAATTTTAGCCTCAGCGGAAATGGTTTCATCCCACGCTGCGCTTTCTCCATCTTGCTTCTGCACGATTTCCCACACTGTCCCGGGCTGGTTGCTATACACGTGGCCTTCGATCAAGCAAATTGCTATTTCAGTTCTTCTCTTACCATCACCTCCGGACTCAGAACTCCTCGACCGGAATGATACTTTGCAAGAACCGACTCATCGCGCAAGTTAAAACAATGGGGAGATGCGAGGAAGTGGCCGTGCAACCTGAACACGGCACCTTCCTGGCACAACTTGCCGAACCCTAGCTGGACACTTACCAAAGTGTCCGCTTGATCTCTCTCTATTTTGCCTAGCCCGCACACCCGGGTAAAGAGACCCATCCTCCTATAAACATCACTTTTTTACTAATTATCGACTCAAGCTTGGTGCACTCTCGGTCCGAGCGAACTGTCACTCAGCCTTGACCGAGGAGCGGAAAAACCGAGGAGTGAAAAGTGGAATCAGCTGGACTAATTATCCTGGCCGTCGCCGGCGTCGCCTTGCTCGGGATTCTGACGCGCGGGCTGTCCGCTGCTCTAGCCGCAAGAAAGCAAGCCCGCCAACTCGAACGGGTCAACTCAGCTTCCGCCCAGTTAAAAATCGGTCTCCTTAGCTCGACCCTCGAACGAACTCACGCGGACTTCTCGATACGCAAGCGTCCTGCGTTGTGGTACGACGTGCTGATCGCTCGCGTCGACCAAGAATCCGAAGATGTTAAATCGTTCTATTTGATTCGACAGGATGGAGAGAGCCTGCCTCTAGCTCTAGCAGGCCAACATCTTTTGATCGAAATGCCCGCAGCGGAAAATCGATCAAAACAATGCCGCTGCTATACACTCTCGGACCATTGCGATAATGGCTACTGGCGAATTTCGGTGAAACGAAATTCGGACTCACCGGAAAGTGTTAGCCGTTGGCTCCACGATGATCTCGGCAAAGGGGATTCGGTTCGCGTGAAAGGCCCGTCGGGATCATTCTTTCTGCAAACAACGACCAATCGACATGTCGTCCTTCTGAGTGCAGGAATCGGAATCACGCCAATGCTCCCTATGCTGAGAGAGACTCTGCGACGCCCTCACGCTTCGCTATCTCTCTTTGCTCAATTCCGCGATGTCGATCACATGCCTTTCGCGGAATCGCTGCTCAACATTGCCCACCAATTCCCTATCGTCCATATGCGACTCTTTCTAAGTCGATTCCCTCGTGGTGTTACGGGAGGAAAAGATGCGGTCATCCAGCAAGGCAAATTCGCAGCCTCCGATGTCGTCGCAACACTCAAAGATCCTCTCAATGCGGACTGCTATCTGTGCGGTCCTGAAGCATGGCAATCGGAATTGTTCGCTGCTCTTGCGACTGCCGGCGTCCCTGAATCTCAGATTCATTTCGAACTATTCAAAGAGTCTGAAAAGCCCGTTCCTCATAACTCAGTAGTCAAACAGCAACCCTGCTCGGTTCACTTTCGACAATCCAATAAGCTCGAAGCCTTTGCGGCTACCTATCCGAATCTATTGGGCTTTGCTATCAAGTCCGATATCCCAATCGATAGCGGCTGCCGAACCGGGGCATGCGGTAGCTGCTTAGTAAAACTGGTTGAGGGCAAAGTGAAATACACTCGGCGTCCTCAGTTTCCTCTCAAACAAAATGAAATCCTGCCATGCGTCTGCGTCCCTGACGGCGATATCGTGGTATCGCTTGGCAAATTTTTGATTTCTGTGCAATTTTGCGTAGCGTTACATCCTATTTTCTCACCAAAGATACGCATAATTTGGTTTCAAGCGTTCGGTCAATTACAATAGAACGCGTCTTATAATCGCCCACCCCTTTATCTTTCACAAGTATTGCCATCGCATGTCGCGAGAAATCGTTAATCGGTTTATCTCTCTTCGCCGTAACCATCCGGCTTGGCTATTGCTCGC
>JALOQS010000205.1 GCA_025459355.1 Pirellula sp.
ACCCGCCTAACCAAGAGGATGAAAAATAGGGTCGGCCAATTGACCCACAAAACGAAAGATCCTTTTATGCTGCGACCGGAGAGCCCGCGCTGATTCGTTCAACACCGCAAGGACCGCAAGACTGCGTGGCCATACATTCAACCGTTGTTCCTCGACGTCGACGGAAATCGATTCCCCAGAGCTGATTGCTCATTTTTCATTTTGCGAAACTCTCCTCAATCAGCTTTCCACAGCCCATTCTTCGCTTAGCGTCTCCGCTTGTTCGAGCACTAGCTTCACGGCTGCGTCTTGCAAATCGGGGGGATAACCAAACTTTTTCAAGATTCGCTTCACGATCACCCGAATGCGTGCTCTCGCGTTTTCCCGAAGCGTCCAGTCAATACTCACGTTTCTGCGGACGGTGAGGACCAACCCCGTTGCGATAACTTTGAGCTTATCATCCCCCATAAGCTCCTCGGCGGAATTGTTTTGAATCAATGCATCGTAAAAACAAATCTCATCCTCAGTGAGATTTAGCTCTTCTCCTCGATCCGCCGCCGCCCGCACCTTGTGAGCTACGTTGATCAGCTCTTCGATAATCTCTTGATTGCTAATCGCTCGATTATGGTAACTATTCATGGTCGCTTGCAACATATCCGAGAACGCACGCGCCTGGACCACGTTACGCTTGCAGCGGACTTTGATTTCATCGCTGAGGAGCTTGCGAAGTAACTCAACCGCCAAATTTTTATGGGGCAGCGCACGCACCTCGTCTAAGAACTCTTCACTCAAAATCGATACATCAGGTCGCTCCATGCCTGCTGCCGAGAAGACATCGATTACGTCTTCTTGAGCCGTGATCACAGCCTTAGAGACGAGTTGTCTAACAGCCAGATCAAGCTGAGAAGCGGTTTTGCCAGACGAACTATACTTGCGCATCATCGTGGCTACGATTTGAAAGAACGCAACTCCTTCGCGAATCTCTAATGCATAATCACTAACCGGACACAATGCAAAGGCTTGCGATAGCTTGCTAACATGGGTTTGCCATCGAGATTTTCCGTCTTCCTGCTCAAGAATATGTTCCTGTGCTAGCTGGGGCAAAGTGGCTTGCTCTGATGGTGTACCTGTCACCCATTTGGTCCAATCAAGACCATGCAACATATCGCAGCACAATTCATATTGCTTTTGCAGTGCCGCGATTGCTTCAGCCAAATCAATGGTCGTCTTACCCTCACCACCACTTTCGGTGTAGGTCCTTAACGCTTGCTGCAATGAATCGCCAATCCCCAAATAGTCAACGATCAGTCCACCGGTCTTTTGCCCAAACACCCGATTGACCCGTGCGATCGCTTGCATGAGCCCGTGTCCCTGCATCGGCTTGTCGATGTACATGGTATGAGCGCTGGGACAATCAAAGCCGGTCAGCCACATATCCCGGACGATTACAAGTTTGAAGGGTGACGATGGCTTCTTGAACTGAGTTGCCAAGGTTTTGCGTCGTTCTTTGCTGCGGATATGTTGCTGCCATTCGGGGCCGTCAGCCGCGCTTCCGGTCATAATGATCTTTACAAACCCTTGCTCATCGTCTTCGCTGTGCCATTCGGGCCTCAAGCTGATGATCTCGTTGTACAGATCGACGCATATTCGACGGGACATACAGACGACCATTCCCTTGCCGTCTATCGCTTCCAAACGCTTTTCAAAGTGATTGACCAGATCCCGAGCTAAGACCTTGAGTCGATCATCGTCCCCCACCATGGCCTCTAACGCTGCCCATTTTGTCTTGAGTCTTTCTCGAGTTGTTTCTTCCTCCGATTCGGTGACCTCTTCAAAGTCCTCGTCGATAGACTCGATTGCAGCATCGGAGAAGCTGAGTTTAATGACTCGTGCCTCATAGAAGATCGGAACCGTCGCTTTGTCCTGAACGGCTCGCTGAATGTCGTAAATGCTGATGTAGTCGCCAAATACCGCCTTGGTATTCTTGTCCGACAATTCGACCGGTGTTCCAGTAAAGCCTATAAACGAGGCGTTGGGTAGCGCGTCCCGAATGTTCCGTGCGAACCCGTAGCTGAAACGATCCTCGCCGGTTGCTTTATCTGTTGTTCGCTTGGCTCTGAATCCGTACTGACTTCGGTGAGCTTCGTCGGCCATTACGACAACATTGGAGCGGTCGGTTAGTAATGGAAACTTCCCAGACTCCTCGGAGAATTTATGCACCGTGGTAAAGATCACACCACCTGAACCCACTTTGAGCAGTTCACGCAAATTCTCTACGGAATCGGCTTGAATTGGCTTTTGCCTGAGGATCTCGCTGCAACGCTGAAACTGTCCGAATAGCTGATCGTCGAGATCGTTGCGATCCGTTAACACGACAATCGTCGGGTTTTTCATCTCTGGTCGACTGATCACCAAACCGGCGTAGAACAGCATCGAAAAGCTCTTGCCGCTCCCCTGCGTATGCCATACGACTCCGCAGCGTTGGTCACCCGGTTTTCCACCAGCCATTTCTCCTGCCCAAAAGCGGCCCTGTGGCTCGCCCACTTTAAGAGCGGCCCCGTCTCGGTGCGTTGCTCGCAAAGTTTCAGTAACGGCCGCGTGAACAGCATGAAATTGGTGATATCCGGCCAGGACTTTAAAAACCTGATCACTATCGGAATCTTCTTCGAACAGGACGAACTCTCGCACCAAGGATAAAAAACGTTTTGGCTCAAAGACACCTCGAATGAGTGTCTCCAATGCGAGCTTGCCTTTAACCGGTTGATCACTATCAATGGTCGGCCATGGCTTGAACCACTCAATGCCTGCCGTTAGTGAACCAAGCTTCGCTTCACTGCCGTCGCTGATCACTAGCAATTCGTTGTAATCGAAGAGCGTTGGGATCTCGTTTTTATACGTCTGTAACTGCTGATAAGCATGATCGATTGTCGCGTTATCGTCTCCAAGTTTCTTTAACTCAACAATCGCTAGTGGTAGACCGTTGACGAAGACCACAATATCGGGAATCCGTTTGTGATTCCCCATGCGAATAACCATCTGATTGACGGCCAGAAAATCATTCTGGGTGGGATGATCAAAATCGAATAGCCGAACTCGGTCCCCTTTAATGGAACCGTCTGGCCTCGCGTATTCGACCTCGACTCCATCCCGAAGCCAATTATGAAATTGACGATTACGTGCGATCAAGGTCGGTGCATCGAGCACCGTAACTTTGCGAAAGGCTTCTTCGAGCCCATCGGCCGGAACATCAGGATTAAGTCTCTGAATTGCGGCTCGCAATCGCTCTTCCAAAAACACCACCGAGAACGATGCCCGTTCTTGTGTGTGACCCTCAGGGCTTAAATCGGCACCACCGGCAATCGTGAAGCCAATATCTTGAAACCAATCTAAGGCAGCTTGTTCAAGCGTGGACTCGTTCATCGGGGGCGTTCTCGTGGTAATGGGAATCGACCAACGGTTCAAAGCTTTCACCTTGGCACGGCTGGAAGCCAGCAGGCCAGCAGGCGTTCAGCCGACATAGCAATCGTTGCTGCGTTGGCGCGTCAGCGTTGATTTGCTCGACCGCTAAACGAACCGTTTGCTGAGGACACTCTTTGATCAGTCTTGTAACATCGATGGCGAGGTATCGCGGGATGTAACCAAGTGGCGTTCCACTAGAAACGATTGAAACAGCATTCGAATCAGCTTGGTTTAAAGGTTGCAATCGCATCTCAAGCGAATCACCACGCTGCATGTTCTCTAGTACTGACGTTGCGTTGGGGAGATGGTATCGAACTCCGTGAGCGAAGAAGTAGTTGACATACAATCCATGTGAATCGGGCATCGGTTGCGGAAAGACCTCAACTGAGTCGGTTACCTTTCGTCCCTCAGTTCTCCCGAGCAATACCAACGGTTCGGGAGGATCATCGGGATCAAAACCGCTCCATTCCAGATATCTTCTGTATTCGGGCCGTGACTTGGGAAGCAATCGATTATCGAAAAGAGGAAACAACCTTCGAGACTCGTAGATATGATCGAGATGTTCCATTCCGTGAAAAGGCGTAAATCCTTGTAGTGTCATCGCCCCTTTTGTGTAGCAGAATCGATAAACGCCATCAGCGAAGGAAAGACGACCGACAGGCCCCCAAACCGAAGCGGGGGCCTCAGCCCGCCAAGCAACGTATAAACATGGGTTCATGGGCAAAGTCTAACTTTCTAAAATTCGTCTTTGGTTGATAAGCAAAAGTCTCATCGTGAAATCTTTGGCGATCCGAGACATGCGATCATCGGGGATTCTTTCTACAATAGTCTCAAAGTCGGTGGCTTGGAGCAAGTGCAAGCGTTCTTGCCAAGCGTGTGCCGCAGAGGGACAACGCTCGGCGAATTTTCGGTATGCTTCCAGTGTAATCAATGTTTTCTTGTCGGAATCTCTCGCGTAGAGCGAGGACCTGGCATTCGCCGCGAATTTTTCGATCCCAAACCCAGAATCCGGTCCATTAAGTCTTAGAAAACGCTTTTCGTCCGGTTCATTCCTAGCGAGGGACGCTCCATGATCGAATGAGGGTGCCAGCCTATTTTCCGAATCCCTAATCGCCCCCCAATTTTGGTGATGTCGATCTTGATTCGCAATCAGTGCATCGAGCATCAAATATCCTGTAATGATTGGATAATTCTTTGGGCTAAGGCATCGTCTAAGCAGTGATCAAAGCGGCCAATGGATGGATCGACGCCTGCATCCGCCAGGATTTGTCTCGGCACCTCGGTCACTTTTGGAACTATTAGTTTAATCCGAGTTTGGAAGGGAAACTTGCCACCCCAGATTTTTGGAACAATGTTTCGAGCCCCGTTACCGGTCGCTTGCCACAATCCCAACAGTCCACCAATCTCATAATGGTGCAAAAGCAAATAGTCCCCCGCTTTGATTTCGAGCGGCCACGGTTTGTTGGATCCGAAGAGACTCTTCTCCATGCAATCCATATAGGTCGAGCTACTGCACTCGAAGATGTAGGTTTTAGGTGACACAGGTTTCGAACTTGCCTTTTCAGTGAGTGCCGGTCGTCAATCGGAGTTTTTCCAAGAACCAATCCAGCAATTGCAAAAGCTTGTTCAAATCCTCTTCTTTAGTGATTTGATCCACTTTAACGCATGGCAAACCTTGCATGCCGCCACGAATATTGAAACCAGGTAACGATTCCAATCGCGATCGCATATCCGCCAACACTTCAGGTTGAGCAAACTGGGGATGTGAATCGTAGTTACGCATGCGGAATACCAGTAAACCATCGTGCTTCAATGCAATGGGATACTGGATTCTGTCCTCAATACGGAAACCTGGCGTGAATCCGATGTCCCGCGACCCGAGTTTGAAGACCATCTCGGCGCCACGTGAAGACGCCCAATCGATGATTGTTTTCGCGACGGCTGTTCTGACCGGAGATCCTTGGCTTTCGATGGCATCGATAAACTCGTCCAACTGGATGTTCTGCGAGACACCTGACGACGCCGAACGCTTCGTTTGCGAAGCAACTGTTTGCCCAATAACCGTTGGCACCAATGTTTTGAGTCGACTCGAATCATCTACAAACTGCTTCACTTCCACCGCCAAGACTTCGGTCGGTGACATCTGGCGGTTCAAATACTCTACGATCGCACGAAGCTCAGAGGGAATTACATCCGCTACAAACACCAATCGAATTCTTTCTGCAATCAAATTGGTTTTAACACGCTCCCAAAAAGCCTCGACGTCGGCATTCGGACCGAGTAGTTCCATCAATTGTTCGTCGACTGAAAGCCCATCGTTGGTTTCTTGTGATTCGAATCTCGCTCGGATCTTTTCCATTGACCAATAGGAAACCGCGTTAGCTGCGTAGTCGAGCATCTGTCCCACAACTTCTCGTCGGATTCGCGTATCGCTACTCCGTTTTACTTCGACGAGGGTTGGAATACCGTCTTGATCGATAAACAAGTGATCCAATGACCAACGATTCGAGCCATCTTGTTCACCAGGGACACCGAATTCTTGCGAGATAAGAATCCAACGTCGCGGACTCTTCATGTCCATCTGCTCACCAGCCAATAGATGGGGATACTTTGCGAGTAGCGTTTGCAGCAAGGACTCCGAGTCGTAGGGAGTCTCTCGCATGGAATGCAGTTTAGAGTTGTCATCGAGGAGATAGATTTGACCGCTCATTGTCGGGCTCGTTTCTTTAGCGTTCTGTCATCAACGAATAAGGTTTAACAAGAAGGAATATCCTTCGTCAAGAACGTCAGATTTTCGCGTTAAGTTACCGGGAATGCTACGTCTCAGGGATCCTTTTTGCGAGTGTACTTGACTTTTCACGCTCATCGACCGATAGGGAAATTAGCTCATCTACCACGTGTAGAAGGAGTAACAAAGCCGTCCTTTGGGGCGGCTTTAGCTATTGAACGATCTTCTTCATTCGTTAACCTCCGATTTCAACTTCTGTCGAGGCTTGTCCGTATTGCTGGCCAGAGCATTGCGTAACGGTTTAATAATGAGGGGATGGATTCTGAGAGTTTTGAGTTGGAATCAAAACCGGATTTGCTCGGATTTTGCCGAATTCCGACAAATCCCTATTGAACATCTCCCGAATTTGACGAATACTTGAGTTAGTTCACTACCAGTGGAAGTGAATCTATAAAGGTCTACGCTGAACCCGCCTGGCAAATCAGCGTTTTTTTATGCGCTGTCGCCTGAACCATCCAGCTCCGACGAGGGTTTTTCTTTTTCCCGCGGCCATTTTTTACTCTTTTTGATCTTTTGAATTGTCCACGAATCCGCCAAGTAACAGGTCACAAACTCGGCCTGCTTCTCCTTGATGTCCTTTATTATCTTGATGGCATTCTCAATCATCTATCTCGCGTAGTTCGAATTTTCACTGGTCCTATTGGTGATAAATTTCTGTGCTGGTCGATCGGCAACCCCCATCCTTGTCATAATCAATATAGGTGCAATTTACGTGGCGGGGGAAGAGGGGCCAACTGGAACTGCTTCGGGAGCCGTGACGGCAGAAGGCTCCTCCACGTAGGCATCGCCCATCATCATCTTGTAGTGCGAGATGTGGCCCGACTTGTCGAAAATCGCTCGGAATATTCTAAGGTACGAGTCCACCATCGAGTCATCAATCGAGACGTAGAGGTCGTCGTGCGCGTAGTGCGAACCGTCATGCACCCATGAGCAAAGCGATCTACAGATGATTTTTTCCTTTCCCTCAAACATAAGACAGAGCTGATCAAACTCGATTCCACCTAGAATTTTGAAGTAGTTTTCTAGGATGCGTCGCAACGTGTTTTGAATCGCGAGATTAGAGCGTTCAGATCTGCGAACTTCGGCCCACAGCAACTCGTAAGAGGTTTTGACCGGGTTGGTGGGTCGCTTGTCGATTTTCGAGACGATCCCGAGTTTACGGACGATCCAAAACGTTTCCTCGTTCATCGCAATGTCTTTCCGTTTTGAGTTATAGGATACCTCCTTATAGAAGTAGACGTTATGCGTGAGCACGAAAATCTGCTTGATGTGTCCGGTTCCACCCCGCACTTCGTCGAACAGCCCTTTGATAAGACTGCCGACGATAAAGAGGATGTCACTATCGAGGCTCGAAACGGGGTCGTCGAAGACCACGATTCGGTCCGTAGTCATCCCAGTCTCCGAGTCGCTACCTTTGAGAAGGTGGTAAAAATACAGGAAGGTGACAAAGGTTTTCTCGCCTTCGCTCAAAGTCGCCTTGGCGTCCGAACCATCCAAACGAACTAGCTTATAGGAGTTCCCGCTTGCTGATTTCGCGAGCTTGAAGCCTTGGAAGCCAAACGAAGTAAGGAGACTATTGATGCCGTCAATCGTCGGTTGAATGCTGGTAGTTTGTTTTTCTAGCTCGCGAATCTCGGCTGCCTTCTTCGCCTTGTCCGCCGTCGCCGTTGCGATCTGGGACGTCATCGCCATGATGGCTTTTTCCAGTCCATCCTTCGAAATCTTAAACGCTGCAAGGTCGATCTTCAGCTCTTCAAGAACGAACTTCCAGATCTGCGCTGTCAGGGTCGCACGCTCGGTCGCAAGGTTCGCCACCATCATGTTGTGCGCCCTCACTTCGGTGTTGGCGGCGTCGAATAGAGTTTCAATTGCCGCACAGACGTTGCTAAGCGAATCCAACTCGACCGCCTGGCTTGCCTCCTTCTTCTTTCCGGCGAGGCGTTGATTGTTCAACGTGACTTTTGCGTCGAACAGATCTTTCTCTGCGTTCAGCTTCTCGACATCGAGAAACCTGGACGGTGAAGCGATAATTCCGTCGATTTGTTGCTGAATGCGCGCCGTTTCGGTTGTGTAGTTCGTGGCGAGGTCTTCGATAGCCTTGCTGTCCGTCACAAACGTCTCATCAAAATATTCATTCAAACTTCTCGCAAATGCGTCAGGCGTCTTTTGTTGGCAGAACGGACATACTCCATCGTTTACGTCGTAGAATCCGCGGCCTTCCCGAACCCAGTCGCTGTTCTCGAGTTTTTTGATCATTGCTGCGATATCGACGTCTTCCTTGCCGATAACCCGCTTCTTCAGAATCGGGTTTGTTTCATGCGCGAGGAGTTTGGTGGTATCGACAACGGGAATTAATGCCTCCGTCGTGGGGGTGGGTCCGAAGACATTTTCCGCTTTTTTCTCCAGCGCCGCCAAGTTGAGGAGAGTCGCGGTATTAGTTGCTTGTTCCTGAAGCACCTTAATCTTGAACCGTTCCGAGCTATTGCGAAACCCCTCGAAACCGCCCTGAAGTTTCGCATCGTGCTTCTGCTTTTGAGCCCAACATTTTTCCTTCAGTGATGCCTCGAGTGCTGCTAGTTCCCCCTTCTTCCCGCCCTTTCCTTCGGCTCCGTGTAGGCTCAGGTTAAGTGCCTGAAGCTTTTTGCCTAGTGAATCGAGTTCTCCTTTCGCTAGCTCAATTTTGGCGAGGGTGTCAACTTGTTGTTCCCCTAAAGTGAAAACTCCCTTGAGTTCGTTGGACTGATTGAAGTTTCGATCCACAAAGTCGTGGTTATAGACCAGTGTTTGTAGTTTTGCGCCGCCCTTCCACGTTACCGTACAAGTGGGAAAGCTGTTGGCGTTAGCGATAATGCGGCTAATTGTGGTCTTTCCCGTTCCATTAGTTCCAAAGATATAGTTGAACTTGGAAAGACTATTCAGCGCTTCGGGATCGGCGCCG
>JALOQS010000206.1 GCA_025459355.1 Pirellula sp.
GATGCTTCAGCCTGCTGCTTCGCGACGAATACGCGTTGGCTTGGCCAGTTCGGCAGCCAGAGGCACATGATTCGTTTTGGCATTCCCTACCTCTCGTCCATCCGATTCGACCCATTCCCCGTGGGCACCGATTCCTATCCGCAGCTTGGCCCCAGCTCGCCCGCCATGGCAACGCTTTAAAGTCATCCGAAACCAACGCGTGGGAGATAACATAGCCGGCATGATCGCAGATAACTCGTGAGCTGCCGCTGGAGAGTGCGTTTTCGATGTTGGTGGCTCGCTGGCAACATACCATTGCACATCGGCCCAGCTTCGTTCGCAACGCACATCGATCGCAGGTCGAACCAAGATAGCCAGTCCTCCGCCTATTTCTGTTGCCAGTTGTAATCGTCTCGCTGCTCGATCGTCCAGCCGATCGATATGTGCAATCACGCAGCCAACGGCCGGGCATCTCAGGGCTTGATCTAAACTCCACGCCATGGAAGCGTTTTGGTTAGCGGTTTGATAAGCCGTGTTGTTGCCCGATGCCTGTTCTGGTTCCACGGCATGTTTCGCAATATTGATCGCAATGCTAGTCGCTCCCACGGGTAATCCATGGGGTGTAGTAAGCTCTAGAATCGTTCCTCCCAAAAATCCTCCGTGAGGCATGCACCGATCGAGAGCAGCAGAACCAGACGAGATGACTGGCCCGGTTCGGCGAATAGAGGATTGGATCCCGCGGATCTGTTCCCCCAAACGAGCCACCACCTGCCGGGCGTCGGGAGCCGCATCATCGCGAAGCGATTGAGACGAGGCATCATCGCGGAGCGATCGCGACGTGGCGTCGTGGTCTGCCGATGAGAGAGCCTGGTCTGCCGTTGAGAGAAATAGTGAGCTGGACATAGAATGCCTGTTAATCGGTTAACTCCAGGAAGAACCTGAAGGGAACATCGATTTATGCTAGCATTCCGATCCCTCTAGGTCCAAAGGAATCCGATTAGAAGGACTGAGTTGACACCTCTGGTCAACCGGGTGGTCACCGGGTGGTCAATTCGCCAGATCGAGTGATTTTCGGCGGGAAGCGATTGGACTGAAAGAGTCTTTCCCACAAACTGGCTTTCCGCAAGCGGCGGTCGTTGATGGGGAGAGTGTGCAATTTGCCGGTGCGAGTTTCCAGCACCAGCTCCTTTTCTCGCACCTCCCGGACAATCCAGTACTTGTCCACCTCGTAAGAATAGAGCTCCCCGCGTGGGGCGGGGTTGATGTTTTTGGCGCGCGGACCTGGCGAACGACTATACTTTTCTCTCGTGTAAACGACCCAATCATTGGGATGGAACGAATTGCTCACCGACTTTGCCCTTTCCAACGGTCTCTGCCCACGACAACTCTTGGTTTATCGACACTCTTCATTCTTGATCTCAAGTCACCGATGATCTAGATCAGGTCCTTAATATTCACGTAAATCTAACAGACTATGACGAATTTTCTTAACAATTCCGAAAAGCTAGCCATCCAAAATTTCACGGCGCAGTTTGTCTGCCTTGGAAACATATGCCGCTCCCCAGCCGCCCAGGGGATCATGGCTCGTGTGGTCCGCGATGCTGGGCTGGACGCCCGAATCGTGGTCGACTCCTCGGGGACAGCCAGTTATCACCTCGGAAAGCTACCCGATCGCCGGATGATAGCCGCCGCAGCTCGTCGAGGCTATGATCTTCGGAGTCAAGCCAAACAGTTCGAGCGTTCGTTTTTTCAAGATCGAAACCTGATCATTGCCATGGATCGGGACAATTTCCGAGAAATCCAAAGGCTTCAAACCGGTGTGGCTCCTCACGTGAAACTTTTCAGCGAATACTTGGGGGATAACTGGCCGAGCGACGTTCCCGACCCGTACTACGGCGGCGACGACGGCTTTGAGTATGTCCTCGATATGTTGGAAACGGGCTGCCCCAAAATTTTGGACCATATCCGGATCGAGCTCGGACTCGCATCGGAACCGGCGTAATCGCTCGGCCGTTCGCATTTTCGCCAATCGCAAAAAATTCTTTTGCCCGTTGACCAGACGTGTCATTTCATCGGCGAAAACTTATTCAGGCAAGCAGGTATCTGATTGTGAACGCAGCGGGAATGCGTTAGCATCCTGTAGAAGCGGCGTTTGGAACGCTATACAGCTCGGAGAGTGACCTCTGCCCGGTGAACAAGTTTTGTGAGGGATGCTTGTTCACGTGACTACTAACATTATCTCTCGTCTAGTTCACAGGAAATAGGTAAGAACAATGGCTGCTAGCAAGAGCACGGCTAAGACGAAAAAAGACAAGGGAGCCCCTAGCGAACCTTCTGGGTTGGAGAGCCTCTACAAACGAGAGCCCGGCCTGAAAACCGCTCTCCAGCAGATCGAGAAGCAGTTCGGCGAAGGCTCGATCATGCCTCTCGGCGGCGAAGCACAACTTAAAATTGAGGGCATCTCGACTGGCTCGCTCTCCTTGGACGTGGCACTCGGAGGAGTTGGTATCCCTCGCGGTCGGATCATCGAAATCTTTGGCCCAGAATCCAGCGGTAAGACGACGGTTTCTTTGCATATCTGCGCTCAAGCACAAAAAGCTGGCGGCATCGCTGCGATCATCGACGCGGAACATGCCTTCGATCCGAGCTGGGGCAAGAAACTCGGCGTCGATCTCGAAAACCTATTGGTAAGCCAACCGAGCAGCGGCGAAGAAGGTTTGCAGATTTGCGAAATGCTCGTGAAAAGTAACGCGGTCGATGTAATCGTTATCGACTCGGTAGCTGCCTTGGTACCTCGCCAAGAACTCGAAGGCGAGATCGGCGATACCCACGTCGGACTCCAAGCTCGATTGATGAGCCAGTCGATGCGCAAGCTGACCGGTGCAATTGCCAAGAGCAAGACAGCTGTCATCTTCATCAATCAGATCCGTGAAAAGATCGGTGGCATGAGCTACGGCTCGCCTGAAACGACCCCCGGCGGTCGCGCTTTGAAGTTCTACGCATCATGCCGTATCGACGTACGCCGAATCGGTGCACTGAAAGAAGGTGAAGATGTCGTCGGTCAACGAGTTAAAGTCAAGATTGTCAAAAACAAAGTCGCTCCTCCGTTCCGAGTGGCCGAGTTTGACATGATGCACAACTGCGGCATCAGCTACGAAGGAGACCTCTTGGACCTGGGCACCGCCCACAAGATTCTCTCCCGAAGCGGCGCTTGGTACAAATACGGCGAAACCTACATCGGCCAAGGTAAAGAAAAGGCCAGAAACTTCTTGGTCGAAAACAAAGAAGTGGCTGCCGAAATTCGAGAGGCAATTCTCGCTTGCGGTGGCTATGCAGGTCCCGAAGGCAAACCCGGTGCTGGCGACGATTCGGACGAAGAACCCGCCGATTCCTAACGCTTAACAACCATAGGATGGGCACTCCTGCCCGTCGCCAACAAAAACCACGAGATGGGCAATTGTCCCCATCTCGTGAAGCTCTGCTTTGATAGAGAGTGCTAACTCACTATGCACGCCTCAATCGCATACCGCGGATCGAACTACCGGTTCACTCCGGCGAAGACTCTTCCGGCGAGACATCCACACTAACATTCAACGTCGTTAGCCCTCCCCCCACCACAACACCCGTTACCGGCGCCACATCTTCGTAGTCACATCCCCACGCCAGAGTAATGTGCTCGCAATCCGGAACCAAGTTATTGGTGGGATCATAATCGAGCCAACCAAAGTCTCCGAGATAGACACTAACCCACGCGTGGCTCGCATCTGCTCCAATCAATTTCGGTTGCCCAGGTGCTGGCCGCGTCAGCAAATACCCACTCACATAACGAGCCGCTAAACCGATCGATCTCAAACAAGCGATCTGCAAATGGGCAAAATCTTGACACACCCCTTTTTTCAAACGCAGTACCTCTAACGGCGTCGTCGATACTAACGTGGAATTGGGAACATAGTCGAACTCATTATAAATCCGAGCCGTCATCTCCAGCAGCGATTCATGTACAGAACGCTCCGGCCGAAAACACTCCATGGCATAATCCGAAAACTCTCGCCGTGTCCGAACGTACTTCGAGTCAAAGCAAAACTCTTGAGCGGATCGATCATCTTCACTGTTCGGATTTCTCAATCGCTGCCTGAGATCCTTAAACGAAATCTCCTCAGCACCATTGGTATGCACTCGATCGCGAACGACATGACTAGTCGCGCGAATCACCATCGAATGATGCTGCGACTCTATGCTAAAAAACTCGCACTGATTCCCGAATCGATCTAAACGAGTTCGCCGAACGACCGGCACGGGATCGATATCGACATGACTATCCTCGACTTGCTGGTAAGGTAACCGTCTCGGACTAAGTCGCATCATGTTATGACACAAACTGGCCGGCGACGAGTAATCATATTCCGTCACGTGAAGGATTCGATAACGCACGGGTGTGGACTGGATCATTGATTCGCCGCATCCTGTAGCTGCCGCGCCGCTACGGTATGGGTCAAAAATCGTTGACAGAGAAAATCAACCAACGAGTTCAGACTATGCGTCAAATCATTGATCAGCTTCTCCAAGTGGGCTCGTTTCGGTGGCTTGCCATCTGACGATTCCACCTCGACCGATAACGACTCGGCATCAAAGAGTCGCATCATACCTCGCGCATCCATCATGGCTCGTCTTTGCAAGGTCACATCAACACTGCTTGCCCCCGTCAATCCTTCGAGCAAATCAACGATCTTCACGAATTGAAAGGTCACACTCCTCGGGTTGGCTGGATCGAACAACAATAGATCCAGCGTCGGCGCTACCTCATAGTTCATCAAGTAACGATAGCGATACGTCATCGAGCTATCGCAAATCTCGAGCGCCGACTCAGCCAAAGCAGCAATCGATCTTCCCCCTGGCACTAACAACAAATCCAACAACCGAAGCAACCCGAACGCTCGCTCAATTCGTCGCCCTAAATCCAAAAACGCCCAGCCCGGCCCCCGAGTCATGTTCTCGGAAACCAACCCCGCAAAAGCCGATAAGAGGGTGGTCATCTGATTGATAAACACGCCCGCATCACCGATCTTTTGTCGTCTATCCACCCACGGAATGAGCACATCCAAATCCAACCGGCTTAATAACTGCCACGAATCAAAACTAAGCCGATCGCGAATCGATTCGGCGTTAAACCGGATGCCGCGCAGCGAAGAGGTTAGGGCACTTAATCGCTGATCCGAAAAAAGAAACTCAACCAACTCTCGCCGCATTTCTTCGGTATGACTACTCATATCAGGAGGCGGAGATTCCGTCAGCAATCCCTCCGACGCATTGAGTGCATAAACAACTTGCCACACGAACGGCAACAACTCAGGCTCCAACTCTCCCGCCAACTTGGAAACGCATAGCCTGGCATGGCGTACCATCCCCTCAGCTCGTTCGGTTTGCCGACCTAACCAAAAGAAATGCTCAGCCACTCGGCTCGGCAAGTCCATCGCATTGCGGCGGACCTCAGTCGTTACCTTGGTCGGTGTTAGCAAGCTGACTGGCTTCACCTTGGACGACGTTAACACCCAAACATCTTTGCTGAGCTGCCCCGAGATTAAACTCTCCGACAAGGCATCTCCATTATCGGCCGAGCGAGCGATTCCACCCGGCATAACTTCGAACCCTTGGTTCGTCGCCGCAGCAAACACCCGAATAACCGTCGGCCACGCTACGACCCGATTCGCATGCCACGTCGGTGCACAGCTTGGTTTAAATCTCTCTAAAGCAACAAAACTCCACGGGCTGGCAAGCAACTCGGCTTTGAACTTTGCCCTGGACTCATCGCTCGCTAATTCGAAATCCCAATCCATCCGCGAATGGCGGCAAAAAGAGCTTCGGATGACGTATCGCTCAGGTTCTCGCAGAACTGCCTCTACGTTTTCGGGGCGACCACACCAATACATCGGTGCATTGCCTAATTTTAAATCTTCTCCAAGAACCGTGCGGCACAATTCAGGCAAAATGGCCGTGATCGCCGGGGACTCGGCCCATCCGCTCCCGAGCTGATTAGCCAATCGAACTTGCTGATCGCGAGACGCCTGGCAAAGTCCCGGTATGCCGATGGGGCTGCTCGTGTTTAGCTCCAGGGGATCGCAATCGATGTCTGGGATGCGGCGCAATATAGAATCCACTCCCACCAAACCTCCGAGCGTCTTTAGGAAAACGCTCCCGCCGCGTACCGTTAGATCGCTCGCTTGGGTCAATGTATAACCAAGGTACCGAGCCAAGTAGGCATCCTCGAAGAACGTTTGACTCGCGACCCCAGGACTCAACAAGACGTTTCTTACCGATCGCTCTTTTCTTCGACCACTTGGGTTCATCTCATCCCGCAATGCCGCAAAGAAACTGGCCAATCGCAAGACCTTCATTTGACGAAAGTCGGTTTCCAGAACGCGAGAAATCGCTAGCCTATTTTCAACTGCTAATCCACCGCCACTGGGGCCCTGCGTGCGGTCTGCAATGACCATCCATTGGCCCGCACTGTTTCTGGCAATCTGGGCGGCATACAGATAAAGCATTCGCTCACGGATTTGTGCCGTTTGCATCGGTCTCAAAAATGAGTCGGTCCCGAACACTAATTCCGTGGGAATCGCTCCACTCTTAATGTGCTTTTGCGAACCGTACACATCTTGTAGTAAAGCATCGATAAGACGAACGCGTTGCTCGACCCCTTCGGACAGATTCTTCCAATCCGATTCCGGGATTACAAATGGAATCGGGTCCAGCTCCCAACTGCGAGTTCCATCGGCTTTGGAGAATTGGCCACTCGATGAGGAAGGGTTCTCCCGCAAGGAACGCTTTATGTTCTGCCATCGCAAATAGAGCTGGCTACCATCCAAACGAGGCTCGATCCCGAGCAATCGTTGGTAATGGGGCCTAACCACAGAACCGTTTAACAGCTCATCGTAGTGACCCGGCTGACATCGATAGGCTGGATACAGCTCGCCGAGAGGGTGTAATCCATTTGGAGGAGTTTGTGGCATTCGGTTCCTTAATGCCGAGTCATCTTGCTGTGTTTTCCGAACATCCCTC
>JALOQS010000207.1 GCA_025459355.1 Pirellula sp.
GGCCTCGAGTTGGAGCATTTGGCCGAGAGTGAGTCCTGCCCCACCCAACCAACCTGCGTAGAGAAAAGCTCGTCGATTGGGAGCATTACACGCTTGAAAGCTAGTACCGCTGAATTGCGATGGTTTATCGGTCCGTTGCATGATTCACTCCGTCGGAATTGGTGGCCGAGTTTTTGGTAAGGCGATCTGATTTGGTAGGAACGGTGTATAGAATTTCCAGGCGTGGTCGCTGGGTCAGGTCTTCGAATTCACTGGAGTAAAAGTCCCAACCGTTCCCCCCGGTGTTAATAAAGACCCAGCCATGATTGGGGTGGCCTGCGGACCAATATTGAACGGTATCCGTTACGTCGAAGATGGCAGTGGAAGTGTTCGCTGCGATTTTGCCAAAGGTGAGACTATCTTTTGTACGCGAGGCTTCTAAACCGTCGGCAGATACACCGTCAATGAGTGAATTCCATGTCGCCGTCTTGGAGAATGGTACATTCATGCGATGCAAGTGAACGGTGCTGCCCTGATCGAATGCACTGACGTATAAGTTGGCTTTCACGATTCGAGCCCCTTTGGGAACTTGCTTTAGCGAATCCCCAAAGATATCGTCGAAACGGATTACGACTTGGCTTTCACCACCATCGTTATCGGCGTCAGACGATGCATTAGGGTTATCAGCCAGGATCGTATTTGGCGCGAGCGCCCAGATCTCTGTGTCAATGGTGCCGGAGTATCCGTCGACCCCCTGTTGAAAGGCGCACGTTCGCTCGTCCGCATTAGCTTGCTCCTTGATCGCTTTGTCGCTCATCCCAGATGGCTCAATGGCCATCGCGGGAAATAGCATCAGCGGCACGGTTATCAGCATAAACGAAACAATCCATGTTCTCATCGACGGTAATCTCTCGATAGGAATTCGTTCAGTCCAACGTTTTGGAGAAAGAAGCCATCATCCAGTTGGCTTTGCGTCGGATGCACTGGATGCGTTATAGCCTAAGAATGTGTTGTTATGATGTAGCGGGAGTTAAGATTGAATGACAGTATGATGAAGGCAGGAATCCCAAATGAAACACACGGGTTACATTACAAAGCGGAGGAGACATTTTTGTTGGCCGTATTGGGCTTCATGAATTTTATCTCAGGCAACTCCATGTGTTCGCGCCACTGGCTTGGCGGAAGATTCCATGCTGGAAATCGCAATGGCTCTACCAGTGGCATAATCCAACTAGCTTCGCGAACTTGTTCATTCGTTAAGCCGGCAAGGTTAACGTTGGGGTCGATCATTAACTGAGGCTTTCGTCCGTTGAGTGATGCCGCCACGAATGCGTAAACCTCCGGCGTTCGACCTGATTCTGAGCGATTGGTTCGAGCGATAAACCTCGCGAACGAAAGTATATTGTGCGGATCGCGGCCGAATTTTTCTGCTTGTTCGGGATCCAGGTACTCAGCGTGGTTCACGTTCTTGACAGCACCTGTTTCTGGGTCGCGAACGGCGAAGCCCAAGCCGACTTCTTTGGCGCGAAGCATCATTCGCCATGAGAACAAATGGGCTCGCTCCGTCCAGCTGGTTTCTTCTTGGTAGAGCTGGCATCGTAGCGGCCAGAACAAGTGAAAAACGGCATAACATGCAAAACCGTAAATCAGAAGCGTCTCACGCTTACTTGGGGTCGGTGCAACGACTGGTAATACTGACGAATCGCCGTTTGTGGACCTGCCACTCGCGAGAAGTTTTCTTACCCAATCAGGGGAAAAGAACAATGTGGTGGCCAAGATCATGAACCAAGGGAAGATATGGATGCTGAATAGAACGGCGTTGCTCAAATGGAAAGCAATAGCAGCCAAGAACGCCAATATGCGAGTTCGCTTCCAAATGAGCAGCGGCACAATCGCAAGATCGAAGAGCAATCCGCCATAGGAAAACAACACACCTGCCCACGAAGACGCCAACCAAGGCCCAATGAATGGCCAGTTACTCTTGGACTCTAGATAAATACCCATCGGCTGACCAAGTAACCAATCGGGCGTGAATTTGGCAACGCCACCATAAAAGTAGGGAACTGCAATGTGAAATTGGAGAATGAGTAAAACCCAACGTGGAATGCAGGGATGCTCCACGACCGTACCGCGCCAGACATCTCCCGCAACCAGACGATTCAAAGGCAACAGCGTTAGCGTCCAGGCAACCAAACAGACCAGATAGTAATGGTTTTGGTAATTCGTCCGCTCGAGTAGAAATACGTAGGTGATTCCAATGGCAAACAGTAGCGTCGCAACTCGATAGAACAGGCCTGCCGCGATGAGCAAGGCAAGAACAAGCAATGCCACGAATGGTGCATACATCCAGTTTCCGGGGAGTGGTTGAACCCACTCGAATCCGCCATAAGGAAAGTGAAACTTGGGTGCAATGTATAGTCGTGTGACGCGGCCGGTGCTGAGATAGTTCCAAGCCCAAGCGGCAAGAACGATACCAAAGGAGACACGAAACAAGACAACGCTTGACGCATCAATGGGTTGACGAAGCCAATTCATCAACCCATCAACACGAAGCGAAGAGGACTCAATAGCAGTACTAGCCGAACTCACAGGTGTTAGGTCCCGTCTTCTTCGAGTCCTTGAAGAATACGATTCTTCTTGTCTTGTTTGATTTCCGCTGCACTGGCGGGCTTTAAAACGAGTTCAAACTTGTTAACTTCTCCAGCCTTCACGTCGACTTGCATAACATCGATTTGGTCGCTCATCTGGCAATTGCATTTCGCATCACCACGACCAACACGAACTCGATGTTTGCCAACGACCGCACCGTCATTTTGGCCAGGGAAGTAAGTCGATATTTGAAACTTGCCCTCACCATCGGTAAATGCAAACCCCTGTTTTCCCACAAACATAGAATTGTCGGGACCAGTCCCCTGCAGTGGTTCAAAGTAAACAGTCGCATCAGCAACCGGCTTGCCCTCGCATAGCACAACACCCTCGACTTTAGCAGTTGGGAAGTCTCCTTTGCTACATCCGATGAGTGTGGACACAACCAACAATAAAACAAATCGTTTGCTATTCATTTGTTATCTCCTGTGTTTATGATCTTGTGCAGCAAAACGACGTAGATTGAGACATCCACGTCAAATACTTCGCTGCAGGGAACTACGCTTACTCCCAAGAGCCGATTGGCTGCCCATCACGCTTGTCGTGAAGATTGCAATAGGTTTGAATGGCAACGTTTTGGCTGATAAATTGAACTGATCCGTCGCAAAAAGCGAATTGAGCACCACCTGGGTGGTAACTAAACGCATTGTCGTCATTGATCGCAAAGTACATTGTGTTGGGGTTAACCTGTGCGTTGATAGGGCTTTCTGTTCTGCCGTTGATACGAACTGTTTCGTCTTGCCCATCCCCAAACATACCGATCCATGTCGGCCAATCCCGGAAAGCCGTCGGTGGAGTGGTTCGACGGGCACTAGCCGATGTCGTTGTTGTTACATAGGAGGATTCACCTACAATAATGGTGTTGCTCAAACCATCGGTAATCTCAGCGAAACGTGCTGGAGGTGCCTCCCAAAGCTTGTGAAGAACGCCAAAGTCACCGTTGCAGCTACCACCAGCACCTTTGTAATCGGAGGTCGCGTGTCCGATAAGTCATAGGGTGCTGAGCTGGAATGGCACCACCACCAACCAGTTGGCTGCCAGGAACCAACCACAGTGCTGGCACTCGTTCTGGCAATGCTGACGATGGGCAACGATAGGTGGAGACGATTTGATCTCCGCCTCGAAAGACTCGGCCGGCAGGAATTTCCGGATAAACACGTGTTCGAATGGTTTGGTTACCCAGGACTCCGAAGTGCCCATTTGGATTTATGAGTTCGAATAGTTGTTGCTGCTCGATATAGGGAAGAATCGAAACCATCCAGCCGAATCCGTCATCATCTTCTCCCGATGGTTCGCCTCTTAGTTGGCTCGCGCCGTATGCTGCAGGCGGTAGCTTTCTGAAAGTGCTCTCATAGTTGTGAAGAGCCAATCCCATTTGCTTGAGATTGTTCGAGCATTGCATACGCCGAGCCGCTTCACGGGCTGCTTGCACTGCTGGTAGGAGCAAACCAACCAAGATTCCGATAATCGCGATCACCACTAAGAGTTCAACCAAAGTGAACCCACGCTTTAGGCCTTGCTGCTTTGTCATAGCTAAGTCCTTATTCTCCTAGAAAGTCAAAACAAACATCTGGTCGTCCCACTGCCGGTACAAGCAGACAAGAAATTCATGTGAGCATCGTAGGCCTCGCTCGTTAAGATTCGATGCGACCACGGTAAAGACACAGTGATGGTTTTATTAAGAACGATGAATAACCGATCAGCAGCCGCGGAGCTCGTGAGCCAAGCCCCCTGGATTCCGTCCTGTTCCTAAACGCTATCTGCGAGGGCTGTTTTCTCTTGCAAAATTCGTGCAATTTCGAGCAATTTCGCGAAATCCGCTCGGAGTTCGCTGAGGGAATCGCCGGTACGCCCTTAGTTAATCTGGAACGATCTTAACAATTCGATACACTTCGTGATGATTGAACTGCTGTCCTAGCGAGCCTTGAGCCGAAATTGTGCACACACTGGCCGAAGCGATCGTAGCACAGCACGACTGCTAGCAAATCTAGTTAACTTTAACGAGACCTTGAATCGATGCTTGACCGTAAATTTGTCCTCGAAAACCTCGAAGCCGTTCGCCAAAACTGCATTAACCGTGGAGTTCCTGCAGATAGTCTGACTCGATTCATGGATGCGGAAACCAAGCGTCGAGCTCTCTTAGCTGAAGCCGAAGAGTTTAATCGTCAGGCCAACGATCTTAACAACAAGATGAAGGGAGCCACTCCCGAAGAACGCGAAAAGCTGAAAGAGTTGGGCAAGTCCCTCCGCGAACAGAAAGAGGCCGCTCAAAAGTCCCACGATGAGCTGGACAAAACGGTGTTGGATATTTTGGCCCATATCCCCAACATGACCAACCCAGCCGCTCCCATTGGTAACGACGATCAAGCGAACCTAGAAATCGCTCTTGGTAAGACGCCGATTCCTAAGTTTGACTTTAAGCCACTTGATCACCTCGAGCTGGGCAAGAAGCATGACATGATCGACTTTGAGGCCGGAGCGCGTGTTGCAGGAGCGGGGTTCTACTTTCTCAAGAACGACGCTGTGTTGCTCGAACTCGCCCTTCAGCAGTTCGCCGTCCAGTTGCTCGTCAAGAATGGCTTTGTGCCTGTATCGACGCCCGACGTTGCTAACACGCATACTCTGCATGGGATTGGCTTTATACCTCGTGGTCCTGAAACACAAATTTACAGCATTGAGAACACCGATTTGAATTTGGTGGCAACGGCTGAGATCACGCTTGGTGGTATGTACTCAGGGCAAGTCATCGAAGCCGAACAGCTACCGCTCAAGCTTGTCGGCATCAGCCACTGTTTCCGAACGGAAGCGGGAGCCGCAGGTCGCGCGTCCAAAGGACTGTACCGAGTCCATCAATTTACCAAAATCGAGATGTTCGCATTTTCGCAGCCGGACCAAAGTGACGCGCTTCATGAAGAGCTAAGACAACTGGAATGCGACATATTCGACGCGATGGAGATCCCATACCGAGTTGTCGACACCGCAACGGGTGATCTCGGTGGGCCGGCTTATCGCAAATACGATTTAGAAGCTTGGATGCCAGGCCGAGGCACCGACGGCGAGTGGGGCGAGGTAACCAGTACATCGAACTGCACCGACTATCAAGCTCGTCGCTTAAACATCCGTTACAAGAACAAGAACGAAAAGGGAACCCACTTCGTTCACACGCTAAACGGCACCGCCATCGCAATCAGCCGAGCCATCATAGCGATCATGGAAAACCATCAGCAAGCGGACGGAACCATCAAGGTTCCCAAGGTCTTGCAACCCTGGCTCGGCAAAGAAGTCATCGGCCAACCAAAGTAGAACAATTGCCCCCAATTGTTTGGCCCTGCGTAGGCCGTAACAAGGCTCGCCGAAGTTACGGCACTGGAACTTGATGGGAACACGAAACGAGGCAAAAACAATGCCGAACACCTGGAGAGAGGGGCCGTGAATGGCGTTCTGAGGGGTGTTAAAGGATTGAGGCAAGAAAATGGGGGCAAGAAAATGAAGAGTCGATAGCATTTTCTTGCGGACGTGTTACGGGCCGAATCGAGGTCGTAGACCGGAAGTTCGGTATTGGGTAAAGACAAATCCATGCAATCTACGTGCTGGTTGTTCCCACGCTTAGCCTTCACGGCTAAATCTATAGTGGGCAGAAAAATGGAACGCAGAAAGATACGTGACTTATTTTTCTGCGTTCGATCTTTCTGCCATTTAAGCGGCTATCCACTCTTGGACAGTGCAGTAACCACCAGATTACAAATCGGTAGCCCGCGATGCCGAGCAGCGGAAGCAAGTCTATTTCTACGACACGCACGGCAACCTGCTTTCCCTCGGCGGCTCTTCCCTTACACCTTACACCTTACACCTTACCTCTACAGTGGTGAAGCGTTTGCCTTCCGCATTGGTCAGCAGTACTCGAGAGCAATAGGGCAACGCAGCGGCAACTGCTCGAGCGAATAGATCTTTTCCATGACCGCAATGTACCATCGCTCAGCTTCTTCCCTGGACCTGTTTTCGCTCCACCAAGTAACGTTGTTGCGAATGTCAGACTGTGCGGCATCGGACAGAAGAACTCGAAACACTATGATCCGGCTCGTTTTGCAAAACTCATTTCTTCGCGAAACGCCTTGTCAAACTCCTCGAGTGGAGTCATGC
>JALOQS010000032.1 GCA_025459355.1 Pirellula sp.
CAAGATAGCAATCCGAGAAAGGCATGGCGCAATGTCGACGGTGTCTGGACCAACGCCTAATCCTCCGGGCTTGCGAAATTTTGCCGTCACCTTGTCCTATAACGGGACAAGGTATGGAGGATGGCAAATTCAAAACAATGCCACTTCGATTCAGCAGAAGCTACAAGAGGCCATCGCTCAAGCAACTTCGGAGCATGTTATTGTTCGAGGGAGTGGCCGTACCGACTCGGGCGTGCACGCCATGGGTCAGGTCGCGACCTTTCGACTGGAGAAATGGAGGGCACCTTCAGAACGATTGGTACCTGCCATCAATCGCTATCTACCGCGATCGATTGTTGTGAAGCGATGTCGTGAGGCCGTTTTAGAATTCGATCCCACTCGCGATGACAGAGTAAACGATATCGTTACACCGTTCGCAATTCGCGAGTACCAGATGCGTTGCAGTATCCCTTTCAATGGTGGTATCCCAAGCCACTTGAGGTCGAGCCGATGAGGCAAGCTGCGAGTTTGCTGGTTGGGACGCACGATTTCAAAGCATTCGAAACCTTGGGGTCACCACGAAAGACCAGCGTACGAACGATCTACGATTTACAGGTCCTTTCGTTTGAACATGACGATGGTCGAGATATTTGGATCGAAATCGAGGCTGACGGTTTTTTATACAACATGGTGCGCAACATCGCCGGTGCTCTATGTGAAATTGGTGTAGGTCGGTTTGGGTATCGATGGATCCAATCGGTTTTGGATTCGAAAGTGCGAGACTCATCGAGCCAGACTGCTCCGCCACAAGGACTTTGCTTGGTTAAAGTGAATTATCCCGACTCCTTGTTTTTGGACACATAAATCGGCTTGGGTTCAGGATCGCACTGGGACCAAGGCCGCACTGGGACCAAGGCCGCACTGGGACCAAGGCCGCACTGGGACCAACGCCGCACTGGGACCAGCCATGCAATGGCGAACCCAGCGTTCGAATGCATGCATTTTTGATCTGCGAATTTGCTGAAGCTTTGCGGTTTGTAACGCTTCTAGTAACGTCTTCGCGGTACGTAGACCGATCCTAACGTACGAGTCTCCGTTTCCTCGCAGGGTATGATCGTGATGTGTAAAACTGAAATCGCATTTCAACCAACTCGACGTCAGATTTTGGCAGCGGTTGTTAGCGCTGGACTAATCGCCAGTTCTCGCCCTGTGATAGCTAGCCAAACGGATGGCTATAAAACCAAGACTTTCCGGGCTAGGGCCATTATCAAGCTCAACGGAGAAGTTCATCTCAAAAGCCAGATCAGCGAAGCGGTTGACGCCAAGGGGCGAACCACGATCGCTCGCAAAGCCCCGTTCCAATCGACCGTCACCTTAGACTTCGAAGAAAATTCCCAATTTGATAATGGGTTTATAGATTGCACGAGTCTACTGAACGTCGTTGAGGCCAGTTCGGACATTCAAGTCGATCGTCACTTAACCAAGACTACGCTACGAGAGGAATGCCAGGAAGTGGTCCGTTTCTCTAGAACATCGAAACGGCTGCTGACCACAGGCCTCAATGCTCCGATGTTCACCGCTGAGGTGAATCTTATCGAGCTACCGATAAATTGCACATTTTTGGATGAAATCGTTACCAAGAAACAGGTCAAGGTTACCGAAAAGTGGTCGCTCAGCGATGCACTCACGTCGCGATTGTTAAGCTTGGATGCGATTCGCGATGGAGAATTGGTCGCTTGCCTAGTTGATGCTGACAGCGATGTCGCCCAGATCGAATTGACAGGCAAGATTAACGGAGTAGTGGCTGGGATTCGCACCACCATTGAGGTTGATGGCAAAGCGCAATTGGACCGCAAGGCTGGGGAGATCATTTGGTTTGCCGCTAACGTCGAAGAAGAGCGAGAGATAAGCGAACGAGCTCCCGGATACAAAGTTTTGGCTCAAGTGCAAATCCGCAAAAAACAAATCGATGCACTGACGAGTGGCGAGAGCTTGGAGACCGTTTCCAATCGGCTGCCATCGATTGACTCGGCCAGCATTCGCCAATTTCAATCCGATCTTGGACACTTTCGATTCATCGCTGACAGCAAATGGGTAACGTTTCGCGACAATGGAGAGGAAGCCATTTATCGATTCATCGTCGATAATGCTCGCATTGCCCAATGCATTGTGACCAATATGGTTGACTTTGAGCCTGGTCGGCAATTAAGCATGGATGGGTTTGTGGCCGACGTAAAGACCTCGTTATCAGGTTCGTCGGCGATAGTGCGGGAGTCGTCAGAGAAGGTGACGAGCGCCAAAATGCGTGCCGTTAGGGTAGAATCGCACGGGCGGGTCAAAGATGTCGACGTCATTTGGATACACTATCATATATCGAACGATGAAGGGCGACGTGCTGTGCTCGCGTTCATGCTCAATGCAGACGATGCCGAAGTATTTGGCGCGGAGGACAGCCAAATTGTTAACGCGTTCGAATTGATCAACTGGCCGAAAAAGCTTGACAGTCAAGCTGTCGAGCAGGAGCTAGCCAAGTCAGAAAAAGAGAAGGCGACTGAGACAAAAGCGGACGCAACCACATCATCCGTTCCTAAGATTTCTCGATAGAAGATTGTAAAGATAAACGGCAGGCAAGGTAAATGGACGTCAAGCACAGTGTAGTGGCAAACGAAAGCTGGCTTGAATCCAACTCTGGCAGTCGTCTCTTTGTGCGGAAGTGGGCTGTTGACCGGCCTGATGCGGTCATAATTTTGTCGCATGGCTTGGGAGATCACTCCGGCCGATTCGAACCAGTGGCCCAGACTTTTTGTGCCTCGAATTTCAGTGTTCTCGGATTTGACGCGCTAGGCCATGGAAAAACGGGTGGTTCCATGCCGTTATTCGATGTCTTAGCCAAGGATTTGATCAGGGTCATCCGCTTAGTTCGCTCTCAATTCACAACGCCAGTGTTATTGTTCGGCCAGAGCTTAGGTGGCGGAGTTGTTCTGCATCACGGAATTTCTGGCGAAGAACCCGTGGATGGAATCATTGCTGGAAGTCCACTGTTACGCCCTGCATTCAAGCCTCCGGGGTGGAAGTTATTCATTGGCCGGACGCTTGGCAAGTTGTGGCCGACGCTCACGTTAGGCACCGGTCTCAATCCACAGAATCTGACGAGCGATCCTGAAGAGGTCAAGCGATATTTGAACGACCCGTTGATCTTACGGCATGTTTCCGCTGCACTAGGAATTAGCATGTTAGAAGCGGGCGAGGATACGTTGCTAAGAGCAAGCCAATTAACAACTCCGACGTTGATCATTCACGGCACTTCGGATCGCATCACATCAGCCGAGGCTAGTCGCGAGTTTGCAGAGCGAGCAGGTTCGATCTGCAGCATCAAGCTATGGCCAGACATGTTGCACGATTTGCACTTTGAGTTAGCCAAGGATCAAGTTTTATCGCATGTCGTGGAGTGGATTCATAGCAAGATTCGAAGCGGTGCGATCAAAGCATCAAAGCAGTTGCCCAATAAACCTCGCTGAGGGATCTCAACGTAGTATGGCTGCTTCATTGTGCAGCATGGTATCCTACACGAACCACGATTGAGGCTATGAAGTCTTATCAGCCATCTGGGTCATTTAGCAACTCGCTCAATCTAAGACGCAATGTCAGTGGATATTTTTCCAGCCAGGATTCATCAATGAGTCCTACTGAAATCATGTCTCTTAAGTGAACTCGGTCAATATCCCGAAAGGCATTCAGCTTCATCCTAACAAGAGCCTCCAGAGAAATGGTTCTGAGGTCATCAGAGCGAACCCAAGGCTCGATATCAGGATTGGGCTCCTCACCCTTTCGCTCGACTTTTCCGACGAATAAAACATGAATGGCATCGCGAGCCGAGACGTCTGGATGCTCAACAAACATTTCCACTCCAGAAACGTTGCGATGATGATAACCCGCCACAGCTATGGCTTCTTTAAGGGCAGGGAAGTCCTCAGGTCAAACCAGAATATCCACATCGCGAGTCGTCCTCAGCGCAGCAGTATCGACCTGGGCAACCCACGCCCTTACTGCATGTCCACCGATGACCGCATAGGGGATTTTTGCGTCCTCCAGAATACGCACAGTTTTTCTCAATCGCTCATTGACCTTCTCCACGGCTCGCTCCATCCTGTCCCACAACTCGTCGCCGACAATCGTGAATTCCATCTTGGCAAAACCTCCTGATTAAATGGTAACTCAAATTTTGTTCCGGAAGTTACGGTCTCTTGAATCAGGGGGACTATTATTACTCCCCGTTTTGATGACAATCGAGGGGCACACGCGATCCCTAATCCCAACACGGAGGCAGTCATGGCAAAAGACGAACGCAAGCGACAAAAGGCACTTGCCAAAAAGAAAAAGCGAGAGATTCAAGTTCGCAAGGAAGCCAACAAGGTTCGGAATCCGACACCACAGGATTTAGCCAAAGCCATGCAACGGGGATCGTGGTACGCATGTTATGAGATTGGTGAAGAATCTGGTCTACACAATATCATTTGCGTGCGCAACTCACCGATGGGTCCGGTCGGCTGTGCATTCCTGGTGGATCGATATTGCTTGGGTGTCAAGAATGTCCAGGTTATGAAATCAGTCGATTTAGCAAGATTGACCGATTATGTCAAAGACCGGGATGGACGCACCGTGACTCCGGCCTATGCGTTAAAGCTGATCACGTTCGCTGTCGAGGAAGCGGGAAAGATTGGCTTCGCACCACACAGGTCCACTGCAATGATGCTTCCCATATTCTTCGACGTCGATGTATCGGAATGTACGGACAACTTTGAGTTCGGTCTCAATGGAAAGCCAACTTACATCGCAGGCCCGTATGAGTCGGAAATCCAACAGATGGAGATCCTTGCTACACTCACCAAGCTGGGTGGAACGAACTTTACCTACAGTGCCTCATTAACCGGCGAACAAATCGGGCGATTAGGCACCATGGGTGACTACGATTTCCTAGATGATGATGATGATGATGATGATTTCGATGACGGCTTCGATGACACACTCGAGAGCGACGATGACTCTAATGCGAACAACACCATCGACTCTACGGCTAAAGTCATTGAAACGAAGGTAAAGCCATAGCGTTCCGGGTCTGACACATCAATTTACAGCTCACGGGTATGAGAGTAGCATGGCTTGGGTTATTCTGTTTTTCGCAGGCTTGTTCGAGGTCGCGTGGGCTGTTGGGCTCAAATTCACAGAGGGTTTTACGCGGGGTTGGGCAACTCTAGGGACCCTCATTGCGGTGGCCGTGAGCATGATGCTCCTAGGAATCGCACTCCGTGACTTACCGGTCGGTACCGCTTATGCCATTTGGGTTGGAATAGGAGTCGTCGGAACGGCCGCTGCTGGTGTTGTCTTCTTTAACGAACCGATCAGCTGGTTTCGAGTCTTCAGCATCTTGCTAATCGTGATTGGTATCGTCGGCTTAAAGATTTCTTCCGCACCATCGACGACACCTTAATCAATCATCAACGATAATCAATCATCAACGATACGACTAAAGTGGTGGGCTAAGGAGGTGGAAAGTACTTTTCGACTTTCCATGTTTGATCGTCCGCGTGGTACCGGACAAGCGAGTGAAGTTGATGATTGAGGTCGAGTGCCACGTGTAATTGATCAGGGGCGGAGCAGTGAGTATCGAGCCGGACATGTTGACCATCTTTGAGTCGCTGGAGCGATTCCGCATTGGGCGTAAGTTTGGGCATTGACTCAAGAGCGATGAGTGGCGATTGAATTGCGTCAGAGATCTTAGCTTTAGAATCCATCGATTCGAGCGAGACGCTTTCTCTGAATGAAAAAGGCCCAATTCGAGTTCGAATCAAATCGGTCATGATGGCATCGTTTTTTAGTGATCGGGCCAGATCTCGACCAATCGATCGAATGTAAGTTCCCGTGCTACAGGAGATGCGTAATACCAATCGCGGATATTCATAAGTTAAAATCTCCAGCTCGAAGATCGTCACTTGTCGGGACGGGATGTCTGGAGTCTCGCCGGCTCGTGCCAGATCGTAAGCCCGTTTGCCGTCGATTCGAAGAGCCGAATAAATGGGTGGCGTTTGCGAGATCGTTCCTCGAAAGAGATTCAATGCAGCATCAAGCTCATCAATGGTCGGGACTGGTGCATCAGGAACGACTTCGATCTCTGTTTCGGTATCGGCGGACGGGCTCGTGACTCCCAATTGAAACGTGCCGACGTATTCTTTGTCTAGGTCGTGAACACAGTCCGTCAAACGGGAGGCTTGACCCACCAGAATGAGCAACACCCCGGAGGCAATCGGATCGAGAGTGCCTGCATGCCCAACTTTCACAGGCCGAATTAACCGCTGGATATGATTCACGCAATCGCGACTCGTCGGGCCAGCTGGTTTCCCTAAATTGATAATGCCAAACATTTCTAAAGCAACCACGCAACAAAAAACAAAGTACTCGTACGATTGTGAGGATCGTATCGAATGAGCATGGTCCAGGCGAGGTCTATAGAGGATTCCCAGCGGTTTTGCCGAAGATTGAAGTGGGCCAGTGTGTTTAGGGTGTTTGGAGGGTAAGTTAACATGGAAAATCAACGATCCGTTCGATGGGACGTCGTAGCGGTCTGCATGTTTGCTTTCTCCGCATTCCTGTGGTTGTCTTTGTGGACGCACGATCCTGCCGATAGTCTTGGCAGCACACCAAAGCCGCTTGGTTTTTTCTATCAACCGCTACCAGCCGCATATCCACCCAACGAAAAATTGCAGAATGCATGTGGTTACTTTGGTGCATTAGCGAGCGATCTCTTGATTCAAAGCACTGGAATCGGGGCTTATCTGATTGCAGGTTTAACGCTCTTGTCGGGCATAGTCATGCTCCGTCAGAAACCATGGGCCTCATCGCTGGGCCGATCGATTGGTTGGTCTTTGATCTTGTTAGCCGTTTGCTGCATGCCTGACCGGTTTGGTTGGAAGCCTTACGTTGCGGTTCCGGTGGGTGGCGGTGGCTATCTCGGAGCTGTTGCCAACTTGTGGATGGATGCGCGATTAGGCCAAGGGGGGTCGGTCGTCATGGTCATCAGCATTTTCATCGGAGGACTTTTGCTGAGTACTGAATACGCCATCATTAGCTATTTCGGCTATGGTGCTACGTTCACCATGATCGCGGCGAGATACATTCGACTTCCGCGCTGGAATTTTGGAAGACACAAAGAACTCCTAGAAGGTACCTTTTCACCCAAGCGTTCGGATTTACCAGCATCTTTGACACTGAGGCAGGACCCCACTTCGATAACCGCCAGCGTGCCTGCCATGGCAGAACCTGTTATGGAACAGAAGCCGAACACTGGCATGAGTTTCTCTAGCGTCCGAGGTGCCATCCAAAGCATCGCGACCGCGATAACAGGGACAACGAACCAGGAAGAGGGTAACGCCACTTCGGCGCAGGCTGTTGCTAACACGGCAGACGGTCCTAGCATTCGGATTGGCCGACGGGCGGAAGGCAACGTTTCCATTGCCGATTTGGCATCGGAACGACGAGGCCCCGTTCGGACCGATTTGACCGCTCCCAAGCCGGTTCCATTAAGCGAACTGTCGCAGAAGCCCGCTCCAAAAGCCAATGATGACGAAGACGAGGACTATGAAGAACAGTACGGCGACGATGAAGGCGTAGAGGACGGTTACGAAGACGAGTACTACGAAGAAGAAGCGGACGAGGGAGTCGAGGGAGACGAGTACTCGAACGATGAGTTCGAAGACGAGGAAATCCATAGCGAGTCCGATGAAGAAGAGACAGTTACCGAGGTCACGCCTAAAAAGCCACGCAGCATGACGGTGCGAACCGACGCGGCACATATCGAAGAACATGTACCCACGATTAAAAACGGTCGCAAGAACAGGAAGGACAAAGAACAGGAAGAAGAGAAACCAGTTGAAGAAGATCCCGCCGATTCCATCAAGGATATGGATGACACAAAACTTCCCGAAGGAAGCGAAGAATACGTTCTCCCAGGACTGGATCTACTGACGGAGTCGGATGACATCTGTTACGAAGAGCAGAACGAAGAAGTTCGCCGCAAAGCTAAATTACTCGAACAAGCGTTTGATAGCTTCGGTTTCAACGTCAAGGTTGTTGAAATCGAGACGGGTCCTGTTATTGCTCAGTACGAAATCGAACTGGAAGCGGGCTTGCGGCTGAGCAAAATCACGAGCTTGGCAGACGATATCGCTATCGCGTTACGAGTTCCAAGCGTTCGAATTGTTGCACCGATTCCTGGCAAGAACAGTGTCGGTATTGAAGTGCCAAATGAAAAACGCCAAGTTGTTCGCATGCGAGAAGTCATTGAAGAGAGCGGACCACAAATCAAGAAACAGAAGATCCCATTGTTCCTGGGCAAAGATGTCTCCGGAAAGTCTCTAACGGTCGATCTGGCTAGCTTGCCACACTTGTTGATCGCAGGGCGAACAGGTACCGGTAAGTCGGTGTGTCTCAACTCTATCATCTCATCAATTTTGATGACGAGGAGACCGGATGAAGTCAGAATGTTGATGATTGACCCAAAGATGGTGGAACTGAGCTGTTATGGCCGACTACCTCACTTGATGCACCCGGTCGTCATCGACATGCGAAAAGCGGAAGCCATTCTGGCTTGGGCGGTCGACAAAATGGAGGAGCGATACTCCTTGCTGGCCAAGGCAGGTGTTCGTCACTTGACGAACTACAATCAGTTAGGGCGAGAAGAGTTGATCGAACGACTCAAACCGGAGTCACCCGATGAAGCAGAGATGATTCCCGATCATTTACCCTTTATTGTTATCGTGGTCGACGAAATGGCGGACTTGATGATGACAGCGGGTAAAGAAGTCGAAGCGCACATTATCCGCTTGGCACAGAAGAGCCGTGCCGTGGGTATTCACTTGATCCTAGCAACTCAAAAACCGACCGTCGATGTCATCACAGGCTTGATCAAGAGTAATTTGCCCGCTCGAATCAGCTTCCAAGTCGCAAGCCGTACCGATAGCCGCGTTGTTCTCGATGAAATGGGGGCTGACAAACTGCTTGGCAACGGTGACATGTTGTTCTTGTGGCCAGGCACGAGTCAGCTATTGCGAGGCCAGGGTACCTATCTGAGCGATGACGAGATCAACGCCGTGGTCGATCATTGCAGCATGGGGGGTGTGCAGAACTTTGTTCAAGAACTAGTGCAGCTTAAAGTCAATCAAGATGGTGGAGAGGCGAAGCCGGGGACGTTCAAAAAGCGAGATGATCTGTATGAAGCTGCGGTGGACATTGTCGTCCGAGAGGGGCGGGGCAGTTGCTCGCTGCTACAGAGAGCTTTAGGTATAGGATACGGTCGAGCAGCACGATTGATCGATTTCATGTCTGAGGATGGAATCGTCGGGGAGTATAACGGATCGCAAGCCAGAGAAGTCACCATTTCGGTCGCCGAATGGGAGACTATGCGAGCTAATGCAGCGGCCGAATCATCGGGTTCTGGAAAACGAGGGAAAAAGATTCGACGAGACGAAGGCTGGGATGACACACCTAAGAAACCCAAGTCTTCTAAGAAAAAGAAAGAACGCGAATCAGAAGAGGCGATGGTCTCAGAGAACGACGAAGACTATTGGGAAGAGACCGATTAACCAAACGCTCCGCACCGCCGCTTGTGAGTATAGACGCACGACACGCTATCAGCATAGAGTCTGATGCAGGTGTTGATAAACAAGCGTGTAGACCATATGTGCCAATGCGGGGTCATAGCGATGCCCTTCGTCTCGCATAAAAGCGTGTTCGCCATTGAACTCATGCCATGTAAACCTCACGTTGGCGTTTGCCATCGCATCGTAAATCAAGCGCCTGCCTTCACCCGATATGTGCGGATCTTGCCTGCCCCAGATCATTAGCATGTCTGCCCTGAGGTTTGGAATGAGATCAAGCGTGTTGTCGTTCATCCCCGCCCCAAGGCTTCGCTTGTGTATGTCGGTTGCGTAAAGACAAATACCCGCCGAAACTTCTGGATTCATCGCTGCGCGAAAGGCCAAGTGACCACCCAAGCAGATCCCCATCGATGCGATCCGCTGATTGCATTCCTCAGAGGCCAACAGAAATTTGATCACGCTTTTCGCATCCGCGTCAAAGGCTTCGATCGATTTAGTCGTTTTCAAAAGATTACCACGGTCCGTCCCTGGTTTGTCGTAGGCGAACGCTTCGCCTGGCTCTGCAAACTCGTGATACACTTCAGGCACGACCACCAGGTAACCTTGGCCTGCCAGCATAGCAGCCGTGCGGGCGATCGGTCCCGTCATCTGATAGATCTCGCTATACAAAATCAATGCAGGAACGGTGCGGTCCGTTTGGGGCATAAAGCAATGCGTTCGCATCGGTCCAGAAGGGGTCTCAAGATCGTGGTGATAAACTGGTTTGATTCTCATAAACACACTTTTGCGAAAACTCAGAGAAAGGTTCAATGTCTTGGAGCATCTTCGGGTAGGCATGCGAACAGCGAGTTCGGAGTGACTGTCCAGAAGCCAACTCGAACTCCGCTTTGCTTGAGCCCTTCGCCGACCCAAACGTTGCAGGTGCGAAAGAGATGATAACGTCCGACTCCTTCAAAGAAACAATCGGCATCGCCATATGGTTCACAAGCGATCGGCAGGGGGCTGCCTCGATTGTCTTTCTTAAGCGTTCGTTCGATATGTTCGCATAGAGATCGAAATTGGCTGTGACTTAATCGCAGCAGTCGCTGACGTTCCCGTTTCAAGCCAAAGAGAAAACCTGTTGTCAGTTCGACATGCACGGTCGTTTCCCCAAGGCCCGTGAAAGCATATAGCACATTCGTGAGTTTGATATCGCTCCAAGTCGGCGTTTCAAGATAGAAATTGCGATTCCCCCATCCAATCGTTGCATGCGTGTAGAGATCGGGATCGGTTTTGTAGTTCCCCCTCTCGAGCAATGGTCGCATCCGAAATGACGGTTCATCTAAAGGGATCACCAAGTCGACGTGTACCCCGTTATTGATCAGCAGTATATCGATACCATCGTCCACTGCGTGTTGAAAACTTCGGTTAACCGGGATCCGAGCCAACACAAACGAGCTTGCAACAAACAATACGACCAGCAATACGCCAGCGAGAAAGATTCGGCCTCCGCTCATCAATAGTTTTCGCCACCGGCTTTTTTTAGGAGAAACGACAGCGTCGGTGGCATTCATGGGCGTTCGGGTCTCAAGATTGGTCGAAGTTGGCTGGTTGGGTCTGGGGTGGACTAAGTTGGGTCGAGGGTGGGTCTAGAGTGGCTCGAAAAACTCTTAACGGTCTACGGTGAAAACCGTTTTGCGGTTTGCACTTCCTCACGAAATCTCGCAGTTCATGGTTTGGGTAGGACTCAAGCGGCCGATTTCAAGGGGTTGATATTCGAATTTGATCCGTTATTCTCACTCCGACCGGTGTTCGCCCGTTGAGGGAACGTTGCTGGTGCGCGTAATTATTCGGGGAGCTCGCTTCCTCAGCAAGATTCAGAACGGAATTTTCATGACCACTACATCCATGTCCCTCGAGCAGATTCAAAAGGTTATTCCGCACCGTAAGCCCATGCTTTTGGTCGATGAGGTTGTTGAGCAAACGGACAAGATAATCGTTTGTCGCAAGACGTTTTCGAGCGATGAATTTTTCTTGCAAGGGCACTTTCCTAACTTCCCGTTGGTCCCGGGGGTAATCCTTTGTGAGTGTTGCTTGCAGAGCGGAGCCATTTTGCTAAGTCAATTCACACCACAAGATGGGTCAGTCGTTCCGGTGGCAACGCGGCTGGATGGCGTTAAATTCAAAAAAATGGTTCGCCCCGGAGATACAGTCACCATTGAAGTGTCGCTAAATGACGTGGTGTCATCTGCGTATTTTATGACGGGCAAGGTAACGGTTGATGGTAAATTAGCAGCTCGACTCGATTTCGCTTGCAGCGTTGCGGCACCGTCGTAGAGCCTTGGTTCGTTTCCAAGCTCAGCCAACGTTTGGTACCAACGTGATCCTCTTCAACATGTTTTTCAAGGAGCGTGGGAATGTCGACTAAGTTCGAATCGCAATCTTGGTTGTTGCGTGGTCAGATCAATGCCAGCAATGCTGACCATGTTTCCCTGCCCCCCGACGTGATTGAAACGCTATCCGGTTCCTTTCAGGTTAAGTGGGAAAACGCCAGAGACGCCTCGTGCTGGGGTGGCAAAGCGATGGGGATGGAGATTCTCACTATCGATACGGGCGCGATGAAGACCGCGTTGCTCGCCGATCGAGGTATGGGGATCTGGAAATGCTGGAGCAACGATACCGAGTTTGGTTGGCAAAGCCCGGTGGACGGTCCCGTTCATCCGAGCTTAGTTCCTGTTCTCGATAGCAGCGGAATCGGATGGCTCGAGGGCTTTGACGAGCTATTGGTGCGTTGCGGTCTCCACAGCAACGGAGCCCCCGAATTCGCGAGCAACGGAACGGTCAAGTATCCACTGCACGGCCGCATCGCCAATCTACCGGCCAGCCAAGTTGAGATAGCGGTCGACGCTCGGGAAGGAGTCTTAGACGTAATCGCGACGGTCACAGAAGCCAGATTCTTAGTCTATTCGCTGCAACTGCAAACCCGCATGAGATTCCGCGCTGGCAGTTCTGTCATCGAGATTACCGACACGGTGACCAATCCAGGCTCGTTGCCGACAAGCATGCAATTGCTCTATCACATCAACATTGGTCAACCGGTCGTCGAAGCGGGCGCTAGGATTCACGCGACCCCCAAGACGATTTGCCCACGCGATGCGACCGCTGCCAAAGCAGTAGAGAGCTGGGATCGTTGCGAAGGTCCTGAGTCGGGATTCGCAGAGCAGGTCTACTTTATGCAAGCTGCGGCTGACGCCAACCATTGGTCCGAAGCCATGATCGCATCGGCCAATCAATCCAGTGGATTGTCTGTTCAGTTCTGCACGAGAACTCTGCCCTACTTTAATCTTTGGAAGAATACTGCGGCTGTCGAAGACGGTTATGTGGTCGGACTAGAACCCGCGACGGGTTTTCCCAACGTAAAGTCCTTTGAAGAAAAGAACAAACGCGTCATAACCTTGGCGGGCGGAGAGTCTCGGGTGTTTCGTCTCAAGCTGGAGCCATTGGCAACAAACCAGGCTGTCGAATCAGCGATCCAGCGAATTACTGACAAGCGAACCAGCCCGGGCGTGATCCATAATGAACCTCAACCGGGCTGGTGTTCGTCGGTTTGATCAATCGCTCACAGCGACACCGATTTTCACGTGCCTATTTTAGCGTGTCGCGAATTGTGGAATCGGTTGAGTGGCGACGCGAGAGAAATCGGTCGTCCCTGATAAAGACTCAATCAACTCTTTGTGATCGAGGTAATTTAGGATTTCGACTCGCAAGTCGACAGGGAGATACGAAAGCTTCATCATCGGATACTTGGTACCGGGCTGATGCACAATCGCTTCGAACCAATCTTGGGGTATATTGGGCTGGTAGATATCGAGCTTAGCTCCGAGCTTGTGCAAAGGCGTTGGAAAGCTTCGTTGTTCGATCGTTGTGGCATAGTTGTTAGCAAAATAGCTCAATCGTCGCTGCTGTTTCATGTAATTCGTGGCAGCTTGTGCGGCGGCGTCATCAAATTCTTGATACATGGCCACAACAAATCGATGCACCGATAAGATGCGAGGTCTTTTGTTTGCATTCGAATCAATACCAACAGCCTCGATGGCAACATCCAACAAATCAGCTCGCCAGTCTTTGGGAACTTCGAATACGATGCGAAAAGGCCTGGAGCCTTCGAGTGTGTTTTGAGTGGACTGCTTCACTTTAAAGTAAACGCCTCTTCGACGCGCTAGAGTTCCGGATGCAGTGGCCAATTCCATGGAAGCTCGTTTTTCAAACGCCACCGTTTCATGATTGCGATCATGACCATAAGCATACCCCTGAACAGTCCCCACTCCTGGGTATCCACCAATGCCTCGAATAGCTGCCTCGCGATTTCGATCGGAATCTTGAACGATTTGCATCGGGCCAACCACATCGGAAACCATCTCGGTTCGTGGAGAGAAATCGGCAACTTGAACATCTTCATGCCGACTTAGAACTCGAACGGTATATTCCGTGATTTGCGCTTCTTGTCCCGGTGAGAACAGAGCGGAGATATCAAGCTGCGTTTCAACTTGGCGAGAATTGGGCAAGTGGCTCAAGAGACCGGGTTGAGTAACGTCCCTAGCAACCACGAGTGGATTGACGTCAAACGCAACTCGATCGCTCCCTCCGAAAGCTGAGGAAACGAAACAGACTGCAAACAAAATGGTAAAGATAAATCGTCGGATCATTTTTCTAGTGCCCCTTCCTTGACTCGGACTAGCCAGATCGGCTAGTCTTCGGTCCCTATGGTGTGTGGATCAACTTGACATAGACCCTTGCACTCCGAGTTATCGACATGTTCGATTCTTTGTTCCGAACATGCAATTATCGTTCCATCCTGGAATCAAGCATCCTATTTTTCACAGCGAACGGTTTGTGGAGTTCTCCAACATACCGAGCTTATCCGCCTTGACGAGTCCGGGCCAAATTACGAGGCCTAGCTTCTGCGGTCGTTGCTGCATGTGCTTTGGAATAGTAACAACATGAGACACTCAGGCAATCGATGACGTATAAAATAACGTTTCGAAACGCACTCGCGGTGGGGGTTGATGGAACTAGGAATACTCTATATCGTCCATCTTCACCAATCGTTTCATATTCCGACCTTAAAGTTTACCAAAATGGCAGTATCTTACCGAACGGTAATTGGCCTCGAAGTGCATGTCCAACTGAAGACCAACACGAAATTGTTCTGTCGTTGCAGCACGATCTTTGGCAATCCGCCTAACACGCAGGTCTGCCCCGTTTGCCTCGGTTTACCAGGTTCGCTTCCCGTTTTGAATCAGACTGCGATTGATTTTGCAATACGAGCGGGATGTGGATTGAACTCGCAAATTGCAACTTTTACCAAATGGGATAGAAAAAATTACTTTTACCCTGACCTCCCCAAAGGCTATCAAACAAGTCAATTCGACTTGCCCATCTGTGGTCCAGGCTATCTCGTCATTGAAAGCAAAGATGAAACGGGAGCTATTGTTACGAAGAAGATCCGAATCATTCGAGCCCATTTAGAGGAGGACGCCGGCAAAAGTATTCACGATGAGGTGCATGGGAGCGCTGACACTCGCATCGATTTAAACCGAGCGGGAACACCTCTGCTGGAAATCGTTTCCGAACCGGATTTATCCTCGGCGGAAGAGGCCAAGAACTATCTTACCGAGATGCGTCTGCTGATGATGTACCTCGGGGTGACCGATGGCAACATGCAGGAGGGGTCTCTCCGTGCAGACGCTAACGTAAACTTGCACATCGAGCGGGACGGCCAAATTCTGGCGACGCCTATTGTTGAAATCAAAAACCTAAACAGCTTTCGCGCGGTCGAGCGAGCCATTCAGTATGAGGCATCGAGACAATACGAGCAGTTTTTGGAAGATGGCAAAACGATTGGACAAGCCCCCAAGCAGACGCGTGGCTGGGACGATGACGCAGGGGAGACATTGCTCCAACGAGAAAAAGAGGAGTCAGCCGATTACCGCTATTTTCCGTGCCCAGACTTGGTCCCGGTCGTCATCAGCGAGACCGATATCGAAGCTCAACGCGAACAGGCTAACTTGACACCACAAACGGCTCGTACACTGTTAATCGAAGAGCTCAATTTGAGGGCCGCTGATGCCGAGGTGATGGTGCAGCAAGGTCGTGAGTTGGTGCAGTACTTGCTAGCAACGATACACGCCGGTGCGCAGCCCAAGCGAGCGATTGCCTGGATGTTGCAAGATGTTTTGCGTTATCTCAATGATCATTCGATTGGGATCGATGATTTTCCGATTACATCGGAATCATTGGCGACGATTCTGAAAGCGATCGATAATGGGACGATCGACACGGCTAGGGGACGCGAGGTTTACGGAAAACTTCTAGCTGCACCTAAGCTAGATCTTGCAAAGCTCATTGCAGATCATGCGGTCGTAGCTGTGGATCAATCTGAACTGGAATCGCTCTGCCGAGAACTATTGGCGGAGAATCCTGATGTGATTGAAAAAGTCCGTGGAGGAAACCCCAAAGCCATCGCTTCGTTGATTGGCCAAGCCAAAAAGAAAAACAAGAATGCCGATCCACGCCAGATCCAGGATCTGTGCTTGAAGCTGATCCAAGAAAGTTAGGAAACAACGAAGTGGATGATTCTGATTCAGACCGCGTAGAACGAGCGATTGCTTTAGCGGTCCGTTTTCACCATGGACAACGAGACAAATCGGGTGCGCCGTATCTGCTTCATCTATTGCGAGTGGCTCTGATGTCGAACGATCCGATCGTGCAGCAAGCCGCCTTGTTACATGATCTGCTCGAAGACACGGAGGCGACCCGTGATGAGTTAATCGCACAAGGCATTTCGCCAGAAGCAATTACCGCGATTGAATTGCTCACGCATGATTTGAGCGAGAGTTACGCCCTTTACGTCACGAAGCTAAAACGCAATCCGGTGGCGAGGCAAGTGAAGTTGCTCGATCTTCATGACAACTATCGTCTGGATCGAGTCGCCTATCGCTTGGGGCATATTGAGGAAGATGCCAAACGAATTCAGAAGTATATTCTTTCTAAGCAGTATCTCGAGGATGAGATATCCCAAGAGCTTTACATGGATGCAATGGCCAAACTAGAGCGATAGCGACGCGCATCGAGAAACCCATGCCAAACAAAGAATCCAATACGAATTCTTTTTTCGAACATAAGACGCTGCGAAAGCGAGGGTGTCCTAACGACCGTCAACAGCAAGACCGTTAGGGAGTTAGCTCAATACCTGCCCCAAGATCTTCGACTTCGCGTTCACCAGAGAACAATTCGAACGCGACCCGCAACTCTGCGATCGGCTTCCGAATCTTGCCTGTTAGCTCTGCTAAAGCCATGATCTTTTCGTCACCCAATTCTTCTTGGCAGGCTTCGAGCTTTTCGATCAGGTCCTTTAAAAGGCTTGCCTGTTTTTCGTTTTCCTTGAGTAGGACGGAGAATCCAAGCTCTTTGCCCTGAACCTTGTTCATGTTGTGAGTGGAAGGCCACTTACGTGATTTACCATTCATAGCCAGGTGTAGGGCCTCGAAGCGTTGGTGGGCTAATCGTCTCGCGTTTTTTACTTCGGGAGGTTGCGTTTGGCGAGGTTGTGATTGCGCGCCTGGGCCGCCTCCAGCCCCACCACCATAACCGAATCCCCCTTCGCCATCGGTTCCGCCACCGCCGCCACCACCTCCGAGCCCACCACCACCAGGACCGCCGGGACCACCTGCACCTCCATAGCCGCCTGGTCCGCCCATACCACCAGGTCCGCCTGGTCCACCCATACCGCCAGGCCCGCCAGGTCCACCCGCCGCTGCTAGGGCTGTGGAGCTAACCACACGTACTCGCCAATCCTTGATCGATTTAATGCCGTAGGCTGCAAAGGCTTTGTAGAGCTTTTCGAGTTGGTCGTCAGGCAGCTTAGCGAGCTGAACCATCCCAATGGATCGGCATGCCGACTCCTTGATCCACTCGGACGCGTTTTCCGCGAGCATGATTTCCGAGACCAAGCTCGTGACAACTTCAGCCGCTTTAGTCCCTGATGGTGCATCGGGAGCAGCGGTTGATGACAGCAGAGTTAAGGTAACAAGACATTGCTCCCTTAATTTCTCGTGAGCGGCATCGGTGCGAAACGCTGGTTTCTCAATCTTAAGAAGATTCTCGATCGACTGAACCAAAGCAGCTCGGCCTGTTTCGGGAACATGTTTCGGTTTGGCGGGCTCTTCTGGCTTAAAGGTCGAGGCGTCAAACCTCAATTGGCGTTGCACTCCTTGGAGAGCCATATAAGTGATCGCGTCGAGCGTTGGATTTTTGAGTAGATCATTATAAACGGGCAGCAATGCTCTTTCTGGAACCGGTGGAACTTGAGCCGCTGCAGGTGCTTCGTTGAGGGCCAGCATCACAGCCATAGCGTTGATACGACTCGCAGGCCAATACTCTTCACCGTCTTGAAGATTCTTATCTTCGGCCTTTAGAATTTTGAGAGGTTTGTTTTCGACCACGGGTAGCAGCAAGGCAATTAAGCCACGATTAAAATCTTTTGTGATCGTCTTAGTTTTCAAAGCGGTGTCCGCGTCACCGAGCAGATTTGTTCGAATGTTGTTAATCCTGGCTTGCTTGGCTAGGCTTCCCTCCGTCATCGAGGGTACTAAATATTTTGCGTAGTACTCCAACATCACTTTCAGATCCCCTTCGCCTCTAAGGATCTTTGACCGGTCTCTAGAAAGCTTGGTCGCCTCCTGGTTTGAAATAGGAGGCGGGATTTCCACGTAGTTCTGCGCCCAAGCCTCGGACGAGCAAGTTGACGCGGCTATTGTCCCTGATGCAACCACCAAACCCAATAAGAAACGTCTGGCTAAGGATTTCCAAATCATGGCAACACCACTGAAAAAGAGGAGAAGACCCGATCAACTCAGGTTTTTTTGACACTCTTATCCAGATTACGGCCTTGTCCCCCCCGCTGTCAACTTTCTTGCCGCCAATTCTAAAAGAAGCGTCCGAAATCCGGAGGATTTCGACCTGACTCCAGAAACGGGTTATCCTCAAACCACAAACCACTTGCTAGAATTAGAAGAAGTTTGTAGGGAAGCACACTATCTGACCACTAGACGCTGGTAGTCGAGCTGTCGCCTTATTATTTTTTCTACTTTTACTGACGCCAGAATGGCTCAGGCACAAACGAACTGCATATATGTCGGATCATTGGAACAGTTTGGCAAATCTCCTCGGTACCCCATCACTTTCTCCTCAGTCCAAAAAAGGGACCGATGGAGCCGGTACCAAAGCAAAAGAAATCGCCCAACCGCAAGAGTCGACGGCGATCGTGGAAACGAGTAAATCGGTGGCTAAGGAACCGTCAAAGCTTCGATCGGGTTGGGACGCGGTCACATCCTTTTTTGGGATTCAGTCTGCCGCCAGCACGGAATCAAAAGCCGATGACAGTCGGGCTGCGATCGAGCCAGTGGCTAAACAACAGAATGCACCGTCCCGAGAACCACGCCCCGAACCGAAGTCTTCGTCAAACGTTCGAGGTGGCAAAAAGAGTGGTAAGCCCAGCCACTGGAACGATGATGCAGAAAGCACGGTCGAACCAACGGAAACAAAAGCCAAACAAACATCTGCACCGAACCCAGCCGAGACTTTTGCCTCGACCGATGAGGAACCAGTCGTTTCCTTTGGGGGCCGCAAACGGGAGCGGAATGAACGCAAAGAGAACACCAGACCACCGCGCGAGCCGAGACCGCCACGAGAGCCGAGGTCTCAGAGAGAGCCTAGAGAGCCACGCGAGTCGGTCGCCGAGAAGAGCGAATCACCCCGACAATCGATAGCCCCACCCCCGGCTTTCCTCGCTGCTTCAAGCACTTTGGAATCGGACGATATCGATGGTCCGGTGGAACGACGCTCTCAGCGACGAGCTCCTCGTCGAGGGCGGTCCGATGACCTGGATGACGGTGCAGTCGAGGCGGCACCAGCTCGAAGCACCAGCGAGAGACGAGACCGACCATCGAGCCGACGAGCTAGACCCTCGGAAACTACCCCCTCCGAAGCCAGATCCTCTGAGACCAGTCGATCCGCTGAGACTCTCCGTGACGACAGCTCCGAGGAATCAGTCGTTCGCACCGAGGAAACCCGAGGCAGCGAGAGGCCGAGTCGCGGAGGGCGCGACAGAGGCGGGCGAGAGCGTCCTCAACGCAATCGTTCTGATCGAGATCGCCCGGAACGCGGCGAACGCGGCGAACGGGAAACGGTTGATCGCGACCGACCAGAAACCGATTCTCCAATAAAAGATGCACCCGAACGTGAAAATGTCCGTCGCGGCCGTGACCGACGAACTCGAAATGACGATTCGAGAACGGAACCAGAACGCAGACGCCCCGAGGCAGCGCGACGTGCTCCGGTCGACGAAGTAGGTTTTGGTGCTGGCCTGCAAGATTCCGATGACGATTCGGATTATCTAGCTTCCGATGACGACTCCACCGCATCCACGGAGCAAGACGGCTCGGAGCGAAGCACAGACGGTGCACGCCGAGGTCGAAACCCACGTCGCGGTCGTCGATCCTCCGGGCGGGCTGCTCCGAGTGCCGATGATGCCGAACGCATGGAAGCAGACGAATCAGAAAAGAAGTTCATCAAAGTCCCATCGTGGATCGAAGCATTGGACGGCATTTTGCAATCCAATATGGACAATCACCAACGAAATAATCACGGCCGCGATCGGAATCGGGGCCGTGGGCCACGAAACAATGATCGTTAGTTAGCCGCTTGTCGCTTTTGACGAATCGTTTCAAGCAATTGTTTTTGAGGAGCAACGAATTTTGCGATTCCTTGCTCCATCAAAACCTTCTCCAAATCCTCAATATCGATCGCAGCATCCAACTCCGCTTGAAGTTCGGTCGATAACATTTCTTTGATTCTTGAAACAAATTGCTGCCCCGAAGAGGACACGGCCAAATTGGTTTCGGGTGGATTCGTTTGAATATCCGATCCCGCCAAAGCAGCCACATACTTCCAAGGGACATCGGCGGGATTTTTCGTTCCGGTGCTTGCAAAGATGATCTCTTGCTCTAACGGCGTTTGGTGGGACGCCCAAAACGTTTGGTTGTTCAGCCAAAGTCGTTTCGCGTTCAAGATACCGTATTGCCCCTGAGAGTCTTTTGATAAATCTGGGTGTTTTTCTAACGTGTACTGATCGATTCGAGAAACGAAGATGCTATACACACTCTTGAAGCCATCCAAGGATTCTCGTTTTTGCGCTCCCCTCCACACTGCATCTCGTGCTAGCTCATACTGTCGCTTAGTGAAGATAAGAGTGACGTTGAGGGCAACCCCTTGGGACGCGAGCGTCTCTACGGCATCCAAGCCAGCGGGCGTGGCCGGCACCTTGATCATTCGATTTTTATGTCCTCGCCACCAAAAAAGACCGAGCTCGATGTAGCGGGCCACTTGTTGCTGATGCGTCAATCCGAGCGAGGAATCTTCTACCAACGGATCTAATTCAAAGCTTACCCAACCTGCATTTCCTGAGGTCTTTTCCCAGATCGGCAGAAATTTCTCTTGGGCTTCTCGCACCAAGGCATCCGTGACATTCCAACAGATGGTTTCGTCATCTTGTCCCTTTGCTATAAAGGAAGCGATAGAGTCATCGAATCTGCCGGATCGAACTAAAGCGGACACGATGATTGGATTGCTAGTCGCTCCGACCGCACCCCACTCTATGTTTTGCTTCACCAACTTGGGGTCGATGGAATCAAGGTAAAGTTTGGTTCCCGTTTGGATAAGGGATTGAATCGAGGGGTTCGACATTTTTTAAGGCTTTCGTCTAAAGTGCAGTGAGTACAGATTCGGATCAGAGAATGCAACAGAGTCATCAGAACGCAGAAATCAATTCTAGCGGAGCGCCGGTCGCTTGGGTGACGGGTAGTGGTGCAGCTAGAGTCGGCCAACAGATCGCTAGACGATTCGCCGCAGGCGGATATCGAATCGTTATTCATGCGAATCAATCGATCACCAAGGCCCAGAATTTCTCCGAAGAGCTCTCCAAAGCTGGCGTCGAAAACTGCTTGGTTCAAGGAGATTTAGCAGATCCTGACTTTGCCGCCAAGTCTGTGGCAACGATTATTGATCGATTTGGCCGCCTTGATGTCTTAGTTAACTCGGCCGCGATTTGGGATTGGAAACCCTTTGAGGACGTGACGCCGCAAGATGTTGAGCATCAGTTTAGAGTCAACTCGCTCGGTACGTTTCTTTGTAGTCAGCATGCGGGATTGGCGATGGTTCGGCAATCCTTTGGCGGCTCGATTATCTTGATTGGCGATTGGGCCGTAACTCGCCCCTACTCCAATTTTGCAGCTTATTTTGTGGGCAAGGGAGCGATCGAGACCATGACGAAATCGTTAGCGGTGGAGTTGGCAATTCGCAATCCAAACATCCGAGTCAACGCAGTGTTGCCTGGGCCCGTCATGCTGGACCAGTCGATCAGCCAAGCACAATCAACCAGGATTGCTCAAGACTGTTTACTAAAGAGGCTTGGAACACCGGAGGATGTGGCGGAAGCAGCTTTCTTTTTATCTCAGCAGCAATTCATCACCGGTGCATGTTTACCCGTCGACGGTGGCCGCAGCATTTACGCGGGAGGCGGGACAGACTCCATCGCCCACCCGACATTTTCTGAATAGGCTCTATCAACAGTGAATTTCGATCAAAGTGAATCCCTATTAAGCTGAACCTCCAGTACGGTGCATCCACTCGTTCAAACGAAATGCCTGGGCCAGCGAAAATCCAGTTTGATTATTTGTCAGCGACCGTGTCTCCGATCCACTTGCCTTTTTCACCTTGTGTCGCGTCGCGCAAAATGATTTCACCCACCTGGAGGCCACTCTTGATTTCGATGTTGTCTCCTCGCTTTGAGCCTAGCAGAACCACGCCCTCGGTAACTTGACCGTCTTTGATCTTCCATACCTTGTCGACTCCAGCAAATCGAAGCACCGATTTTTCCGGGACCGCAACCGCCTTGGCTTCAGGGTCCAACTCTAGAACAGCCTCTCCGAACAATCCACTCCGTAGCAGCCCATCTGTGTTATCTAGATCGACCTCGAATCCTAGCGATCGGTTGCTTGGCTCCAGGTTCGGATTGATGCGAGACACCGTTCCCTCGCGCACTTGATCACTCAAGTCAAAGTGAATAGCGATTCGCTGGCCGATTTTGAGTAAATGAGCGTATCGCTCTGGGACACTGGTTCGGAATCGCAGTTTTTTAGTGCGTACCACCGACAACAATGTCTGCCCCGCTTGAACAAACGTACCGGGGGATACCATCCTCGCTTGAACCGTTCCTTCGAAGGGTGATGAAACTTTCGTTTCGCGTAACTGCTCATGAGCCAAATCTCTCTGGGCAGATTGCACGGATATGAGCGCGATCTTCTCTCGCACCGAGTTTAACGAGGACTGATATCGAGCCCGCGCGACCCTTTCCGCGGACTCCGCCAGTCATCTTCGGTTGCAAGACTCGTCATACGAGCCAGAGTCTGCGTCGCTTCATCGAGCAAGGCCTTTGCCTCCTGAACAGGCGGTGCCTTTTCTGGATTCAGATTTTCTAAGGGATCACCAGGCTTTAAGCCAACCGCCGCACGGGCTTGTTGGAGCTGGGCGTCAGCCTGTTCAGCCAAGAGCTGAAAGTCTGTTGGATCCAGCTGTACAAGCATCTTTTCTGGGTCAACCAAATCCCCAACATCGACCAGAACGCTTTCCACTCGCCCCGCTACTTTTGCGCTTAACGTCGTCGTTTCATCAGCTACGAGGCTACCTTGGCAACGGGTATTGGTCGTCCAGGGTACCAAGTCGACTTTGTGGATTTCGCCAGAGACCTCTTTCTCGGCCGGTGCGTTATCGGTCGAGCCAAGAGGCGATTTGTTGCAACCAACGACCAACAAACCCGAGAGAATGATGGCGGGTGACAGCGATATGGGTCGAATCATTCGATCGATCATGTAGGCTTCGTGTGGCGGGAGGCAAATGCGGAGTTTTGTTTATTGAGACTTGAGCGTCAGCCTACTTTAGCTGGCTGACGAGTCCAGCCCCCATTCTGATCCGACTCTCCAGAATCGCAATTCGGATTCCCATAGCCCAACGCAAGACAGCCGCTTTCGCCGATGATTTACACGTTTTCTTTAAAAATTAATCCAGCGAAAAACCGACGGGTCTATCGCGATGAGCCATGACAACATATTCCGCAGCACCGCGAACCCCGCTTGCGTCCAAAGCTATTTCAGATGCTTCTCGAACCAAGCTAACATCCCCGCATACAGCCGCTTGTTGCCCTCCCCGTCAAATCCGTGTCCCGCATCCTTGATAACAACAAACTCTGTGGGGACATTGTTGGCTTTGAGTTCTTGCTCGATTTTTTCACTGTGCCAGATGGGAACCAACTCGTCCTTGTCGCCATGAATCAGAAAGGTCGGAGCGTCATCTTTGGAAACGTGTTTCAAGGGCGAGAACTGATCCGCTTTCTTTGGGTCGAACTTGAGCGCAGGGAATTGTTCACGAATAGGATTATCGATCGCCACATAAGGGCCCAGATCGGTAGGGGGAAAGACAGCCGCTACGGCCGCAACACGCGGGCTAGACGCCGCGTCTCCGACATCATTGGTTTGAGTTCCCAAGATCAACGACAGGTGCCCACCTGCGCTAAAGCCAAAGACACCTAGTTTATCTTTGTTGATTTGGTGTTCGCTCGCATTTTCTGCAATGTGCTTTAATGCCAGCTTTACATCAGACACGATTTCTGGCACGACGTACTTGGGACTACTCCCGTGGCGCACGGGAAGAATCGTATAGCCTTCGTTGAGTAGAGGCGCGAACAATGTGCTGGCCATCTGCTCGGCTGGTATCCAGGTTGACACCCAGCCGCCACTGACCATAAAAATAAGACCAATCCCTTTCGCGTTCTTGGTCGGAGTAATCACATCATAGGTGAGAGCCATGCCATCTTTATGGCCGTATACGATGTCTGGCTTGACGCTGAATTTGTCTTGTTGAGCGTGGACAGGAGCCAATCGTGTCGTGGTCCAACTTAGGACCACTAGCAATACGAACAAATTTGAAAACGTTTTCATAGTGACAATGGAGTGCTGGATGCGGATACCGGACGAAACATAAAATCTAGGCTAACGGGCCGAACAATACCAAGTATAACAAAAATGGGCGTGGAAAGCCGACGACTCGTAAGCGACGGAAATGATGATCAGAAAACAATTCTTAACTTCTGCGGCGATCTGGTTAGCCTCTCTGGCGTTACTCATTTCGCCGTCGCGCGGTCAAGAACTGCCGGAGAGTGTAGAAGTGGATGAAAACAAGCGAGGTTGGAATTTAGCTTTTCCGACTTTAGGAGGCAAACAGTTCTGGACTGATCACCGTTGGTGGCATGGTTGGCGTGTTCAATACAACGGAACGCTCGACCATTGGCGATTGATCGATCCAAACGGAGTGCGTAGAGCTTGGGGCGGGAGGAAAGCCATGCTTGATGAGCTGGACGCTGTCATTCAGCGTTCGCCGAGCCAAATCAAGATTGAAGAAGTTGTGATACTGGCTCACGGGTTATTCCGGACGAAAGAAAGCATGAGCCCCATTGTTGACGAGTGGGAGAAGACTCATGGTTCGCAACCCAGTTATCGAAGCGATGCGAGTGAACCCGTATCCGAAAGACCACAGAAAATATTTGTTCCCGTATCTTACGCCAGCACTCGTGAATCGATCAACGATCATGCCGAGGCATTTCGAGAGCTTGTGGAGAATTTGCCTGGCGAGCCTCGCGTCAGCTTTGTCGGCCACAGCTTGGGTAACATTGTGTTTCGTCGTGCGATTGGAGAATGGCAAACTGCGGGCGATCCGCACCACGTTTTAATGCGGCTAAACCGAGCCGTTATGCTGGGGCCACCCAATCAAGGTTCAGCGTTTGCCGCGAGCCTTTCCCGGCTGGGTGTCTTTGAAACACTGACGGGAGCGAGTGGTATGCATTTAGGCCCGGCGTGGGATAAGCTGCAATCGTCGTTGGGCACACCTCCCTGTCCGTTTGCGATTGTTATCGGCGACATTTCGGGGTCCTATCTTAGCAACCCATTGTTAGAGGGGCGGAGCGACGGGATCGTTACGGTTGAGGAGGCGCAGCTAGAGGGCGCAGCCGAGACGAAGACATTCCCGGTGCTTCATTCTTTTTTGATGAGCGATCCTGAGATCATCAAAGCAACGCTATCGTTTTTGGATGGGCGTTCGTTGTAGGGAATCACCCCTTGAAGAACTAGTTGTTCTCGCCCGAAGGATTGCGAAGATGTTGCTGAAGGTAAATCGCACGTTCAATATTGCGATCCGCGACGCTCAACTTGTGGCCACGCAGTTTTTGCAAATGAGCGGGTTGAGTTTGAATAAAGAGTTTGTTCAAGATAGGAATCTTGATATCGTTCAACAGCCCTAGATTGACGCCCATTCGAACTTTGCTCAAGTAGTGCATTGTTTCCTCGCTGCTAATTTTTTTGGCAGTGCACAGAATCCCGAGAGCACGACTAACGTTGTCACTCAAATCTTCTTTGCTTTGTTCGACAAGAAACTCTCGCGCGCGTCGTTCGTAATCGATGATTCGCGGCACAACCTCTTTCACTCGTTCCATCAACGATACTTCGGAGCGACCTAAAGTCGTTTGGTTGCTGATCTGGTAAAAGTCACCCATGAATTGCGAGCCTTCGCCGAACAAACCTCGTACAGCGACATTGATTTTGTTGAGGGCACGAAATACTTTGTCAATTTGCTTTGTGGCGACCAACGCCGGCAGATGCAGCATAACGCTAACGCGAAGCCCAGTCCCCACGTTGGTTGGGCAAGCGGTTAGGTATCCGAGTTTGGTCGTGTACGAGTAAGTTAATTTCTCTTCGAGAACGTTGTCCAGTTCGTCCATTCGATTCCAAGCAGATTCGAGATCCAATCCGCTCTGCATGACTTGGAAACGAAGATGATCTTCTTCGTTGATCATGATGCTGAAGCGTTCTTTCGGATCCAGAATGACAGCTCGGGCTCCCTGGGCCTCACTCAGCTCATGGCTAATGAGTTGGCGTTCCATCAAGAACTGTCGATCTAGCTCACCAAGTTTGGCGACATCGACGTATTCGACATCTTTAGAAATCGGCAGCCCCGAGAGGGCGTCGTGGACTTCTGTTGTGATGTTGGCGCGATCCTTGGGGCTGCATTTTCGAATGAAGGGGAATCCTGCGATGTTGCGCGCGAGTCGAATTCGGCTGCTTATGACGATATCGGACTCCGGTCCTTTACCGCTCAGCCACTCCCCACTCTGTTGTGCTAACTCGTCTAGTTTCACGTCTTGTTAACCATCTTCTGGATTGAGCAAACCACCCCACCGACACGAGTCACAAATTCTAGAGATTGTTGATGGTCTAGGCAATTCAAGCAGGTCTGCAAAACTCTGTCTTCATCAACTTATGGTGGAAAGATACCAAATAAAAACGGAGAGTGGTTTCACTCTCCGTTCAAAGCATCAGCAGTTCAGCGACAACCGCTCCCTCGCAAATTGGTTGCGAAGGGGATAAGTCGCGAAGGTCAAGTTACTGGAACGACTTGCCGCAACCGCAGGACTTAACTGCGTTCGGATTTTCAAAGGTGAAGCCTTGTCGCTCCAAGCTCTTGTGATACCCGAGAACGCATCCATCGAGTAATAGAGCGCTCTTTTTGTCGACGACAAAGTTCACGCCGTACTGTTCGTAACGTGAATCTTTTTCGTCGTCGAACTTGTCATCAAACTGCAGGGAATATTGGAAACCAGCACATCCGCCCCCCATCACTCCGACGCGAACGAACATTTCTGGACCAAAATTCGCCTCAGTACAAGCCTTTTTCAGCTCTTCGGCTGCCACGTCACTCAAAGTCAGTGCCATCGTATCCTCACAAAAAACCTGGATATATTGAACCCGTTGGGCAGACCCACGGATAAACTTGTAACAACAATAGTATAGTATCCGCCACAAGCCCCGGGGGGCAAGTCATTTTTGACTAGCCACTGGCAATCGCCCTCGCTATCATACTCCCTCCTAAAATTCGCGAGATTTGGGTTGTGACGTTGGGCTAGCGATGACGATAGTCCCACACGCCCCCGAAACTCCTGGTTTTAGCCGGGATGCTAACGTTTGTAACCCTACCCGTGTAAACCCTACCGGATGGGTTAAGCAGGTCAAAAACACACCTTTTTTTCAGGTATTATCATGGTAAAACCACACCGAAAACTCAAAAAAGCAAATCACGGTCAACGTGCGGCTAACAGCAAAGCTCGCAAAGCAAAGCGCCGCAAGGTTCGCACCTAGTTTTCGCACCTAGTCTTCGTCTTCGCATCTGAAGCTTTGGTTTCTGGGCTTGCTCGCTAGGGTTTTCGCGTCGGGAAGCGATTTTTCGTCCCGCCGATCACCCGCTTTTTTGGTGATTGCATTCTCGGCCATCTTCATTTGGGAACTCTTAAAGAGGTAAATGGATTCGTGGCTGTGAAAGATTTTATCGTCGACCCGGATACTTTGGATTTTTCCAAGGTCGTTGCGGATATTGACGAAATTCGAAAGTACAACCCTCAGCGTTTCGAAATGGAACAGCTGACCGCGATCGTCCACGAAGATCCCGAAAACGTCATTTGTGTTGGATATAAAGACATCACAGATCAGGAGTTCTGGGTGCGAGGGCACATGCCCGGCATGCCATTGATGCCTGGGGTTGTGATGTTGGAGGCCGTTGCTCAAGTTTGTTGCTATTGCTGCCACAAATACAAACTTTTGGGAGATGCGATGGTTGGCTTCGGCGGGCTGGAAGAGGTCAAATTCCCGAGCCCAGTCGTTCCAGGCGATCGGCTTGTGGTAATGTGCCAACAACTGAAGCTCCGAAAGCCTCGATTAATCATTTGCCGCTTCCAGGGAATGGTAAATCGCACGATTGTCGTGGAAGGTATCCTCAAGGGCATTCCGATCCCGGTTGACTATTTAAAGTCGCTCGGCACTGCGGCTAAGCCTAGCTAAGTCCGCTTGGGAGCCAGGTCTTGCTTGAGGGGCCAGGCTTTCGCACTCGTTGCAGCGTTTAGGTCAACTAATCTCGGCCGATTCTCCCAATGTTGACATTCGAATGTCATCCGGACTTTCTCTCGGCAATCGCGTTCGATTCAGGTGACGCGTCCTCTACGCTTGCAGTGTTCGCAGCGCGTGTTGCTCGCAGTTCGTATTGCTCGTAGCAGATTTCTTGCATCTCCCCCGAGCCAGTCACCTTAAACTACCCATACTACCCCAATCGCCCGGTCTACTTAACGAGGAAAATTTCCTCAATCAGAACAGGTCCACATGCCGATGTTGACTGAGATCGTGTGGAGTTTAATGGACTTGTAGTGGACAATCGCGGATGCGTAGCGAACGCTCAAAGAAGTTACTGATTGGCGTTTCAAGCCTAATGCTGGCTGTGCCGGGCTGCGTCTCGATTCGACACGAAAATGAACTAGCGCTCATCGGAGCAGGCTCACATCAGACTCATCTACCGCGTAATCAATGCTCGTCGGTCGCGGTCAGCGTCCAAGAATGTGGTGATCCGTGCCGACGCCCAGATTCTCAAGCCGTCAGAGGCATCGGATTGTCTGGCATCGAGCCTACGAAACCGATCCGAATCGTCGCATCGGGGGTCAAGAACGGGGCCAATCGAGTTTGTTCGAGCTTGATAGGATTCAAAGAGCGCGTGCATTTCCAATGCAACGATTGGTGGTCGAGGCAGAAGGAAAAGAACAATCCGCCGCCATGGCCTAAATTTCATCCCGTTCCAGCAAAGCCGGCATTCGAATCGCAGACCGGTGATATAGCCGATTCGCCGGAGATCTTCGGGGCATTTGGGCCTGCAAAAGAAGAGTAGTCTGGTACAAAACAGACCAAAGTTCGCCATTTCTTGGGAGAATTTTGCTTATATCCCGCCGTGGCACTCGAACTATCGTTGACCAAAGGCCTGATCGACTAGCGCGCTATACTTGTTGCTTGGAATTATGAAGAACATTTTGTGGATAGACGGCCAAGGAGGCTACTTGCTTTGCGATTCCGAGGAAGTCATTTTGGGGCAGGCCGCGCCGGAGTGCTTAGCTGACCTAGCCATTCGAGGGGACATAAGTCGTCGGGCCGCGTCGATTCGAAGGGTTGGCGAGGAGCATGTTCTCACCCCACTTCAGGAAACCTATCTCGATGGCAGGCCCTTGGATCGACCCGCATTGCTGCCGGAGCGAGCGAAGCTAACCTTGGGAAAGCGGGTAGAGTTAGCTTATGTGCGCCCGAGCAAGCTTAGCTGTTCGGCTCGGATCGATATTCTGAGCAACAATCGATGGCAGCCTTTGTACACTTCGGCAGTTCTATTGAGTGACTCGTGCGTGTTAGGTCCGTTTGAGGATTGTCATATTGTTTGCCCAGGTTGGTCTAGCAGACTGGTGCTATTTCGAAAGACGGGAGAATGGTTTTGCAGGCCACCTCAAGGGGAAACCGTGCAGGTGGGCGACATGATGGCGGGCGCCCCATTCCCTCTCAAATTGGGCCAGAAGATCTCTAGCGACGAATTCTCAATGATCCTTGAATAAATCGACCAAGGTTTACGCTGTCAAAGCGAAATATCTTGAGTCCTACTCTCGGAGGGAGACATCGGCTACCACCCGAATCCACGGTCCGCAAGACCGCTGGATTTCCGACGACGAGTTGAGACAGGTAGGAATGGGTTCTTGGGGTTCGGCACCGCGGGTATTCTTTATGTTTGTTTCACTGCTTCAACGAAAACCTGCGAAAATGAGCAACATTCAAGATAGAATGCAGTCGGTTCCAACAGACGATTCACCCCCTACACGACCGGGGCAGGTCGGAAACATTGAGGGAAGTGGCGTTCCCAGTCCTAGAAATCAACAAGCCTCTTTTGGTGCATCGATGAAGTTTCAATACGGAAATGGTGATAAGCCCCTGGACGGATACGTTATCAAGCGGGGGGTCGGGTCAGGGGGCTTTGGAGAAGTTTACTTCGCGGAAAGTGATTCAGGCAAAGAAGTTGCTTTAAAGCGGATCCAAAAGAATTTGGAGGTTGAGGTTAGAGGAGTTCGGCATTGTCTCAATCTCCGCCATCCTAACTTGGTCGGAATCTACGATATTCGTTTTGACAAAGACGAACAAGGTTGGATCGTTATGGAGTTTATCGGAGGAGAGTCCCTTCGAGAACGAATCGATCGATACGCTGAAACCTCCAATCCCGAAGAAGCCATCGCGCTCTTCGCACAACTTGCTGCGGGTGTCGCCTATCTGCATGATCAGGGAATCGTGCACCGTGACCTGAAGCCGGCGAACGTGTTCATCGATAATGGTTTAGTCAAGATCGGTGACTATGGGCTCAGCAAATACATCAGTGCTTCGCGGCGAGGTGGACAAACCGAAAGCGTCGGAACATTTCACTACATGGCACCCGAGATTGGCAGGGGCGAATACGGTAAAGAGATCGACATCTATTCTCTAGGGGTCATCCTTTATGAGATGCTCACGGGCTTCGTTCCGTTCGATGGCGAGAGCTCCCAAGAGATCATTCTTAAACACTTGACGGCTGATCCCGATGTCAGCATGTTACCGGAACCATATGCGTCGACGATTCAGCGTGCCTTGGCAAAGAATGCATCGTTGCGATTCAGCGATTGCCGAGAAATGTTGTGGGCTATTGGCTGGGATCTTGATGCGAGTGGATTGGCGTTTCGCAAAACAACAAGTGCTCCGATGGTTTCTCCGCCAGTGCTCAGCAACCCAACCTCAACCAACACCAAAAAGCAGAAAAGGGTTTTAGGTAACAACGACCCAACGATCGCTGGAGTTTCGCCGTTGCAGTTTGCTGCGAACCCATCTGAGCAGATGAACACATTTCAAGAGCCAATTGCACGAGCGTTCAACAACAAGCTCATCGAGCTTCAGAACTGGTTCCGAAATCTTCCGCCGTCTACGCGTGGAGTCGCCATAGCCATCATCGTTGTAACCGCAGTGTTTGTCGGAAACATCGTGGCTCCCATCGCATTCTTATTGCTTTGCATTTACGCGTGCTACTATGTCGTATGGTACGTCGGCGGTGGTCCAGAGCATGCGAAAAAGTTAGCCGCAGCCAACATGGCCCATGTTCCAGCGAGGAATGCGAATCCTGTTGCTTGGAACGCGGGACATGCTGCCCCAGCCTATCCGGTTGCCGGTTATGGCGCCGCTGCGGCTGGAACACAATCGCCCGTCTCGCGACCAGCCAAGCCGATCTCCTATAAAGCGGCCCTTCGAAATTGGCAAACGGAGCAGAGAGAAATTTTATCCAAACGAGGATTATGGTCCTATCTGCACTCCTACACGCGATCATGGGTATTCTCTGGAATCGTGATTAGCGTGTTGACATTGGCCGCTGCTGTCATGACACATGCGAGAGTCGACGACAACGCGACGAGTCTCGTGAGCGGAATCACTTGGGTGGGGGTCATGTCGTTACTCGCCAGTTGGTCCATCATCTTCTTTGGCCGTCGATGGGAAAAACAACCAGAGGATTCCATCGTATTCCGATTTGTCATGATGACCGTCGGAGGACTGCTAGGTGCCGTTAGTTATGGATTGAGCAGTCATTTGATGATGCCATGGAATGAGTTGGCTCATTCGGGTTGGGAGCAACTAAACATGGACGGCGGCGTGCTCAATCCAGGTGACTGGAATCGATCCTGGAAGGGTTTTTACGAGGGAGAGTCACCCCTTTTGGCAGCTCACATAGCCTACTTCGCTTCACTCATGTGGATCGTACGCTGGTGGAGGCAGTCAGACTCGTTGCGAAAGAGCAGGTTTAGTGTCTTCTCAATCGCCTGGACCGTTGCACTGGCGGCATTGGTACAAGGATTCTTTTTCTTTCCAGCGCCATGGTGCTTAGCTTTTGCAGGCTTAACATCTGTTGCTGTCCAAATGGCGTCCCCGTGGATACCATATGAGCCTACTACACGAACAGCATAAAGGATTATAGAGCGATGAAATCTTTGGTGGTGGTAAAGCTTATCATAGCGTTAACTGGGGGTACTCCGCATATTGAGTCCTTTAGCATTCTGCAGGAGGAGTCTGGTAGCGAGATAAAAGTCGAGACCAAAGCGGAAATCGATGCGTCCTCTTTTGTAAAGAGTCTGGAAACCGCATTGACCAACTCAGTCAATGGTTCGACCGCTTCCGGCGAACCTGAGCTGCCTGCTTGGCTTACCGCGACGGAGGACAGAGCGGAAAGCGATGGTGATCACTCCTTTTTGGTGATCACCATTCCTCAACCGGATGTCGCCGCCTGTGAAGAAGAACTCAAGGAGAAATTGCCCGCCGAGGTTCATGCCTTTATCGACACGAACATCCTGCGTCACATCGAGGCTAACACCGTCCCGTTCTTGACAAACGATTACATCAAAAAAGAGATACTCAGCCTCAATCCCGACCGCACTTTCACCAAGACTCTTGCTCGACCTGGTGGCGAGATGTTTCAAATCTACCGCCAATTAACAATACCCTCCTCCGAAGTAAAAAGGCTAGTTGAATACGAACGTAGTGTTGTGGCAGGTGAACGGTCCGTGAAAGTAGGTGTTGGTGCAGCGTCGGTCATTGGAGTAGTCGGCGGCCTTTCTGCTTTGCTAGGTTTGATGGCTCGACGCGAGAAATCGAAAGGCTTAGCATGAAATTTGTCGGCAACGAGAAAGCCCCCAACCCCGAAAAGCTTCTGGTAGATCAGATCCGCTCAGGCGAAGCGGATGCTTGGAAAATGCTCATTGACAAATACGAAGGTCGACTCATGGCTTTTGTCGGAGCGAGACTCGTTGACCGATCGCATGCTGAAGACATCGTTCAAGACACGTTTATCGGATTCTTGAATAGCCTCCCGAATTTCGACTGCGAGAGACCGCTGGAAAGCTATCTGTTTTCCATCGCAGCTTATAAGTTGACCGACCATTTGAGAAAGCAGGGACGCCGCCAAACGCAAGCCTTTTCTTCTCCAGACGAGTCCAGCGATGGCGCCCAGCAGGCTCCCGCCCCGTTCCGGGCCGTAAGCAGCATCATGCGAAGCGGGGAAAGACGAGATGCGGAAGAAGTCGCACTGGCCGAGGCATTAAAAGAGCAAATCGACAAGTGGAAGTCAAAGGATGACTTCACCAAATTGATGTGCATCGAGCTTTTGTTTGTGGCGGGAGAAAGCAATAAGACCATCGCAGACAAACTCAAGCTGACAGAGCAGCAAGTCGCAAACTACAAATCAGATTTCCTGATTCGCACCAAAACGCTTCTCAGTCGGCTCGCCAATCGCGAAGCGTTCCCAGAGCTAGGCTAGTCATCTTTCCGTGAGCTGCGGTCGTGCTGCGGTTGAGAGAACGATGAAGAAAATGTAGCGATTTTGACGACTTAATCGGGTCAAACGCCGTGGTATGTCTCTGGGCGTCTTGAATGCCGATACGAAATGTTGTAGCGGAAACCGGGAAACAGTTGACGGACGGCCCGTCAGCCGTTAAATTCCCAAATAGACGGTGGATGTAGCTCAGTTGGTTAGAGCGTCGGATTGTGGTTCCGAAAGTCGCGGGTTCGAGTCCCGTCTTCCACCCTTTGGTTTTTTGCCATTTCTTTTACTACCCGATCTTGGTTTTCAGCCCCCCGAGCTGCGTTCGCTAGTTCCTATCGGGTGCTGGGTGCTCGGCCCTGAATCGAACCCGGGGCCATCTCTTTTTTCTCCAGGCGTACACCGCACTCTGGAACAGACGGTTCCGCTCATGTTGTCGATCTTGCTCAAGACAGAATGATTCAAGCTTGCCCAATCCGCGAGCTCGACTCAAACTAGTTAGCAACATATGCGTCGATCAATAAACGCGAACTCAACAGTCCCCCACCCGCCACTAATGCGGAGCGAATATGATTCAGAAGGTCGAAACCGCCTCGCTCTACCAACTTGCTTGGCTTATAGCACGCCCTAAGCTAGTAGAACGTCCTAGGCTTGCAGCACGCCCCAGACATGCAACTCTCTTGGCGTTCCTCGGCTTGATTACCCTGTTCACGGTCCAACGAGTGGACGCCGTTATCGCGATCCACCCGGTTTCACTGAGCAGCGCGATTGTGGAGGTACGAGAAGATGAGCTGATTGTTGATCTGGAAATCATGCTTGAAGATTTGGTCATGTACCAGTCCCTCGCGGCGGATGGTGACATGCGATACTCTGCCGAGAAACTCAGACAAGCTGCCAAGCAGCATCGCGATTTCCTGCTTGAGTATTTCTCGATACTCGATGTGGATGGCAATCGCATAAAAGAAGCTAACGTGACTGAGAACTTCGAACAGATTTCCGACGACGGGGCTCTGCAAAGCGAATTGATGAGCAAAGTTGTCACCTACCGAGTTCAATACCAGTTGAGTAACACCAAGCCGAAATTCCTCACGTTCTTGCAAACTTTCGGAGGCAAAAACTCAGCCCTCCCCGCAATCATGGACTTGAGCGTTTGGCATCGTGATCGACTCGAACATTCTTCACAGCTAGCCTTTGGAAAGCCTCAATCGTTTAAGTTTGATTGGGAGCGAGCTTATGAGAACAAGCGTCCGAGCTTTGCCGAGTTACGAAAGAAACGAAAGGAGCAATTTGAAGATTCGTTGGGCATCGCTAGCTACACGGGTTTGTATTCGTTCGTATACATCAATCGCTTTGAAGTGAGACATGAATTGCTCGTCCCCTTGCTTACATTGGAACAATGGGTAAAGGTCCCTAGAAAAGATCCGGACTATTTGGAGATCGAGGAGCAAATAGCCGCCAGAGATGGTATTGCGAAGTTCATTGCTGAAAAGGGAACCGTTCAAATCGACGGGCAGAGTATCGCTGGTTCCTTGACCCGGCTCAATTTTTTTGGATTGGACATTGCCGACTTTGCGCTCAACGCTGACCCTCGAAAGGTGAACGTTCATCAAGCGAGAGTGGGGATCATATGGACCTATCCCTCTAAAAAAACTCCCAGGGATGTTAAGTTCACTTGGCAAGCGTACTCGGAGTTTGCTCCGTTTTTAAACTCCGTAGTCTTGGTCGGCAATGAAGCACCAACGCGACATGTGTTCCACTCGCTGGAGCCCGATTTGAAATGGCAAGAGGATTTAGTTGGCCCATCGAGTGAAAAGATTGCGGTCGCCAACACATCACCCGCAGATCAAGAAACGAAGCAAATCACCGAAGCGATCCTCTCCAATGTCTATCGCGCATTTGATTTTCGCGAGGACGAGGATGTGTATGAAGCGTTAGAAAGTGTCGTAGATGGCCCGATTTTGCGAGATATCTATTTGCGAGTTAAACGCTCCTTGATCATGGCCGAGCAAGGTGGCACGCTAGCTCATGCGACGCAAGTATCTGTAACGGAGGCAACCAAGACGGGAAAGAAACCGTCCGAATTTGAAGTCGTGTGGCAGGTCGTTAGCGTGTCCGAACATTGGGGGCATATTCATAAGCAAACCACGGAATTCCGAGCCAAACTCTCTTTGACTCAAAAGAACGGGTTTTGGAAACTAAATGCTTTTCAATTGCTAGACGAAAAGAAAATTCAATTCGAGACGAGCATCCGTGGCAATGATCAGCGTTCTTAACTTAGAGCATCAATACCGCGAGGGAGGATTCTCGCTATCGGTACCAGAGCTCGTAATCGAACCAGCCCAATCGGTGGCTCTAATCGGTCCTAGCGGCTCGGGGAAAAGCACGTTGCTAAACCTAATCGCGGGAACGATCCCCTGTCAGCAGGGTCAGATCATCGTTCACGGAACTCGCGTAGATCAATTGAGTGAAGCAGAAAAACGCCGCTACCGAGTCCGCGAAATTGGCTTTGTGTTTCAAGAGTTGGAGCTTATCGAACATCTTTCCGTTCGCGAGAACATTCTATTGCCCTTTTTGATCAACCGAGCGGCGCAATTCTCCGCGACCATCGAAGAACGATGTCTAGTGCTGGCCAGAAATGTGGGACTAGCAAACAAACTTGAACGACGACCCAATCAACTCTCTACGGGTGAAAAACAGAGAGTCGCCATCTGCAGAGCATTGATCACTTCTCCTACCGTGATTCTCGCGGATGAACCAACGGGCAGCTTAGACCCCTCCACTTCGTTGGAAATTCTGGACTTGCTATTGCAGCAATCCGCCGACTGCGGTGCATCGGTTCTCGTCGTCACCCATGACCATTCTCAGCTGAACCGCTTTTCGAGAACGATCGACATGAAGACGCTAAATCGGAAGTAGGCCGTCAGCAGCTTAGGCTTGCAAGGATGTTTCGATCAATTGAGCAATCAGAGGTAGAAGCTGTTTCTTTCTGCTCACAATGCTGTCGAGCTGATACAAATTACGATCCAAGCGAGGGTAATTGATTTCGTCCCAAACTTCAGACACATGCGATAGCAACAATAAAGATCCATTGCTAACCACGTCGGTCACGAGCAAGGCGGAGAACTCTAGATGATTCTTGCGAGCCATTTTCTCGAGCGCGGCTAGCAAATCGTCTCGTCGATCCCAGAAGAGATCAAACCCGATTTCTTCGATTTGAGATATGGAGAATCGTTGGCCGTGCTCGACGAACTCTTTGCAATCCTCCGTGATAACCTCTTCGGCACAGCATGTTCGCAACGCAGAGCCGATCGCGAAGAAATCGTTGGCATACTGTGTTAATTCCACTTCAACGAGAGTCGAGAGCCAATTCAAAACCTCTCGATCCACATCGGTCGTGGTTGGCGATCGCAAGTACAGCGTATCCGAGATAATGCCCGATGCCATGCACAATGCGATCCCTGGTTCGGGAGTTAAGCCAGCAGCGCGAAATTGTCTGGCCACCAAAGTACATGTCGACCCGACCGGCTCGTTAATGAAACGAATCGGCTGAGTGGATTTGAGTCCACCCCCCAAACGATGGTGATCGAGGACTTCGAGAATATCAGCTTCCTCGGCGCCAGTGACCGCTTGACCTAGTTCGTTATGGTCGACCAAGATCAGTTTCGGTTTGGGTGGGTTTAGCAAGTCGGATTTGGATAGGACGCCAACCAGCTCCGATCTATCATTCACGACCGGAAAGATCGATTGCGTTGAGGCATCAACGATTGACCGTGCATCCTCGATGGGCATTTTGGCGGGCAGCGAAGTAAAGGATGCGTCAACGGCGGAGTCCACAAACTGAGCCGACTTGATTCGCATGGTTGTTGTGGCAGTATCAAATGGACTCTTGATGACCGAAACCTTGCGTGCCTTAGCCAGTTCGACTAAACCCGATGAGAGTTCGTATCCGCCGGTAACCACTAGAGCGCGAACGCCGTGTTCGATAGCGGGTAGTTGGATCGTGGGTCGATCTCCGCTAACGACGATTAGATTATCGGCTTTGAATCGCTGCATCCGTTCGATGAATCCACCGGCGCTCATAGCCCCGACCATCACGAGAAGCTCATCTTCTTGCAATGGATCAATGCTGTGTTGAAATTCTCCGCCGACGACATCGCAAATACGCTGCAGGTTGCTAGAGACCGTTCGAGTTACTTGCGGATCTTGATCAAAGTTGAGGATGATTTCCATCAGTTTGATCAAGGACAAAAGGCCAACGACTTTTTGTTTGTCGTCAATAATCGGGATCGCCCGAAGCTCTTTGGCATGCATCTGCTGATAAACGTTGTAGAACACGTCACCGTATCGAGCCGTGACCACACTTTTTTGGCAAACGTCTTCTACCTCGGGACGAACATCCATAACCATCCGAGGAGCGGCTAATTTCGATTGCTTTAAGACGTACTCGGTTCGTTTGTTAGGAGTACCGCAGCAGGCAGCGATGGCATCGGGGCGTGTTGTTTTTTGAAGTAAATCAGCGTAGGCAATCGCAGAACAAATCGCGTCGGTGTCAGGATTGCGGTGGCCAAAAACTAGAACACTCATTTAAATCAACAGTCGTAGAGAATAAGACGAAAACAAACTGGCGGGACTTTTCCGTAGCATAACAAGCATAACACATTCTAAGATTACCCGTCCTGCGGGTTCGACCGAAACCCCTATTGCAAAGTGTCGCACGTAACGCGAACATCTTCAGAAGGAGACTGTCATTTGTTCGGCAGTCCGACGTTTCGTTGTCCACCCGCAGCCACGCCCAACCGTGCTGGGGTAAGGAAAGGTTTAAAAAATGCTGGAAATCCAACTTCCCGATGGTACCGTTGTTGAGCACTCCGATGATGCGAGTCCCTTGAGCGTGGCTGAGTCCATAGGTTCACGGCTTGCCAAGGCGGTTGTCGCCGCCAAAATTGGTGATCAAATTGTGGATGCCATGCGTCCTCTTAAGGCGTTTGCTGGAAAAGGGCCGATCCCTCTAAAATTGCTCACCGACAAAGATCCGGAGTCGCTCGGAGTTTTGCGACACTCGTGTGCGCACGTCATGGCCCGGGCCATCATGAGGCTGTACCCGAACGTATCGCTAGCGTTTGGCCCAACGATCAACAACGGGTTCTACTACGATTTTGAATTGTCTCACAAACTCAATGAAGGGGATTTTGCAGCCATCGAAGCGGAAATGGCGAAAATCGTTGAAAAAGCTGAGCCGTTCGAACAGTTCTCGCTAGATCGTGATGGGGCTGTCAAACTTTGCTCCGACATGAAACAGTCGCTCAAAGTCGAGCATATTCAAACTGGCTTGGCATCTCATGACACACTCGGATTTTACCGACAGGGTGAGTTTGTCGATCTTTGTCGAGGCCCTCATATTCCGGACGCAGGTCGAATCAAAGCCTTTAAGGTCATGAGCGTTGCCGGCTCGCACTGGAAAGGTGATACGTCTGGCAAGCAACTGCAGCGTGTATATGGAACAGCATGGTTTAGCCCCAAAGACCAGCAGGCTTATTTGGACCAACTCGAAGAGGCCAAAAAACGGGACCACCGTGTTATTGGCAAAAAGCTCGGTCTCTTTCAAATTAGCGCTGAGGTTGGCCAAGGGATGTGTTTATGGCTCCCGAAAGGGGCTCGCGTCCGAGGTCTTCTCGAGGAGTTCCTCCGCAAAGAAATGCTCAAACGTGGCTACGAGCCGGTCTATAGCCCCCACTTGGGACGGGTTGAACTTTACGAAACCAGCGGACACTTTCCCTACTATCGTGACAGCCAATTTCCACCTCTGTTCGTCAACGACGCAGGGGCTCTAGTCGATGCTTGGATTCGACGATTGCAAGAATCCGATGGCCTCACTCCCGAACAGGAAGCGGCCTTTCTTCAGTCGGCTGAAGTACTTGGCTGCGAACTAAAAGGTTACAGCTCCAAACTCCCTGTAGCAGAACGTATCGCTACCCTGCAAGCTTGGCAACGTGGACACGAACGATACTTGGTCAAGCCGATGAATTGTCCTCACCACGCGCAGATTTTCAAAGCCATGCCTCGCTCTTACAAACAGCTACCGCTACGACTCTTTGAGTTCGGTACCGTTTATCGCTTTGAACAAACCGGTGAACTCAACGGCATGTTGCGAGTCCGAGGGCTAACGCAGGATGATGCGCACATCTTCTGCACTCAAGAGCAAGTGGAACAGGAGTTCCGCAGCACCATCGAACTAACTCGATTAGTCTTGGAATCAGTCGGTCTCAATGACTATCGGGTACAGCTCTCGTTGCGTGATCCGAAGAGTGACAAATACGTTGGATCGGAAGAGAATTGGCAAAAGGCTGAGGCAGCGCTCCGCAGTGTGCTCACGGAATCAGGCCTCAATTTCTCCGCAGCCGAGGGTGAAGCAGCGTTCTATGGTCCGAAAGCCGACTTTATGGTGCGCGATTGCATCGGCCGCCAATGGCAATTAGGAACGGTTCAACTGGACTACAATTTGCCTGAACGATTCCAGCTGGAGTATGTCGGCGCTGACAACAAAACGCACCGTCCCGTGATGATTCACCGGGCACCGTTTGGTTCGATGGAACGATTCGTCGGAATGCTTACCGAACACTTCGCAGGCGCATTCCCGATGTGGCTGGCGCCTGAGCAAGTTCGGATTTGTCCGCTCAGTGAGAAATCAAACGACTATGCTTTGGAATTAGAGAGAGAGTTCACAGATGCTGGATTCCGAGTATCCACCGACTTGCGTGGAGCCAAAGTACAAGCCAAGATTCGGGACGCGCAATTAGAGCTAATCCCCTATATGGCTGTCGTAGGACCTCGCGAAGCAGAAACCAGATCGATCGCATTGCGTGATCGACTCGCAGGCGAGCTAGGCACCAAGCCGGTTTCGGAGGTGCTCGCATTCTTGCAGGCCGAGGTACAGGAACGACGCATCCGACACGTTGCGGAAAGCAAAATTCCAGAAACGCAACCTGCACAAGACGAAGGCGCCAGCAACGAATACTAACAGCTCAACAGCGGCGATCGTTAGAATGCTGCTGTAAATCGGGCTCGCTAGGACGTCGTGATTAGAAATCCGTAACAGCGTCTTCCACGGACGCTGTTACTTCTTCTGACTATTTCTTTTCAATCACCGATTGGATTTGAATCGCTTTACGACCTTTGTAAGCCCCTGCCGTCGCAAGAAATTTCACTTGGTTTGATATCTCGACTTCTAATGGTGCGTGAGTGTCTTTTTCCGTTGTGATGATGTCGCCGATTTCCAAATCGAAAAGATCTGCGGTTTTAATGGTTGACCTCGCGAGCGTCACGATAACCTCAGCATTCGAACCATCCAATCGCTCCGTCAACTGCTGGATCGAGTTATCTGAAGTTCGCGATGAAGCGTAGCCAATCCAACTGTTACTGGTTAGCTTGCTATTGACTCGCTCAATGGTGTTGTACGGGATACAAAAATTGATCATCCCTCGAACTTGCCCAATCGACAATTCAAAGCTCACCATGACGACCACTTCGTTCGGTGGCACAATTTGGACCAATTGTGGATTGCTCTCGACCCGTTCGACTTCGATCTTGAGCTCCACGATATTCACCCACGCGGATTGAAGCTCTCGCAGAAACACATTCGTTATTCGACTGGCGAGTCGAAGTTCAATATCCGACAGTGGCCGCTTGAGAGTGGAGTCGTTTGAAGCACCACCACCTAAAAGTCGGTCGATGATTGGAAACAAAAGCCCGGGGCTGATGTCCAACACCCAGTTGCCCTCGAGCGGCATCGGTTTGAGTAGATTAAAGCATGTGGGAATAGTCAAACTGTAAACGAACTCGCTGTAGGTTAATTGATCGACGCTGATCAATCGAACTTCAACCATCGTTCTTAAGATAGCTGACAACGACGCGCCCAAATTGCGAGAGAAACCGTCGTGCAAAGATTGCAACGCTCGCATCTGCTCCTTGCCGACTCGTTCGGGTCGTTTGAAGTCATAGGCAAGAATTCGAACCTTAGGAGCGGCGGGCTTTTTCGGCTCTGGCTTTTTCTTTTCGGCGGGCGGGGGCGGAGCAGCACCACTCGAATCTAAAGCCTTCAATAGATCTTCGACGTCATTTCGGCTCAATACATCGTCTGACATTCGGGTATCCCTCCCCTTGCTTTCGGTTTTGATCTACGTCCGAATATGGCCATCGCCAACCACCACATACTTGTAAGTCGTTAGCTCTTTTAACCCACAAGGTCCACGCGCATGAAACTTGTCAGTACTGATTCCAATCTCCGCACCGAGCCCCAATTGACCCCCGTCATTAAACCTCGTTGATGCGTTGAGGACAACCGCTGACGAATCAATATCCCTCTGAAACTGGTAAGCCGCTTGCCGATCTTCCGTCACTATCGCTTCGGTGTGTTTAGAACTGTACCTATTGATGTGCTCAATCGCTTCTTCGAGGCTATCAACCACCTTTACGCTCATGATTGGCCCCAAGTACTCTTTGCTCCAATCACTTTCGGTCGCCGGTTTTCCGTTGGTGAGACATCGTATCGCTCGCTCGTCCGCACGATACTCGAGGTCATACCTCTGAAGCTGCTGTTCCAGTAACGGCAAAAATTGGGAGAGAACCGACTGATGTACGACCAATGATTCCATCGCGTTGCACACACCCATGCGCTGGCACTTGGAATTCTCAACTATCCGAATCGCTTTGTTCAAATCCGCTTTCGCATCGACATAGACATGACAATTGCCATCGTAATGCTTCAGGACTGGCATCGTCGCCTCGGCAACGACCCGTCGAATCAATCCCTCTCCACCCCTGGGTATCACGAGATCGATAAACTCCGACAACTGCAATAGATGCCCCACAGCATTCCTATCATGGGTTTCGATCAATTGCACCGCATCGACGGGAATCCCTATCTCGACCGCCGTATGGCGGAGGATGTCAACCAAGGCTCGCGAACTATGTGCCGCCTCTTTGCCGCCACGAAGAATTATGGCATTGCCGCTCTTCACAGCAATCGCCGCCGCATCGGCCGTTACGTTCGGACGTGATTCATAGATGAAAAAGATCACCCCCAACGGTACGCGAATTTTGCTGACTTTGATTCCACTCGGCCGAACGGACTCCTCCAGGACTTCATGAACTGGATCGGGCAACTCCGCGACCTCGACCAACCCCAAAGCGATCTGCTCAACCCTTTTCGGGTCTAATAACAATCGGTCTCTTTGCGCAGCAGTGAGACCTAGTTGCTCCGCCTGCTGCAAATCGATTTCATTAGCCGCCAAGATCCCATCCACGCCACGAAGAATTCGCTCTGATGAAGCACGAAGCCAGCGATTCTTTAGGTCCGTGGAAACTGAAAGCAATTGTCGTGACGCTGCTTTCGCCTGCCCAGCTATGGCACGACAGTAGCCCGCGATATCGGTTTCAGTTTGCAATGATGACATGGACAGATTGTGTAAGATAGGAAAATCGCCATGCGGAGTATCGCTTTTTAACTCGGCAGGGTCAATCCAGATTCAGTAGTGCTAGCACTCGGTACGGAAGGGATCGGCATTCCCTTTTTCAGTCCACCCCACAAAGCTGCTCCCATGGCTCCCGCATCATCACCCAGCTTCGCCATCCTGATCTCGAACATGCCGCTATAACATTGCAAGATATTTCTTTTGGCCGTTTTGTTCACTTCCTCTAGATAGATATCTTGAAGCGCCTCAACCAGCCCCCCGCCTAGAACAATGACTTCAGGACAAAGCATGTGAACAACATTCACCACCCCGTACCCAACCATCTGGGCAGCACGACGCACAATGTTCTCGACCGCCTTATCTCCCTCTCGAATGGACTCTGCCAGTACTTTGCTGCGAATCTTGGAGATGTCTGTGCCAACTGTCTTAAACAGGTAAGGAGCCTCGCCTCGATAGGCGAGCTTTGCACACTCCGCAGCAATAGCTAGCCGACTCGCTTCGCTTTCGAGCGTCCCGGTCATCTCAACTCCACTGTTGCGATTCGACGAAGAGATTTTGGTGTGACCAATCTCCATCACCGACGAACGCTTGCTACGAAGTATCTTTCCCTCGTAAACAAAGCCTCCACCAATACCCGTCCCTGGAAAAATTCCAACGACGCTCTGAGCCCCTTGCCCCGCCCCCAACGAATACTCTCCGTAAACTCCCGCATCGACATCATTCAGCACGGAGACCGGACACTTGAGCTTTTCTTCAAGCATCGTGGCCAAGGGAACATTCTTCCATCCGAGGTTCACCGCAACGTTGACCACCCCTTTGTCCATGTTAACCGGACCGGGACAACCAACCCCTAGCGATACCATTTGATCCAGAGCGAGCCCCGCTTCCTCAAACGTCTCTCGAATAAGCTCGCAGATGCGATCCACGATTGCAGCCGGGCCATCGTTTCCTTTGGTCTTCCGCCGCTTGCGAGAAACAATGCGGTTCTCTTGGTCCAAAACCACACTTAACATCTTGGTACCACCAAGATCAAAACCGCAGAGATACTGATTTTGCATTGAACACTAGGGAAAAGCGGAAAAGGTCTTGAAAGCAATACCGAGCGGGAACTTACTCAGATCAATTTTACGACCCCGAATAAGCCTCCGAATTATAGCTCAAAACAACCGGTATCAAAACGCCTGCCACAAACAACCTTAACTTATCTAAGCCCCCGTTGAGAACAGCCTTGCCGGCGATCCATGGACGCTGCGTTCTTTCACGTTAACGGTCTCGTTTACGCTTATTCTGTTTGGTTTTACGGCCAAATGGCTTCTTGTCCCTAGGCCCTTTCACGCGATCGGATCGCTTGCCACCCGACGGCATGGGTAACGAACGAGAGACTTTTTCTAGCTCAAACAGTAATTGCCTCTGAACCATGTCAATCGATTTAATCCGAACAATCACTTCATCTCCAAGCCGATAACGATTGCCCCCACGGAATCCTTCCAACGAATGGGTGTCTCGATCAAATCGATATCGGTCCTGCGGCAAATCCTCTGTCTTTATGAAGCCATCAATCGGTATCTCTATCGCTCGAACCGTTAGCCCATTGGACTTTACGCCCGCAACAACCCCACTTAACAACTCACCCTTTTTCTTGGAAAGAAAATGGAGCAGCTTTACTTTGATTAACTCGCGCTCAGCGGCCTCGGCGTTTTGCTCCATGGCACTGCAATGCTCACCTAATCGCTCGAGCACTTGCTCATCCTGCTTTGCGGGCTCTCCCGTTATCAGTTTCTGCACAATGCGATGCACCACGAGATCGGGATATCGTCGGATCGGACTGGTAAAGTGACAGTAGTGCGCGATGTTGAGTGCATAGTGCCGCTCGAAAGCAGCCTGATAAACCGCCTTGGACATACTTTTCAATATCGCAAAGTTGACGGCGTACTCGGTCGGCAGCCCTCGAACACTGTTGACCACTCGCTGAATTTCAAACCTGCTCTCCAGATCCTCCGATTCGATCCCGAGTGAATTCACAAACTGATTGAGTTGCCTCAGCTTTAATCGATTCGGGGGAGCATGCGCCCGACGCAAGAACGGTAACTCGAGCTCATCAAGCCACGAGGCAACGGCTTCATTGGCCGCCAACATGAACTCCTCGATAACTTGGTGGCTCTCGGTGTGATGAACGAGATGAGCTCCCTTGACTTTGCCTGACTTATCA
>JALOQS010000208.1 GCA_025459355.1 Pirellula sp.
TCTCGGCTGAGAGACTCGTACGGACCAATGGTCACTTGTGCCTTGTCTGCATCGATTTGGGTTACGAAGTAGGGAGAGCCCATGGCGACTCCTAGCCCCTTGCGTTGGCCGATGGTAAAGCCCTCGATACCGGGGTGCGTTCCGACAACACGGCCGTCTTCCGTAACGATCTTGCCCGGACGGGATGCTTGCGTTTTGTCGCGTATGAACTGTGCATGCTGCCCAGAGGTAACGAAACAAATTTCTTGGCTGTCTTTTTTGTCGGCCACTCGCAAACCTAGCTTAGTTGCGATCTCCCGGATCTCCGATTTGTGATAGCCACCGACAGGCAAAAGCATTCGATCAAGCAGCGAACGATCGATGCCTGTAAGCACGTACGCTTGGTCTTTATCATCATCGAGTCCGCGATGAAGCTCCCATTGCCCACTCTCCGATTGCTCCATCCGAGCGTAATGCCCCGTCGCAACAAACTGAGCGCCAGCCGCGTCGGCATAATCGAACAACCGTCCAAACTTGATCCAGTTGTTGCACTGAACGCATGGGTTGGGGGTTCGTCCGCTTTGATACTCGTCGATAAAGTAGTCGACGATGCGACGAAAATCTTCCTCTAAATCCAACGCGTAAAACGGAATGCCAAATCGATCGGCGACTCGTCTAGCATCGGCCGCATCGCTGGCGCTGCAGCAGCCCTGTTTGTGATCCAGTCGACCTTGAAGGATCGGCAGCAAAGGGTTGGGTTTTCCAGACTCGAGGTCGCATGCTTGGCTGGATTTTTCTCCGTGCCGCATGAAGACTCCGACCACCTCAAAGCCTTGTTCGAGCAGTAAATGAGCGGCGACGCTGGAATCGACTCCACCGCTCATGGCCAAAACAACTCTCTTAGGTGACAACTCTTTCATGACATAACTTTCGCTAGGATTATCTAAAATACTAGCAAGACAACTCAAATTTAGAAGTTGCGTTATGGACGATTCGCCTCAGCTAGAGGAAAATCGTGGGATGATTTCGATAACTTCGCAACCGATAGATACCTCTGCCATCTTGGCCCACGTTTCCGACGAAGCGTGCGGGGCCACGGTTCTCTTTCTCGGTACGACTCGCCGCTGGACCGGAGAAACCGAGACGGCCTATCTGGAATACGAGGCGTATACAGAAATGGCGACTGCCAAAATGCAAGAGCTAGCGGACACGGCCGCAGAACGCTGGCCGATTAAAAAGTTGGCAATCGTCCACCGCGTCGGAAGAGTCGAAGTCCAAGAGGCGAGTGTGGCTGTGGCGGTAAGCTGCCCACATCGAGCAGAAGCGTTTGACGCAGGAGAGTGGCTCATCGACGAACTTAAAAAACAAGTTCCCATTTGGAAGAAGGAATGGTACGCCGTTCAAACCCCAACGTGGATTCACCCCAGTCCTGCTCCATGACGTCACCATTTCTGCCTCTCATTGATGGATTCGGTCGAGTCCACACATCCCTCCGAGTCAGTGTCACTGACGCGTGCAACATTCGATGCCGCTATTGCATGCCCGCAATGGTCAACAGTTTCTTGCCCCAATCAAAACTATTATCGTTCGACGCCATCGAGCGAATCGTTCGAGTTCTGGTAGCAGCTGGCGTTTGCAAAGTTCGCTTAACAGGTGGTGAGCCTCTCATGCGACCCGACCTGGACCAATTGGTAAGCAGGTTGAATCGAATTGAGGGACTCCATCAAATCGCGATGACCACCAACGGCATGATGCTGGCCGGAATGATGGATCGATTGGTAAACGCTGGTCTCACGCACATCAACATATCGTTGGACACGCTTAGAGAAGAAGCGTTTCGCCAAATTTCGCGACGCGATGGAATAGAGCGAGTTCTACAGGGGATCGAATCGGCTCTTAAAACAGATCTAGTTGTTCGGCTCAATGCATTGGTATTGCGAGATATCAATTTGGAAGATTGCATCCCGCTGGTTGAGTTTGCACGAGACCGAAACATCTTTATTCGCTTCATCGAGTTTATGCCGTTGGATGCGGATCGAAATTGGAGTCAGGATCAAGTCGTCTCGGGGGACGAATTGCGAGCTCGTGTGGAAACGACGTTTGGTTTGTTGACACCACTCGGACGAAGCGACCCGGCACAGCCTGCGTCGGATTATGGTTTTGCGGATGGTCGCGGGGGGATTGGGTTCATTGATCCTGTATCGAAGCCGTTTTGTGAAAGCTGCAATCGATTGCGATTAACGGCGGATGGCAAGTTGCGTAATTGTTTATTCGGCCGAGAAGAGTGGGATGTCCGAGCGGCCATCGATAGTGGTGAAAGCGATTCGAGGTTATACGAAATCGCCAGCGACTGTATCAAAAACAAATTCGCAGCACATGGCATTTCAACGTCATCATTCCAACAACCAGAACGAGCCATGTACCAAATCGGCGGGTAATCCTTTGTGCCCGCTTTCCCATTTCCTACCTCTCACGTCACTACCAACCTAGGAGAAAATTCCATGAAACGCTTTGCTCTACCAGGATCTTTGATCGGTCTATGCCTTCTCGTTTCGCCAGTAACAGCTCACGCTTCCGACGTGGATGAGCTCCGACAAAAAGCAAAAGCAATCCGCGAAGAAGCGATGAAAACCGCTCGGTCTGGCAACGAACAAGAAGCCGATCTGCTTATGCAAGAGTCCAAGTTGCTCATGGCAAAAGCCGAACAAATCAGCGCGGCCAATGAGAAACAACTAAAGCAGAAGCACCTTGGAAAGCCATCACAGGACGATCGCATTCGGCACCTAAAAGAACAAATCCATGAGCTTCTCACTCAACAGAAGAAGCTTAAGCAAGAAGGTGCACCGGAATCTCGATTGCAAGAAATCGGATTTATGATCGATGCAAAAGAAAACGAACTGCGGATGAATCGATCAAGCCATAATGATAGACCCGACATTCCGCCAGCGTTTCATCCTCAAGCGGAAAAACTAGAGGCGGCAGCTCGTCGCATTCATCATATGCGAGTCGCTGCCGAGAACCTAAAGCTGGCCGAAGCACATGATATGGCTCACCAACTGATGGAAAAGGCAGAAGTCATGGAACGAGAACTGCATGAGGGTAAACAGCGGCTTGCGGCTGAGATTCACAATAGCCAACACAAACAAGAAAGCCTGGATATCGTTCGTGATCTACGCGCCGAATTGGAACAGTTGCGGCTTGAAGTTAAAGAATTAAAGCAACAAGTCGAGAGACGATAGTTCCTCAACGTTTGAGTATCATCCCCGATCGATTATGCATCGAGGGATGTCGTAATTCGATCTTGGCTCTTGATTCGTGTTCGATTCTTGAGATCATGGCGAGAATGCACGGTGACAATGGTAGGGCTCTTACAAAAGTAGCTAAACGATGTGGCGATGGATGAAGCGTGCCTTCTGGGCGGTGTTAGCGATCGGAGCCATTCTCGCTTCGGCAGTGGCTGGTCTTTGGTGGTACTATCATCCTACTTATGAGAGAGTTGATGCCATTCCCTACGGAGAACGAAATGGCAAACCACTCACGATGGATATCATTCGCCCAGCCAAGCCGAATGGTCTAGCAGTCGCGTTTATGGTTAGCGGTGGTTGGAAATCGAAAGCAGCTGGCGAAACGGAGGCTTGGTTGATGGCCCCACTGCTGCGACGTGGCTACACGATCTTTGCCGTGTGTCATATATCTCAACCAGATTCGACCGTACCCGAAATCATCGACGATGTCAGCCGTGGTATTCGAACTATTCGCCATCGCGCTAAAGAGTACGGTATCGACCCTGATCGGATTGGAGTCACCGGCGGTAGTGCAGGTGGTCATCTCAGTTTAATGCTTGCGACTCGGGGTAAAGAGCCTCATCCAGCACCAAAAGATGACGTGGACCGGGAGAGTGCTGCCGTCCAAGCCGTTGCGATCTTCTATCCCGTCACCGATTTGTTGAATCTGGATGGCTCCACTGAGGATCTCGGCGATGGAGGGCCGCCTAAGAGCTTCGTCAAAGCGTTCGGCTCCGAGGCCCAAAACAAAGAACGTTGGCAGCAGATCGGTCGAGACACGTCACCTATCTATTTCGTAGACCAAGAACTGCCCCCAACCTTGATCTATCATGGTGACGCTGACACTTTGGTGCCGCTCAAACAGTCGGAACGATTTCGCGATGAAGCCGCCAAATACGATAGGTTGGTCAAGGTGGTTGTTCATAAAGGTGGCAGTCACGGATGGGCTTCGATGGTCTGGGATATTCGGGCCTTCGGTGATTGGTTCGACCAACACCTTCAGACGCGATAAGCTTATAATCCGCTAACGAATCGGCTCGTCGATTTTGTGACAGCCGGATCGCTCATCTTCACTTCTTTTGCCTAAACATCCATGAACGATAGCGCTCAAAATCTTAACGTCTCCGTTTTAATCATCGACCATAAACAATGTCTTTTGGCTGATTCGATCCAAGAAGATTGGGCGATCACGATAGCTGCCTTGGCATCGGAAGATCCAGAGGACTGGGCCGCAGCAACGCGGGTTTGGCCCCGTTATCGAACTCCAGCGGTCTGCCAAGACTCAAGCGAGATACCGTTCGAAGTGGTTGACTTAGCTGATGCGATAGAAACTCTTCGCGGGGCACCGGCATGGGTAGCGATCGATCTAACCAGCAAGCGACTCTTTTATACGGGCGACATAATCCCGCTCGAACCGGATTCGTTTATCAATACGAATCCCGACGAGGAATCCGACGACGAATGGTTGCTCGTTATCCATCTTCCGCCTTGGTGGGAACTGCACGCCGATGCCTATGTCGGAGCTATACTTCAACCACGCGAATCGAAGATTCCGAAACGAGTGATCAACCGTAACGTTCTTTATGGTACACCCCTTTGGCTTGATCTAGCTACACGACTCATCGACGCCGATGAGCAGCAAGATTGGATGAGCTATACGGCAAAAAGCTTTACAGAGAAGCAGCATCAATTAACGATTGAAATTCACCGCGATTGGCTAATGGCACCGCGAGAAGACTTGGGGGGACGAATGCCTCGCGAGTTGCTTCACGGATCGATAAGCTGGCTCGATAAAGTGATCGAAGGCCAAGGCCATCGCTTTGACAGAGGAGCTCCGTTAACCGGATTACCCAAAGATTGGGACCCTGCCAATACTGGACCTGTCGGGCGATCTGAAATGTGCATGTACTTTGCCTTGTGCCGAACGCTGGTTACAACGGGCTGGGCGGTCCTCAACGAAAAACGAGAAGATTGGGCCTCGCGGAATCGAGATGAAAAGATTGCGTTACTCACAACTGATTTGGCAAACATCCAGAGTGGTTGGATGAATTCGAACTATGACGACGATGTGGCACCAAAGATTGTCATCGAGTATGAGCAGCGTCGAGTTCCACGCGGCCAAGGTTTAACGGTCGATGGTTTTGACAAACCAGGAGCCATCCACGAAACGAATTGCGATTGTCCTATCTGCGAAATGATGAATGACGGGTTATTCGGAACCGGGTTCATCAGCTACGATGGCTATAACCTTGAAATGGACAATGAGTTCGCCTTTTCTATGTATGAGACTCGGGAGGAATGGGAACGGGGGCACATGGCCTACGAAGACGATTTCGGGATGTCCGATGATTGGTTGGGCGATGACTCGGATGATGGGCTTGAAGACGAAGCCGACGAGGGTCTGGACGATGATGACCTAAAGCCGGTGTGGACTGGAATCCAACCGCGAGACGAGTTGCCCGGCGGTCAGTTGCCCGGAGACTCCAGCGGTCAGTTGTTAATGGCGTTCATGCTTTCGGAGTTGACAGGCAATTTACAAGGGAACAACGCATCACAGCTTGAGATCGATTTGCTCAACCAAGCGTTCAAAGCCATGAGAAAAAGCAGTGGGCAGGACAGAAGTCAACTAGCGGCCTCTTTTAAAAACAAGCTTGAGGAGCTAACCGTCAAGTATCCCGCTTTGACTCCCAAGATTGCGGACCTCCAAAGCATGATCGACGAGTCAGGTCGAAATCTGTAGAGCTTGTTTTGCTGGAAACGGTTAAGGAGCGATGCTATTCGGCTGAGCTCTCTTGCCCGTCGGCTCAATGCATGTGGTCGACTCAATTCAAGTTAGTCGAGAATGGCGTTCCTGTAGATACAAATCGCCATTTGGGATTCATCGCTTCTTAGTTGCTGATTGTTACGCGGACAGGCTCTGCCTGCCAAATAAATCCTTTTGGAAAACCTTCAATCCCCTCGATGCGAGCAGATCGCGAATGCCAGAAAGGATTACCGAAACACCAAAGAGAATCCCAATCCCCTGAATCCAAACCGGTATGCCTGACTGCGCCACAAAACCAGTCGGCTCGCCAAACCACTTGATCATGTTCGGAACCAACTGTGCTAGAAAATAACCATAAACGACCGCCATGATAAGATGTAGGCCTCGCTCTCGATTCGCGACTCCACCCAACGGTGCTCGTTCGATCACTTCGATGTTGAAGTCCCAGATCGTGATGCTTACCTCCAGCAATATAAGCACACCCAAAAGAACCGACAGCCATCCGTTCCATTGCACGAACGGTAAACTCAAAAACAACAGACCGTAAACAAAGTCTCGCAGTGCATGAAGCCGCAACTCTCTGCCAACTTTCGGCCCATGTACTGGCAATCTGCATACGTATTCATGGTAATACAGTGTGTCGAATGCACCTAACACACCTTGCACGATCATGATGGTCAACGCATACTCCATCTTTATCCTCCATCTTTATCTTCCCTTCTTCAGACGCTTCTCGATCAACGATGGCAACGGGATCACAGTGGGCCCGATTTTGATCATCATGCATACGATGCGATCATCAACACTCAAGCATTCGTATACGCACCAATACCCCATAGAACGGAGCCTCAGGCTATCTTGGTTTTTGAGCCGATCGTACCAGGATGGATTGCTGCACGATTCTTGATTACTGTTAACACGACTATCATCATGCAAGATCGAATTGAATTCATAGATGATTCCGAGATAACACCAGAACACTCCCCACGGTGCAAACGGCAACGCAAAGTGACCGCTTAAACTCATAAT
>JALOQS010000209.1 GCA_025459355.1 Pirellula sp.
GCCATGCCATCGATTCCCTCGAAAGGCATGGCAAAGGTTCGCCTAAGCATTTGACGACGGCTGGTTACCTCGGTCAATTTAATCGTGTCATCGATATCCGAGATAACACTCACTCCCGTTTGTTCAGCTAAAAGGACCGGGCAGCTATTGGCTTCCCAACGTGATTCACGAACAGACCGTTGCACCGAAGCCTGATTAAACTGTCCAAACGTTTTGTAGCCAACAAGTTGACTGGCAGGTAAATCGACTTTGCAGCTAAACAATCCGCTTCGTTTTGACTTTCGTCGCAGCACATACCGCTGGCCAGCCAATTCAATTTGAATGCGTTCGCCGCGTATAGGATTTAGCAGAAATCCGCTGATTCGTTTTCCGAAAAGATCTCCAGAAACAATGTCCGGTGTGAGATCCAATGCGCGTATCAGTCCTTTTAGCATCAGCCTCTGCGCGAAACTGGTCGATGCCCCCTCACCAATCTGTCCTTGAACAATGATTCTCCAAACGCTCCCGCCAGCGATTGGATAACCAAAGGTGGTGTAGAGCGTGACCCGCTCATCCGGTTCTTGTCGGTTGGTAAACTCAGGGGTCATGGTTGGCAGACCACTGACATCGACAGTCCCGCTAACCTGACTACTGAGCCACATGGATTGAGTAAGAATGAAAGATCCCCGAAAATTGTTCAAAGCCTCGATGCGAACGCCGCACCGAGGCAATTCAAACTAATGGTGACTAGGCTTTTTGAACATCGATCGATGTTCGTTTATCAATGGATTGGTAGATAGCCTCGATCGCGAGCAAATCACGAAGGCCTTCCTTGCCGGAGACTTTTGAGGGACGATTTTCTCGTATGCAAGTCGCGAAATCGTCCAGTTCCGCTGCAAAATGATCCTGCTGCGGCAAGTCCACTTTCTTGCCATTGATCTCCAGTTGCAGATCCGAATAGCTATAGGCTGGGTCCATTTTGGCTAAGCCGTTGCTGCCATAAGCAATGACTTTGTTGAGACCGTTAAAGTTGTAGCTGGTACTGCAGTAGGCATCGATCCCCGACGGGAACTTCATCATCCAAGTAATCGATTCGTCGACTTCAGCAAATTTCGCGGCGTCCGTTTTGGTTTCTTGAGCCATGATGGAGATAGGTTCGTTTCCGGTCAAGAATCGGCAGGCTTGTAGAGCATAAATCCCGACGTCCATCAATGCTCCACCACCTGCGAGAGCTTTTTTGAGTCGCCATTGGTTAGGATCACCAATGCGGAAACCAAACCCAGCTTCAATCATTTTCAGATCGCCGATGGCCTTACCCTTTACTGCGGTTTGAAGGCTCAGGTGATGCGAGGTGAATTGGCATCGATAACCAATTGCCAATTGTTTGTTCGCAGCCTCGCACGCTGCGATCATCTCGCGGCACTCCTTGGACGAATTGGCCATTGGCTTTTCGCAGAGGACATGCTTTCCGGCTTTGGCAGCGCGAATCGTGAACTCATGATGCATGCTGTTCGGCAAAACGATGTAGACAATGTCGACGTTTTCGTCCGACGCGATTTTGTCAAAGTTCTCGTAGTTGTAGATGCTGCCCGAATTGATTCCGTACTTGTCAGCCCACTTCTTTTCCTTGTCTGGTGTTCCGGTGACGATCGCCGAGAGACGGCAGTTGGCTGTTTTTTGGAGAGCTGGAGCGATTTGATTAGTGCTCAAACTGCCTAGTCCGACCAACGCCACCCCCAGCTTTTTCGAAGCATCGCGAGAGGGCACACCGGAAAAGTAACCGGCCTGAGCGACGCTTGCTACGCATGCTGCAGAAACGCCGGCGGAGAGAAAGTCGCGTCGTGGAAGATTCTTATTGGAATGCATGGCTGGAACTCATTCGAGGATGGTGCAAACAAATGGTGGTCGCGGCAAGCTCATTCTTCCCCAATGTCCTGGAGTAGGCTAAGCCAGCGTCCTGGAGCGGGCTAGGATCAAAAATATGGCCTGCGCGACCAACGTATTTTACCCTAACAGTACCGATTGAGGGGAGAGGCGGTTCAATAGAAAAGGAGATCGTTGCGTTGGATTCCTCGGTTCAAAATTCGGTGTCTTGGGGCTTAAAGGCGTGGTTGAACTTTCGAATTTCCCCCGGGAACAAGGCCAACTAGCAGCAGGTTCGCGTCAGAAAAGGCCGAGCGGCCTCTTTCGCGTGGCGTCCCTGAAAAGCTCCAGAATTCTGGAAAAAACAATCGGTTCCCGTTGCGCTTTTTTCGATTCTTTCGCTAAAACTGAGGGGGTTCGAATGTCTCGAATTGCAACTCGACTCCTGTTGATTACCATAAAGTCGGGTCCAGCTCATCTCACCTCATGTTTTAATGACACCATGCGATTATCAAAACTAGCACTTGCTGCATTGGCGACCTTATCTTCCTCCGGTTTTGCGTTGGCTCAAGATCCATTGATGGAGCTATACGGCAAAGGAGTACACACGTACTTCCGAGGCGATCACTCGACGGGAGCGAATGTGCTCAGCGAAGCAATCAGTGCAGGATTGCAGGACCCACGAGCTTTCTATTTCCGTGGCCTTTGCAACATGAATACGCTCGGGGTTGAGTCTGCTCTAGCGGACTTCGAAGAAGGTGCTCGATTGGAAATGGCTGGAAAAACGTCAGTGGACGTTGGACGCTCTTTAGAACGTATTCAGGGCCAAGCTCGTGTTGAAATTGAAAAGGCTCGCACCAAAGCCAAACTAGCAGCTCGTTCGTCGATTCTCGAGCAACAAAGAGCACGTTTGGAAAAGATGCTTCAAAAAGGTGGCGGATCAAGCACGATCACTCCTGATGAAGGAACACCATTCGGCGCAAACACCAATCCTCTAGCACCGAACGACCCGCTCAAAGCTAAGCCTCAGGCACCTAAGCTGCCCGAAGACAAACCAAAATCTGAAATCGAATCAGACGCTTTCCCAGCTACCGAACCGGTCAAGCCAGCAGACGACGATATCTTTGGTGGCAGCGCCCCTGCGACGCCAGCTGCTCCGAAGAAAGACGAAGCAGATCCGTTTGCCTTTTAGTCTGAACAAGATTCATCACTGATTTTTTCCGCAACGCTCCGTTGCGGCGATACCCCAAAAAAATGTTGCCAACCCGGCCTACTGTCTATGCACGAATGTTGCCGTAGACGAGTTAGCCGGGTTGTTTCATTATCCCCTTTCGATCCGCAACGGCTGCAGCTTACTCTTTTCGTGATGATTCCTCCCGTGATTGGCATTACGTCGTGATTGGCATTACACCGTGATTGGCATTACACCGTGATTGGCATTACACCGTGATTGGCATTACACCGTGATTGGCATTACACCGTGATTGGCATTAATTACACCGTGATTGGCATTACACCGTGATTGGCATTACACCGTGATTGCCATTACACTAGGGGGAACGGGTTCAAACCTTTTGGCACTTTAAGGCTGAGTCCGCCAATCCCGAAAACTCCCCCCACGCACCTCCTTCCACCTACCACCCACCTCCCTCCTTGGTCTCTTGATTGTCAATGTCTCGACGAATGCATTTTCTTGGTTTTGTTTTCACCTGCGCGATCACATCATTCTCAACTGACCGAAATGGTTTTGCGCAGGAAACGTTGCAGCTGGAACGCTTTGAGAAAACAGTTGTGGCAGAAAATCTCATCCAACCGATGGAGATCGATATCGCGCCCGACGGAACTATTTTCTTGATCGAACTCGGAGGCACCCTCAAGCGATTGAATCCCAGCGGTGGGGTACCCGAAGTAATCGGCACGATTGAGGTCACCACAGCTCAGGAAAACGGGTTGATTGGGATGGCCCTCGATCCAGACTTTGCGAACAACAATTGGCTCTATCTTCAGTACTCCCCTCCGAATTTTAGCGGGCAACACGTTAGTCGATTCACACTGCGGGATGGCAAGCTTGATCGGGAAAGCGAAAAGATCCTCTTTCGCTACGAAGAGCAACGTAGAGAATGCTGCCACCATGCAGGCTCCATGGAGTTTGGACCAGACGGCTGTTTGTATATTGGAACTGGCGACAATACGAATCCGTTTGATGATTCCCAAGGTTACGCACCCATCGACGAACGACCAGGACGAGAACCATGGGATGCCCAAAGATCAAGTGCGAACACGAAAAGCTACAACGGCAAGATACTTCGCATCCGTCCTGAACAGGATGGAACCTACTCGATACCCGACGGCAACCTGTTCCCCAAGTCGGGAGAAGTCGGGCATCCTGAGATTTACGTTATGGGTTGCCGCAACCCATGGCGGATCAGTGTTGATGCTCGCACCGGTTTCCTATACTGGGGAGATGTGGGACCCGATGCGGGAGGAGACAACGAGCGAGGACCGCGCGGCTACGACGAAGTAAACCAAGCCAGGAGAGCGGGAAACTTTGGCTGGCCTTACTTCATTGGCAACAACTTTGCTTATTCGATTGTCGACTTTTCCACCAAGACTATCGGTGAGAAACTCGATCCAACGGCGCCAAGAAATCGCTCGAAAAACAATACCGGTGCCCAGACCCTTCCGCCGGCTCAGCCCGCCATGATCTATTATCCCGGCGGTGCTTCATCCGAGTTTCCTGATCTGGGCTCCGGTGGGCGAACCGCGTGCGCAGGCCCGGTGTATTACCACGTTGACAGCAATCCATCGTTGACAAAATTTCCTGCCGAGTACGACAGCACGCTATTCGCTTTCGAGTGGTCTAGAAACGCAATCTACGCCGTGCATCTCGATGCAGATTCCCAGCCATCTCGGATCGAACGCTTTTTGCCAAATCAGTCTTTCGTCCGACCTATCGATTTACAATTCGATGCGAACGGTGCGTTGTACGTAATCGAATATGGAGAAACATGGGGTGTGAACCCTGACGCTAGGCTTTCACGTATCGATTATGTCCGAGGTAATCGAGCTCCCACAGCCTTTGCCGAAGTCAGAAACAACATTGGTCGCGAACCTTTGGAGATTGAATTAAACGCATCCAAATCCGCAGACAAAGATGGAGACTTGCTCCAATACCAATGGGAGATTGTTGATAATCGCGACAACAAAACCAATCGCTTGCTGGTGGGCCAAAGTGCAGAGCTGAAGACAACCGTCGCCCAGCCCGGAGTCTACACAATAGAACTCACGGTAACAGACCCTCACGGCGCCAAATCATCAATGACTCAGCCGCTAATCGTGGGCAATTCTCGACCTGAGGTTCAATTCATCGAGCCAGCTGACGGGTCTTTTTATGCTCCAGAAAAGCCGATCCCCTTCAGGATCGCGATACGTGATTACGAGGATGGTAGCAGCCACGCTGACGATGTCGATAACGGCAACTACGAATGGATCGACGGGACCGCTCCTAACCGCGTTTTCGTAGAGGCGAGCCTCGTTGCCAATGCACAAGACAAACCAGTCGATGCACCTGGGCTGGCGTTGATGAGAAAAACCGACTGCCTAAACTGTCATGCTAAGAGTCAAAAAATCGTCGGCCCAAGCTTCTTAGAGATCGCAAACAAATACCGTGATCAACCGCATCAACTGAGCCTCTCCGCGCAGCGCGTCATCAAAGGGTCCTCAGGAGTCTGGGGGCAAGTTGGCATGTTGCCTCACTCACAACTAAATGAGACTGACGTTTTGAAAATGGTGGAATACATCTTTTCGATCAGCGCTGATTCGGCCAACCCTTCGTCGACTGGGGTTCGCAATGAAGTATCGGTTCCATGGAAAGACGGTCGAGTCCAACTCAGCGCGATCTACACCGATCTAGGTCGCGACGACCTGCCTAAACTGACCGGGCAAACATCGATTACACTCCGCAACCCCAACGTACAAGCGGAATCGGCTGATGAATTTCATGGAACTCAAAAACTAAACTCAGGCAACGCTCAAGGTGCTGCGTTTATGGGAGCGATCAATCACAACGGCTACCTAAAGTTTGAACGAATATCCTTAGATGCGATCAAAACGGTTACGGTTCGCGTCGCCAGCGCCGGAGCCGGAGGGACCATCGAGTTTCGACGTGGAAGCACAGAGGGACAACTGCTGGGCGAAGTATCAGTGGACGTTAATGGCAAATGGGAGGAGTTCTACGACAAAGAACTTTCCTTAACGCCTTCGCATGGAGTCGATACTCTCTATCTCGTTTTCAAGAACGCTACCAACCCTGGTGGCTTGATGAATATCGACTCGTTTCAAGTTCGCTGATCCGTTTCCAATAGAAACGAATAAAAACGGCTCCACAGCAGCCTTTATCGATCCGCCAGAAAATGCAGCTGCCGGTACATCGATTCGATTATGGGTGCTTTGACCCCAAGCTTGGCAGCGGCACGGATTGCGTTCCCGTAGATAACCTCAACCTCCATGGGGCGTTTGGCTTTATAGTCTAGCCGCATGCTGCTGTCATAAGGGACCATCTCGTCGGTGTGTTCCATCATATAATCCACAAACTCGGGCTCGATGAAGTGGCCGCAGTCAGTAGCCGTTTGTCTCACTTCGCATAGAATCGATTTTGCGAGAGCCCTCGAATGCGGATGCTTCATGATTTTGTCGGTACTCGAATCGAGAATCACCGACAGACCGTTAAAGGTCAGATTCCACATCAGCTTTCGCCACCGTGCCCATGTCAACCTCTCCGTCACCTCGCACTCAATTCCGGTAGCGCGAAAGATGTCGCGCAGATTCATCAAGCGTTCCAAGGATGGCCCCGGCTCGTTGTCGTCCATTCCTTGGTAAGGCCCCATCAAGATTTTGCCGTAATCCAAGTGACGGATGTGACCGGGGCCAACTTTATTGGAACAGAGGAAACAGCAACCGCCGGCGACCCGTCCCGGCCCGACAACATCTCGCGTGGATTGCTCAACATGTAGCCCATTTTGCAGAACGAGAGCAATCGAATCGGGCCCAAACAATGGTGGTAATAGAGAAGCCAGTTGTCCGTTTTGTGTGCTCTTCATCGCAACAATAACGCAGTCGCACGCAGGCATATCCCGAGGATCTGTGTAAACATTGACGTTCGGCAAATGGAAGTCGCCAAGCTTGGTATCAACCTTTAGCCCATGGGTCTTTACATATTCGGCATCGGATCGCATCAAAAAATGAACGTCCTGGCCACTTCGAACGAGCAGTCCACCGTAAAAACCACCGAGTGCACCGGTGCCAACAATCGCAAACTTCATAGTTATTCTTGCCCGCCGTTTCGTGTGGAATAAAGATCAATCAATACAAGCAGCAATCAATGGCGTGTTATTCTGTTAACATGATCGGAACGCTGAGGAGCCCCCAATTATCGCATCCCTTTGGGATAGGAACCAAGAATGCTGACTCGGAGCGACATGGCTTGTAAAGCCACTATGGCAGCTTGTACAGCCTCCTGCTTTCGATGGCCATCTAGTTCAACGAAAAAGAAATACTCATTGAGGGAACCTGGGATTGGGAACGATTCAATCCATGTCAGGTTTAGCCCACGGTCCCGAAAGACAAGCATAGCGTCCGCGAGTGCGCCCGGTTTGTGCGGTACCTGAAACATTAATGACGTTTTGTCCCGACCGCTCGGCTCGGAATCCTTGCTACCAATGACCGCAAATCGCGTAACGTTGTCTGGATTGTCCTCAATATCCTGCGCAACGAGATCTAACCCCAAGGCGACGCCTGCATCTTTCGAAGCCACTGCGGCAGCATTGGGCGTGTTGGCTGCGATCTGAGCCGCCAAGGCTGTCGATGCGACCTCGATCCACTTCACCCCCGGCAGATGTTCGGCAAGCCAGGCTCGACATTGCGAAAGAGCTTGAGGCTTGCTGTAAACCTCTTTTATCTCGGAACGCGAACAGCGGGCGAGTAGATTGTGATGGATCGGCAAATAAACCTCTCCGCAAATATGGACCTCTTTTCGAACGAACATCGTGAGCGTGTCAACGATTCGTCCATCGGTTGAGTTTTCGATCGGGACAATTCCAAAATCGGCATGCCCACGTTCAATCTCTTCAAACACAGCTCTGATCGTTTGTACAGATTGGAACTGTTCAGACCCGAAGAACTTTCGCGCAGCCGAGTAGGAATAGGAAAATTCTGGCCCCAGATAAGCAATCTTGGTCTTTTCCACTGCCGTCTGGTGAGTGACTCCTGCCACGTAGGCCAGCACGCGGCTAACGGCCTCCTGCATTTCGTCCTTTTCTGGACCATAGGCAGCCCGCACTGAATTCAGGCTTTGTGCTGTGTGATCGTCTAGCGAACCAACCGTGCTGCGGAGACTGCGAAGCAACTCAGTCCGCTGGCGAACCAAATCGCAGATAGCCAGATCGATGGACTCCAAGCGATCCGATAATTCCGATTTTGATGCTGTCAAATTGGCGTTCCTCGTCACGCTTCCGGCAAAAGTCTGGAAATCGGGCTTTCAAAAAATCATTTTCGATTCGCCACAAACCTTTGATCTGAAAAGACTTACGCAATGCCAGCCATTTTCCAAATCCAAGCTCCAATCGTTTGGCACGATGGTTGCTAAATAGTAGCACATCAACGACAAATTTGAAATTTACGTCGTCAATTCGTTTGCACTTTACTCCATTACCTTATCGTAACGAAGAGGAATCACTTATGGCATCCGGTGAGAAGATTATTGGAATCGACTTGGGCACCACCAACTCCGTGGTTGCCGTTATGGAAGGCACCGAGGTCAAGGTGATTCCTAACGCTGAGGGCAATCGATTGACCCCGAGCGTTGTCGCGTTCACAGACAAAAGCGAGACCATTGTTGGCGAACCCGCACGTCGTCAAGCGGTCACCAACCCACGGCGAACCGTTTACTCGGTCAAGCGATTCATGGGACGCCGCCATTCTGAGGTGGAATCCGAAGAAAAGATTGTTCCTTACCAAGTTGTGGGTGGCGCGAGTGAATACGTCAAAGTTCAAATTGGCGACCAGCAATTTACCCCACAAGAAATCTCGGCCAAGGTTCTACGCAAACTAAAGGAAGCTGCTGAAGCTTACCTCGGGCATCGCGTCTCCAAGGCTGTTATCACCGTACCTGCTTACTTTAACGACGCTCAGCGCCAAGCAACAAAAGATGCCGGCCAAATCGCTGGTCTCGAAGTTGCACGGATCATCAACGAGCCCACCGCTGCTGCTTTGGCATATGGCCTAGACAAGAAGAAGGACCAAAAGATTATCGTTTTCGACTTGGGGGGTGGAACGTTTGACGTTTCTGTCCTCGAAGTAGCCATGAGCGGTGACGACAGCACCAGCAAGGTTTTCGAAGTTATCAGCACCAACGGCGATACGCATTTGGGTGGTGATGACTTTGACCAAGCCTTGGTGAACCACGTCGCCGGTCAATTCTTGAAGGACAATGGCATCGATCTTCGCAAAGAGCCTATGTCGCTTCAACGACTGCAAGAAGCCTGCGAAAAGGCCAAGAAAGAACTTAGCTCGCTGCCGCAAACCGACATCAACCTGCCGTTCATCACAGCTGATGCAACTGGTCCAAAGCACTTGCAGATGACCATTACTCGCAGCACATTCGAATCTCTAGCGGATACCCTCATCGAGCGCTGCCGAGAGCCAGTTTTGCAAGCTCTTCGCGATGCAAAGATGAAGCCATCCGACATTGACGAAGTCGTTTTGGTTGGTGGTTCGACCCGCGTACCCAAGGTGCGACAACTTGTTAAAGATATCTTCGGCAAGGAACCTCACCAAGGCGTGAACCCTGACGAAGTTGTTGCTGTCGGGGCCGCGATCCAAGGTAGCGTTCTGTCCGGTGATCGCAAAGACGTTCTGCTTCTCGACGTGACTCCGCTCACACTCGGTATCGAAACCGAAGGTGGAGTTCTAACAGCGTTGATCGAGCGAAACACCACGATCCCCGTTGAGAAGAAGCAAGTGTTTTCGACAGCAGCGGACGGACAAACCGCGGTGACCGTCAGCGTCTACCAAGGAGAACGCAAGATGGCGAGCCAGAACCGAGTGCTCGGTCAATTCAATCTTGAAGGC
>JALOQS010000210.1 GCA_025459355.1 Pirellula sp.
ACAACCTGCGATAAAGTTTCAACGGCCAATTCGTCTCTTCGAATAGAAGCACCTAAAAACGACGCCGTGCGATCGGATACGAAGACCGGAGGCTCTCGTAATGGCGGTGAACTGGAAACCGTTCGTGTCGACCGTGAACGATTGGATGAACTGATCAATCAGATCGGTGAGCTCGTCATCGGCGCTTCGATGGTCGAACAAGAAGTGAGCCAGTTAACGGGAGGTCGATCGCTGGAATCGTTAGGTGCTCTTGGCAAGATCGTTCGGGATCTACAAGAGATGAGTCTTGGATTGCGAATGGTACCAATCGCGGCTACGTTCCAAAAAATGAATCGCGTTATCCGCGACGTAGCCAAAAAGCTTAACAAAAAGATTGAGTTCACCACCGAGGGTGATGATACAGAGTTGGATAAGACGGTCGTTGATCAGATTAGCGATCCGCTAGTCCACATGGTTCGCAATGCCGCAGACCACGGAATTGAAACTCCCGAGGATCGACTGCTTGCAGGGAAAAGCGAGACCGGAAACGTTAGTCTACGCGCCTTTCAACAAGGTGGAAACGTTTACATCGAGTTGCAAGATGATGGCCGAGGTCTGAATCGAAAAAGGATTCTCGCAAAAGCAATCGAAAGAGGTTTGGTCGCAGACGATGCGAATCTTTCGGATGCGGAAATTTGCAGTCTAATCTTCCAACCGGGCTTCTCCACTGCAAACGAAGTGACCGATGTCTCGGGACGTGGCGTTGGAATGGACGTCGTTCGAAGAAACGTTGAAGCATTGCAAGGCAGCGTTAGCATTCGTTCCGAAGAAGGCAAGGGATCGATCCTATCCGTTCGTCTACCTCTCACGCTAGCCATTTTGGATGGTTTGCTAATTCGACTATCTGATGAAGTCTTTGTGATTCCATTGCTTTCCGTGGTTGAATCCATTTGCTTAGCTCCCAATGAGATCAAGCAGATTGTTAGCGTTGGTGAGGTAATCCAATTGCGTGGGGAGATCGTTCCGCTAGTGAGATTACATGACAGGCTCAACATCTATGACACGGAACCGTATCGAGATCAAACACTCGTTGTCATTGTTGAGGACCAAGGAAGACGGTTGGCATTGCGAGTCGATGAGCTTCTTGGGCAACAACAGGTTGTGATCAAGAACCTTGAAACCAATTTTAGGAAAGTGCCCGGTGTTGCAGGTGCCACCATCCTGGGAGACGGTCGGGTCGCTCTGATACTGGATGTATACGGCATAGCGAACTTAAACGGTAATGAATCAAAACCGATTGATTTGGATAAGGAAATAAGTTCGGCCAAGGAGATTGGATGAAGTGTAAAACGAGATAGACCTAGCGGCTTTAATAGTCAACTAACCGAACATAACTGGAGAAAACCTTGAGCATCGCAACTGAAAAAGATTCGTCGGTATCGACGGGTGATGACATACAGCAATTTCTTACCTTTACATTGGACGATCAGGAATTCGGGATCGAGATCCTTCGAGTCCAAGAAATCAAAAACTTTACGCGGGTTACCCCCATCCCCAACATGCCTGCGTGTATTAAGGGGGTTATGAATCTTCGTGGCACGATCGTACCGATTGTGGATCTGCGAATTCGTTTCGATATGGCCGTCACGCAATACAACCAGTTCACGGTAATTATTGTCGTGAATGTCGGAACCCGAATCATGGGCTTGGTCGTCGACGCGGTTTCGGATGTACTCAACGTCGAATCCAACGCAATTGAAGCGACGCCCGATCTCGGATCGATCAACATCTCATTTATCAGTGGGCTAGCAAAATCAGGCGATCGTTTAGTAACGCTTCTCGATATTGAGCAGCTTTTGAATGACCAAGTCAGCGCGATCTCCACATAACCAGCACCAGTACAAACATACAAACAACCGAAAGAACTTAGAGGTAACACAAATGGCTACTAAACCAACCACACGAACGACAAAGTCCAAAACAGTCACCAAATCCGCTGCTAAGGCACCAGTTAAAAGATGGAGTTTGGAAACAGCCCAACTCGCAGCCGCTTCGAAAAGCCAAGCCATTATCGAATTTGATATGCACGGTAACGTTATTGATGCAAACGAGAATTTTCTAAGAACCGTCGGATATAGTTTGTCTGAGATCCAAGGCAAACATCACAGCATGTTTGTTGATGCCCAATACTCGCAAAGCCGGGAATATCAACAATTTTGGGATGACTTGCGAGCTGGGAAATTCCAATCGGCAGAGTACAAGCGAATTGGTAAGGGGGGCCGCGAAGTCTGGATACAAGCCTCCTATAATCCCGTCTTCGATGCCAAGGGCCAACCTGTAAGAGTTGTCAAATTCGCAACCGATGTGACCCAGGCTAAGATGAAGAGTGCCGACAATGAAGGGCAGCTCGACGCAATTCAAAAGTCCTTTGCGACAATCGAATTCAGTTTGGACGGAGTGATTCGTCATGCGAATGAAAATTTCTTGGCAACCGTTGGTTATTCTCTCGATGAGATTCGAGGCAAGCACCATTGTTTGTTTGTCGATCCTACCTATGCCAGCAGCCGCGACTACCAGAACTTCTGGGATGACCTCAAAGCCGGTAAGTTCTTTACGGCTCAGTACAAACGCTTTGGTAAGGGAGGACGCGAGATTTGGATTCAAGCTTCCTATAACCCAATCTTCGATCTCAACGGCAAGCCATACAAGGTTGTGAAATATGCTTCCGATATCACGGCTGCTAAGTTGATGGAATTTCAGGTTGCGGAAAAGGCTAAGCAAGATGCCATCGCTGCGGAAGAAACGCAACGAAAAGTCACGGAGATTTTGGTTGTCGCGGATAAGGTTGCCGATCGAGATTACTCGCAACCATTAACAGTAAATGGCACCGATGCAATCGGACGATTGGGGGAAGGGCTGGCTCAGTTCTTCAAAAACAAACAAGCAACCGAATTGGCTGAACAAGAACGAAGCGATCGGGAACGCATTCAAGCGGAAGAGCAAGCAAGAAAGGTTGCTGTTGTCCTCGAAATTGTAAGCTCCGTTGCCGAAGGAAACTTTGATATCGAAGTACCAGACTTGGGCAACGATTCCGTTGGTCGAGTTGGATCCGCTTTGAACCAAGCGGTTCGATCCATTCGCGATGCACTAGTCGAAGTTCGTGAAGTTTCTGGGACTGTGTCGACTGCAGCCGAACAGCTTACGGAAGCATCTCGTGAAATTGCAGCGGGGGCTCAAACCCAAGCCTCAAGCTTGGAGGAGACGGCGTCGAGCTTAGAAGAAATCACCTCAACTGTTAAGCAAAACACCGACAATGCTCAACAAGCACGGCAGCTGGCCAACGGTTCGCGAGACATTGCTGAGAAAGGTGGTAACGTCGTTAGCGAAGCAGTTCGAGCCATGGATGAAATCAATCAGTCATCCAAGAAGATTGCCGACATCATTACAACGATCGATGAAATTGCTTTCCAAACCAACCTACTCGCATTAAATGCCGCAGTCGAAGCGGCCCGAGCTGGCGAGCAAGGACGAGGGTTCGCCGTTGTCGCTGCTGAAGTGCGAAATCTTGCACAACGCAGTGCAAGTGCCGCCAAGGAAATCAAAACTTTGATCCAAGATTCTGTTGGCAAGGTGAAGAATGGAACTGACCTTGTAAACAAGTCCGGTGAAACACTCAGTGAAATCGTAAACTCGGTAAAACGAGTGACCGATATCGTGTCCGAAATCGCAGCCGCATCGAAAGAGCAGTTGGCTGGTGTTGAGCAAGTTAACAAGGCGGTTGCTCAAATGGACCGCGTCACCCAAGGTAACGCGTCGCAAACCGAAGAGATGTCAGGCACCGCAGATTCTCTCTTGTCCCATTCCGTTCAATTGTCCGATTTGGTCTCTCGATTCAATCTAGGCAAAAATGGATCGATCCCAACGGAAAGCAAGAAAGCAAATCATCGCAACTCTTCGCCAGCGTCCAATAGCCGTGGCAATTCCAACGAAAGATCGGGGCGATACGTCCCAACCTTTGATTTGCCCGTAGCGCAATCGAATGCGACGTTAGAGTTCTAATGGCCTAAAGGTTTTTAATCAGGATCTGCGTTTCCAGCCTAAAGGGGAAACGCAGATCCCTTTTTTAGAACAAGAAAGCATGCGTTTTTCATGATGGCTCAACAGGATCGGTCGCTCAGCCCCAAAGAATATCAGACTGTTAAGTCGCTGATCTATCAATACGCAGGTATTGCATTGACCGACTTTAAACAGGTGATGGTTCAAGGACGATTAAATAAACGCATGCGAAAGCTTGCCATCGAATCCTACGGCGAGTACTTGGACTATTTGCAGGATCCATCGAACACTGAGGAAATCACACAGTTCATCAATGTGTTGACGACGAACAAAACCGACTTCTTTCGCGAATCACATCATTTCGATTTCCTAGCTCAAACTGCGTTCCCTGCATTGGAAAAGCGGGCTGAGGCCACTGGCGAGAAACGGATTCGGATTTGGTGTTCGGCTTCATCTACAGGTGAGGAACCCTACACACTTGCTATGTCCGTAAGAGAATACTTCGGCGCAGCCTACGGTTGGGATATAAAAATCCTTGCTTCCGATATTGATACCGAGGTCTTAAAAGCGGCGGAGGCTGGTGTCTATCATCCCGATCGAGTCAGCGAATTGGACCCAGGTCTTCTCAAGAGGTATTTTGAGCGTGCCTCCAAGTTGCCCGATGCCGAGTACGTTGCCAAGCAGACTTTAAAGGAATTGTTGACCTTTAGACGATTGAATCTTCATGAGTCTCAGTGGCCTATTAACACGGTGTTTGACATCATTTTTTGCAGAAACGTGATGATCTATTTTGACGCCCCGTCACAAACCAAGATCATCAGCCATTTTGGTGACTACTTGAGAAAAGATGGGTATCTTATGATTGGACATTCCGAATCGATCTACGGTTTGTCCGATCAGTTCACACTTCTCGGAGATACGGTTTACAAGAAGAACTCGGAACCTCGAAAGAAGACCAATTTTAACAAGGTGCCTACGAAAACCATCGCTTCCAAAGCTCCCGTAGTTCCGATAGACGACCGACCCGCCAACGCCTCCGATCGACTGGCCTCTTCCATTACGCCTTTGGATCGAGCATCAAAAGATCCCGTGCACCCGATTATCATCGGCGAGGTGCATGTCAGTCAAACTCCGATCTGGATCTCAACGCTACTGGGTTCCTGTGTATCGGTCTGCATGTACGATGACATTGCTGGAGTCGGAGGTATGAATCATTTTATGCTTCCTACCCCAAAGGACGACAGCGTTGTTTGTAATCGGTTCGGGGTTCACGCCATTGAGCTACTCATCAATTCGCTTATGAAGATTGGTGCTGATCGACGACGATTAAAGGCCAAAATCTTTGGAGGCTGTAATGCGACCAGTGCATCGTTCGCTCGCATTGCAAACGACAATGTCGAATTTGCTCATGAGATTCTCACCACGGAGAGAATACCGATCACGAGCAGTTACACGAATCAGGGCATGGGCATGAACATTCAGTTTCACACGAAGACCTTTCGCGCTCTCGTGCGAGTGCTTGATAAGAACGAATCCTTGCGAATAGAAAGCGAAGCGAAACGGCTTGCTCCGGTGGTAATAAAATCCATGCAGTCCTGCGAATCAGTGACTTTATTTTAGGCAAACGAAATTATGAAAAAGATTCGAGTTCTAATTGTCGATGACTCGGCGCTCATGCGGCAGCTGATTACGGATATCTTAAAGTCGGACTCTGAAATTGAGGTCGTTGGTACGGCATCAGATCCGTACGTAGCTCGCGAGAAAATTCTAAAAATGGAAGTCGATGTGTTAACACTCGACGTCGAGATGCCTCGCATGGATGGCTTATCCTTTTTGGAGAAACTCATGGCTGGTAGACCAATGCCGGTCGTCATGTTGTCCTCCTTAACAGAAAAAGGATGCGAAACCACGATGCGAGCGCTCGAACTCGGGGCAGTGGACTTTATCACGAAGCCAAAGCTAGACGTTGAGACCGCTATGGAGTCTATTGCCCGCGAAATTGTGGACAAGATAAAAGCCGCCGCACACAGTCGAGTGATCCGAAAAGCGGCATCGACGAACCGAGCTCCGTTCGAAGGCCCAAAGATGAGCTTGTCTGGCGCTTTGCTAACCAGTACGCATAAGGTCATTGCGATAGGAGCGTCCACGGGAGGCACCGAAGCCCTTATGGATATGCTTTCAGAGTTTCCCTCTGATGCGCCGGGTACGGTGGCCGTAATTCATATGCCTGAGGGGTTCACGAAGTCTTTCGCAGATAGGCTCGATCGGCATTGTCGCGTTCGAGTCAAGGAGGCTGAGGACGGAGACCGAATACTTCCAGGGCACGTTCTGTTGGCTCCCGGGAACTTTCATCTTTCTGTTTATCGAAGCGGTGCAACCTATGGGGTTAAAGTCTTTTCCGCACCTCCCGTCAGTCGACACAGACCGAGCGTTGATGTCATGTTTAGCTCCTGTGCGAAAGTTTTAGGAACTAATGCCGTGGGGGTAATCCTAACGGGCATGGGGAATGATGGGGCCCAAGGACTACTCGAAATGCGACAAAGTGGCTCCTATAACATTGCACAAGATGAGAAGTCGTGCGTTGTTTTCGGAATGCCTAAAGAGGCTATCGCTCGTGGCGCTGTCGATGAAGTACT
>JALOQS010000211.1 GCA_025459355.1 Pirellula sp.
CAAACGATGACTCAGTTTGAACTAACGGGTGTACCGAACCCATACTTCAGCGTGCATGAACGAGTCACGAGGGACACGACCGTCGTCCAAGGCCGTGAGTTGATCAGTTTCGCCAGCTACAACTACCTCGGCATGAGTGGAGACCCAACCGTTACTAGTTCGGTGATCGATGCTGTTCAAAAGTACGGCACCAGCGTTTCCGCATCCCGACTGGTGAGCGGCGAAAAAGATATTCACCGCGAACTGGAAGCCGAGATTGCCAAATGGATCGGCGTCGAAGACTCGATCGTTCTCGTGGGTGGTCACTCAACAAATGAAACGGTCATCGGACATCTTGTAGGGCAAAACGATCTCATCCTGCATGATGCCCTCTCACACAACAGCATTGTGCAAGGTGCCATGTTGTCGGGTGCTCGCCGCAGAGCGTTCCAACACAACAATCACGAGGCCCTCGAAGAAGCTCTCACTGAGCTTCGAAACCGCTATCGTCGAGTGCTAGTCATCGTCGAAGGGGTCTACAGCATGGATGGTGATTATCCGGAACTCCCCAAGTTCATTGAAGTCTGCAAACGTCACAAGTGCTGGCTCATGGTCGATGAGGCCCACTCCATCGGCACCATGGGCTCACACGGTCGCGGTATCGGTGAACACTTTGGCATCAACCCTAAAGATGTCGACGTGTGGATGGGTACTCTTAGCAAATCGTTCGGGTCTTGCGGTGGGTACATCGCAGGCAACAAAGAACTCATCGAGTACCTGAAGTACACCACTCCGGGATTTGTGTTCAGCGTTGGTTTGTCCCCCTCCAACACAGCCGCCGCCTTGGCATCGCTCCGAGTTCTGGCGAATGAACCTCAACGAGTCTCTCGGCTTCATGAAGCAGCTAATTTGTTCCTTAACGAAGCCAAAAAACGAGGACTCAACACCGGCAAGAGCAATAACACGCCCGTGGTTCCTGTCATCACTGGCAACTCGCTGCACGCACTACTGCTAAGTCGCCGCATGAATGACTCTGGTGTCAACGTACAACCTATCTTGTACCCAGCTGTTGAGGAATCGGCCGCTCGATTACGGTTCTTTATCAATGCAACCCACTCCAACCAGCAGATCCTATATGCCGTCGAGAAGTGCGCTGACCACTTAAAGGCCATTGCGCCAGAGTACTTCAATGTTCCTCAATCGGATCATCGCAACGTCGGTTCAATCTAACACCGACCGTTTGATGTCCGTCCCCTCTCCACCACCACTGCAAAGGAAAATGCTCCATGAGTCGCGCACTCCTGGTCATCGATGTCCAAAAGGAATATTTTTCTGGAGCACTTCCTATCACGCACCCCACTAACCATCTAGAAAACATTCTGGCGATTTACGACATCGCACTGCAAAAGCGAATTCCCATCGCAGTCGTCCAACATCACCAACCGTCTCCCGACTCCCCCATTTTCAGAAAGGGATCCTCGGAGTGGGAGCTTCATCCCGAGATTGCGGCTCGGTCGTGCGACATCCATATTGAGAAACAATGGCCAGGAGCTTTTACCGATACCCCCCTGGCCGATTGGCTTTTATTGCATCGTGTTAAGACCGTGACGATCGCTGGCTACATGACTCACATGTGCTGCGACACGACCGCCAGGCAAGCCATGCACCAAGGCTACAAGGTGGAATTCATGGCCGACGCAACGGGCACGCTCAGCCTGGACAACGCTGCAGGAAAAGTGACAGCAGAAGAACTCCATCGATCCATTCTTTGCGCCCAGCAAATGATGATCAGTGAGGTCATCTCAACACAAAATTGGATTGCGAGAATCTCGGAGCAAATTGCTTCTTAATTAGCAACCACCACAATTTTGGAGATCACCCTGATGGGAGAAGCCAAAAATCTCAACTCGCAGTGTGATCGCTTGTGGCATCAACTGTATGTTGGCTTGGTAGTAACGAGATGAGTCGAAACTTGTGTCGAAGGAAGGTTGGTCTATGGGGAGTTTTGTCGTAACATTGATGCTGATCTAGCTAATGAACCTTAGGCTTCAGACGGGACGAGCCCGTCTGGGAGCCTTTTTAATCTCGTTGCCGCGGTTCTAGCCAACGAACCATACGCTCCGGTCGGGCAAGCCAACCGGGGGCGAGGTCAATCCGGGAACCCAATCAACCCATCCCGGCCCCCGATGGGCTTGTCCCATCGGTGCCAACGGTTCGCAGCTAGAACAAGCCCAAAACACGCATAAACTCCCAACATTGTGCAGACCCCGACGGGCTTGCCCCGTCCGGTGAATCAGGTTCCCAAGCTAGACATGCGTTTGAGACTCATCAATCTAGCGAAAAGCAGGAAACTCCGCTGGACAAGCCAGCGTTATCTAAAATCGGTCGGACCCGATCTCTACCCTGCTGAATATCGACGTCGCATGCGGTACGATAGTGCAATATCAGAGACGGTCTCTGTCTAAGAAAGATACGTCAGCAGTGCAGACGACGGCACTCGATCCTCCGGGCAAGAACGCGTGAATTCGCTAACCAGCGGATGCACCCAACGCTTGCTATCGGTCAAATGAAAATCGCTGCGGAGCGGTTCTCGAAGTCGGCGGGCTGCTAGCAATCGGGTTGCCACTCGGGTTGCTTCCAGGAATCTCAATGCTGTGAGAGGCCTTGGGGTTATTCCCTTTCATCTTGACGGTATTCATCTGAGAGGCTGGCATAATCTCGCGAATGCGTTGGCTCAGAATAGCGGCGTCATACCAAGTGAAGGAGAGTTCGGGATCCGCAGCGAATCTTCCCAACATCCTAAGCGTGTCGGTTCGATTTTCTTCGTCGAACATAAAGATATACTGCTCTTCGCCGCGCACTAACGCGACGACATTTACCTCGCTACTCATCGAGCGATTCCTCCGTGCCCGTGGTTGTGCCGAGCCACAGTGCCGTGTGGCTCAGGTCGCAACGGTGCCTGGAGTTGCGACTACCGCACGTATCGGTAGATTGGCCAGCGGACATTCAGACGACTTTTTAGTTGTCCGCCGCGACTAGCGAGTGTTTCCACGACGTGCTGACGACAGCAGAAACGTATAAAGTCTTCGCTGCGTTGGAGATACGTCTGCCAGCCTCCTGCGCGAGCGTCGTCACTAAAGTAATAATAGTCTTCAAGTGCTTGCGTGAAATCTTCGTCATTTCCGTTATAGGCCTTCATATGTGAAATCACAGCATTGTATTGCGGCCTAACTTCGGGTCGCTGAGCCTGAGGCCGAGGAGGAATGAAGCCATTCGGATCAGGCCAATCGGAAGGCAACTCTTCACCAATCGTCGCAATCGAATCATCCATGTATTGCACGTCCCCATCGGTGCCGAGCGAATTTTCTTCGCTGGATGCTGACGAGTCCAAGACGAACTCCCCTCGTTCATTCATCTTGAGCACAGGCTGACTTTCTAAGCTGGTGACTTTAGCTGGCAAACGTGCCGGCTCCTCGATCTCAACGCCATCGGTTTCAAGATCCTGTGAAAAGCTAGCTTGCGCAACCTGCCCCGCTTGTTGCATCGGTGCTTTAGACATTGGAAGCGGGATTCTCGTAGCTTCAAACTTGCTAGCATTCGGCTGAGAACGTGCCGTCTTATCATCCATCGAGTTCGTTGGTGTTGGATCGGGTGAATCCTGTGCTTCCCTCGGGGCGGGCAGATTCGATTCCTCGCGATCGCTCTGGCTCGGTGAATTCGTCGCAGGCGGAACGTTATGGCCGGGGTTTGCGACCCCCGAGCCCACTTCCTCCATGAGAGGCGACTGCGTTGCGATTTGGGCACGAGCTAGTTCGCGTTCCGCTTCTAGCTTGACCCAGTTGGGGATGTTCTTTTCTTCCTTTGTTCCCCACGGCAAACCGTAGCCCACCGGGATGGGATGCAATCCAGGATTGGCAGCATACCAATTCACCTTGAGCGTCATGCGAGGCGGGTAATAGGCGTGATAATCGGTTACAGCTCCTTGCAACACCGCATCAGCACCAATCGCGCGAGCAAAGTTCTGAAAGTCCTCAGCGGTCGAAATTGGCCGCTTGATGACCTGTGTTTCAAAGTAAGCGAGCTGGGTTTCAACAACGCCGATTGGCAAGACCTCGAAGCCCGGTATCGATTGCAATTCGTTGTAATATGCCATCGAAACTCGGGCCCCACTCAAGCTCGGTTCTTGGCTTTGATTGCGAAAAGGAAGAACCGCGACGACCGTTAGCTCAGGAAACGGATTGTGATACTGCGGTTTGTGTCTGATGTCTGGAAATGCAGTGCATCCAGGTAATATAGACAGCAAAAGAAGAGCCGATACAGCCAGCCACGTACGAAGGATCGCCACGCGACACCGTAGCGAAAGATCATCTAGTTCCATTCGTGATTGCTGATTCATTTTGTGGGGTAGCCGCGTTAACTGGCAGCGCGCAACGGCATCGTTTAGGCAGGCACATTGCCTAAACTACCATCGTGCGCTAATTCCCCCTTTGGCACATCAGTCGTTATCGGAATCCTCCGCATGTCACGTTTAACTAAACTTTTCGAAACAACTGGTTTCTCCGAATTTTCTTACCTAACCCGAATAGGTTAACGAATGCCCGATCGATCTGCCGAAATCCTTTAACGTGTTCACGAATCATTATGTTTGCGATAGTCGACTCGATATGACAGCATTCAGTATGGAAACCGACGGCAGTACAGGACGTTTGGATGACAACACCTTTCTCTTGGTTGGGCGTCGGAGCAGCCGCAGCCCCGTTCGCGTTGAAGACGATCGAGACAGCGACCGAATCGATGGGACAGGCTTTTGGAAGCTTCCTGCAACCAAACGTTCCGAAAACCAATGGCCCATTGGAGAACACGAAACGACAATCCCCGGAATCAAGCGATCAGCCCCTTAGCGCTGAGCTCGTTCAGTTGACGCAAAAATTTTCGAAGTGGCTCAAATCCAAAGGTGAAGAGCTGGGTATCTCGGTCGAGGGCCTGGACCTCAAGCTTAGCGTGAATCAAGACCAGTCGCTCGAAGTCGGCGGCCCAGAGCCATTTAAATCGGAAATGGAATCCATGCTCGCACGAGATGCCGAGTTGGTTCAACAAGTTAGGAGTGTTGCCATGCGCACCACCTCACCCTTGGCGTGGCTCCCCGGAACAAACACCGGATCGATGCTCACCCTCCGCATTCCCGGAACCGAGCAGATAAACGCTTAACGGCGAAGATAAGCTCCAGCGAACAAACGTCACCCAGAGCTTTGTTGACGATGCGGGCTCAAATATCCTAACGAGTCGCCATCCCGCTCACTTAATCATTCTCGACCATCCTCGGCGTTAAGGAAACGATTACCGTTTGCTTATCCTCAGCACCTGGCTCGTTATCGAAGACGCGAGGGATGGCCAGCACCACAGATTCTCCTGCGGCAAGCTTGACCTTTGAGCTGATTTCATATTGCTCGGTCGCCGGCACTTGGACTGTGTAGCCTTCTTTTTCGGAGTTGCCAGATCGAATAATGGGCAAGTTCGCATAGGAGACTTTCCCGATGCCTGACACTCTCACCTTGAAGTCCATGGTAATGCTACCGTCATCGCTGGATTTCGATTTGATGAAGAAGCTAAGACCTTCTTCAACGATCGAAAGTACTGGCTCCATTCTGCCATCGGCTTGCGGATCAACCCCCGTAACAAAGGGACGCCTAAACAGATCTGCTATTTGCACCGCATGCCCATCGAAATGTGTTACCTTCGGACCATGAAAAATTCTTTCACTCGGTTTCGAATTTACCGTCTGAATCATCTGCTTGAGCTCTGCCTCGTCAATACGCGCTGCGATAGCTGGGCCCAATCCTCGGATAGTTAACCCGCTGATTCGGTTTTTCACCCAATCGATGGTGCTCGCCGTCTCAATATCAGTGTGAATGAACTTTGTTTCGACGGTGAGCTGCCGGGGCTCACCATTTTTCCAAGCCTCTAGCGTCTCTTGCAACAAATCATGTTGCTTCGCTGTTAGTTCAGCAATAAGAGTTTGGCCTTCGAGTCGGAGTCCTTTAACCAGCAAGGGATGAATGGGGACCCAGGTCGTAAATTGTTCAAACAGTGGCTTTACATTAAATCTCGGGTGGTTTGGTATCGTCTTGAGAATGGAGGAAACATCATACGATTGCGTGGTCTTAGGAACATTTGGCTCCTCCTCGATCGTGAGTCCAGGCCACGTCGGTTGATTCGAGAACTCGATCGCATCGCTTGATATCAGATTGACATTTGGCATTCTTTGCTCCGTTGTTTCTCTGGCATCGGTCAAGCCGGAAAGGGCAATGACCCCGACTAACCCTGCGGAAAGGAACTTCATCGCCAGTCCGCTCGGTTTGCGATCTCCCATCAACAATTCGACTCGCTTTTTGAGGTGTTTACCTGATGCGAAAGAAATCAATCCGAGCGTTGGTGATCTCTTCGAAGAAGTGTTTTCTTGCGCAAAGCGAAGCAACAGATTTCCGTAGACAGATGCATCATTACTCGACAAGCCCTGCAGAGCCAATCGATCAGCAGCAATCTCTATCGCAGCCCGTAGCCGGCTGGTGATGATCCAAACGATTGGATTGAACCAATGAAGGGCATTGGCGATCGATGCGATGATTACAACAGGGATGTCGCGTCGGCGGATATGGGCA
>JALOQS010000212.1 GCA_025459355.1 Pirellula sp.
CTCCTATCGCCGGGAATGGATTCGACAACGACTCGAAAAACTCGCGTCTGTCTTCGCTATTGATGTGCTGACCTATGCGATTCTTTCTAACCACCTCCACGTCGTGATTCGCAATCGTCCCGATGTCGTGAAAACTTGGTCGGATAAAGAAGTCGCATTGCGATGGCTACAGATTTTTCCAGGCAAACGAATCGAGGAACAACTCGGGAATCCAACTCCAGCGGATGTTGATTCCCTAGCAAATGATTTAGAGAAACTAGAGGCGATTCGATCCCGGCTCTCCGATATCTCCTGGTTTATGCGAGCTGTCTCGGAGCCGATTGCTCGGCGTGCTAACTCCGAAGAAAAGTGCACAGGCGCTTTTTGGGAAGGTCGATTCAAAGCTCAGCGACTTCTGGATGAAGCTGGTTTATTGGCATGTTGCATGTACGTGGATTTAAATCCGATTCGAGCCGCCACGGCGGAATCGATCGAGAATTCGCTGTTCACGTCCGCTTACGATCGCTTGGAGGATTCTCATGGGAAAACAATCGAATCGTCAGCTGCTGCCATGCAATCAATAAGCACCCAAGAAGCCGCAGAGATCCGCAAGAATAGTACGCCGGAGGAATTAGCCGACAGACGCAAGAAAGCTCTTAAACGCAAAGGACCGAAGGTTCTTCGTGATGCTTGGTTAGCACCGCTGACAATCGATCCTACGCAGCAAGGCCCTGTGGCCAGCAAGACCGGATATCGAGCGAGCGACAAAGGGTTCCTCAATATGAGCTTGGACGAGTACTTTCAATTGCTGGTGTTCGCCGGTAAGCAAGGGCGATCGGACAAGCGAGGTAAGATTAAAGCGGATGTCGAGCCTCCTGCAACACAATCGGCGACTGCGATATTGAGCAAGCTAGGAATCGCAGAAGGGATGTGGTGCGATTTGGTATGGAATTTTAAGAAGTACTTTGGCCGCAGTCGCGGGGCGGGATCGCCGGATAACATGCGCGAGGATGCGGTATCGCATAGCCTGTCCTTTCAGCCAGGACAGAAGATGGCAAGAGAGTGTTTCGGTAAAGCAAGGTAACGAGCGACTTCAAGGAACCAATTGGAGTAGACCAAACAGTACCATTTGTGTGGGCAGAGAAATCGAACGCAGAAAGATACAACACCCATTTTTCTGCGTTCGATCTTTCTGCCCTATCAGGTTTTTGTTCTGCTTTGACAGAGCCATAACGACCAGATTATTGGCATGCCATTCATTCCGTGCCCTTTGTGCTGAGGCTTGCCACTCCGGTATCATTTTCCGCAGCCGAGGTTGTCCGTGGCATTGATTAGCCAATCGATGGCGATCTCCTAGGTTGCAATTTTTGGCTACCGAATGGGGAGAAGGCTATCGTGCAAAACAAGCTTGCGGTTGGTTGTTTATCTCTCGTGCTCTCATCCGTATGCGGTTGCTCCCAACCGAGCGATTCCGAGAAAGATCAAGTCGAGATTCCATCAACGGAACAAGCAACGGCTTCGGATTCCGTACCGAGCCTTCTCGATGCCAATGTAAGAGCATCAGGAGGGATAGATGCTTGGCGCAAACTGACAGGCATCGCCATGGAAGCGGAACAAACCGTTTCCATAAACGGTCAAGTTACCGTGCAAACACGAGAAAAGACCGAGCTTGATCTCTCGAATAGCCGCTGGCGAGTGACTAGCTTCAGTGGTGATGCTACCGAGCGATTCACCGTTGGCACTCTCTCACGATGCACCATTTACAAGTGCGAAGAAAACAGAATCGTCGGTGCGACGGACATCAAGCCTGAAATGCCAATCCTCTATCCCGAATTGCAAATGCTCTCCGCGACGAACGATTGGAGACCTGAGACGTTTCGCTGGAAAGAAAAAGAATGCTGGTCGTTGATCTCGAAAGCGGGGGACAAGCGACGGATCTACGACCAGGATTCTTTTTTATTGCTTGCTACTATCGAGACGACTCCTTACGGTTCCTCCGAAACCATGTATTCGGACTACCGATCGGTCGATCAATGCCTTTTTCCTTTTCACATAAGAACTATTGTTCCGGAATCGAACTACGAGGTTGTGAAGCAATTTACAACGATCACGCTCAATCCATCATTCGAGGAACAGAGCTTCGAATTTAACGATGATTGGAAAAACGTAAAAGAGGGCTCCCAAGCTCCAGAATTTGAGATCACCGATTTTCGTGATGCTAATAAAAAGTGGACCAAAGCCTCCGTGTATGGCAAAGTGATTCTGATCGACTTTTGGGCAACGTGGTGCGGACCGTGCATCAAAGAGATTCCAGAGCTACGGAAGATTTGCCAGGAGAATCAACATCCCGATTTCATTGTATTGGCTGTCTCGTTTGATGCGGATGCAGAGCCGTTCACCGAATACATCAATGAGAATATGCCCGACTGGAATCATGCGTTGATTGCCAACGGATTTGATTCGGATGTCGCCAAGCAATTTGAGATAGCGAGTATTCCTCGCACCGTTCTCATCGATCAAAAGGGAGTCATCGTCGGCGTTGATAACGGGGCTAAAGGCGATGTCCTACGCGGCAAACTCAAAACCATGCTCGCCGATTCGCAATCAATGTGATAACCTGCACGACTATGTCAAATCAAATCGTGACACATAGATGGGATGGATCGATTATGAACGCTCCTGAACGCCAACGCAGCCCGTTTGACGTGCAGTTAAACTAAGAAAATTGGTGAGCAACCTCAAGCCGTTTCCTTGGCTCTTTTCCGGGTGGAATTGCGTTGCCATCATGTTGCCAACGCGAACCGCAGCGCAAAAACGATGGCCGTATTCACACTGCAACCAAACACAACTTGAATCGTCTGGCACAACGTAATAGCTGTGGACGAAATAAAAGAACGCCTGATCGCCAATCCCATCTAACATCGCGTCATCATGCTTGGTCGACCAAACCTGATTCCAACCCATGTGCGGGATCTTGCGATGCTCCCACTCTGGGTGTCCTTCGTTTCGAAACCGAATCACACGACCGGGCAAAACCGATAACCCCTCGTGCCGACCTCCTTCTTCGCTGTAGTCAAACAGCAATTGCATCCCAAGGCAAATGCCTAGAAAGGGACGATCCGATCGTATCCAATCTTTGATCCACGGCACAAGATTGCGTTGCTTGAGCTCACGAATCGCATCGCCAATGGCCCCCACTCCAGGCAAAATCAAATGGGACGCTTGCTCCAATTCAGCCGGATCGCTCGATACGATTGCCGTGGCACCGATCTTTTCAATCGCCTTCGCTACGCTACGAAGGTTTCCCATTTGATAATCAACGATACCGACCGTAAGGCTCATATTTCCTCCTTATCTTCTCAAGCGATCAAATCCGTTAGTGCCCCATCGCCGCAGAACTCTGGGTTGCCAAACGACTTGACCGGAATTCCCATCGCTTCGCTGAAACTCATCAGCAAACGATTGTGGGGCACATCTCTATAATCTAGGGCTCGCCCCATTTTGAAACCACATCCCTCGCCCACCAAGACGAATGGAATGTTGTTTCGTGTGTGCGAGTTTCCTTTACCTAACTCATTGGTCCAAACCAATGTAGTGTTATCTAACAACGAACCGCTTCCGTCTGGTTCAGGCGTGTCGGCCAATCGCTTGGTCAAATACGCCACTTGCTCACAATACCAAGTGTTGATCTTAATCAGTTTCTCGTAAGCATCTTCATTCGTGTCGGGTTCGTGGGACAAGTGATGATGCCCCTCGGATATATCCAGCCATCGCATCTTGGGCTCGCCAACCGCATTGGTAATTTGGAACGTTGCGACTCGTGCAAAATCAGCCACAAAGCTGCTGACCATCATGTCCATTTGCATCTTGCTGATTTGAGGCATGTTGTCGTTTACTTCGTCGACGTTGGCGGGCAGCATGGGAACCGCATGACCCACCGTCTTGGTTTTCTCTTTGAGTTCATTTTCCATTTGAAGCTCTTGTTCCAACTCGCGAACCATTTCCAAATGGCTTTGCAAAATGCGACGGTCCTCGACACTGACCATCTGCTCAACCCGTTGGAAATCAGCCACGAGATCATCCAGGACACTGCCGAGCAGCTCTCGGTTCTTGGTTTGACCGTAAAGTTTGTCAAACATTTGATAAGGGTTGTCGACGGGAGCAACCGGCTGGTTCGGGCCGGAGTAGGACAACCGGGTCCAGGTGTCGGCTCGTTTAGGAACCATAACCCCAAATTCGAGCGAACCAAAACGAGTCTGCGTCTCAGGATTCGATTGCAGATGATTCTTGATGTGCTGATCGATGGAGATACCCTTGGACCAACCAGCAGGTGTGTCGGAGCCACCTTGGACGTCACCAGGAAACAATTCGATGCCCGTCAACAAACAGCCGATACCGCGCATGTGGCCGTCGCCGTCACCGTTGATTTTGTTGCAGACACCGTGCAGCGTTAGCATTCGACTCTTATAGTCTGCCAAAGGCTGCAAGATTCGTTTGATGTCAAAATCGCTACCGAGTGTGTCGGGCCAGAAATGTTTGGGGATAACGCCGTTGGGGCTGAAAATAAAGACCAGCCGCTTTTTCTTGGGCGTACCCGATGCTGCAGCCCAACCTAAGCTAGGCAAGTTCAATAGATAGTTGGCTGCTGCCGCACTGACGCCGGTCTTGAGAAGGAACTCACGTCGTGAAGAGATGGACTTCATTGCGTTTCCTCATTTTGGGAAGGTGGGATATTTGGTGGGGAAGTTACCGATGGGGCAGAGGTCGAGGCGATGACCGCGATGTCAACAATTAATTGCCGCATATTGTATCCGCTCGCGACGAAGCTTTCAGCTAGTTTTTCTGACGTTTCTACGCCAAAAGCTGCCGGGGGCTGCTTCACAAAATACTGAAATGCACGGTTTACGAAGGATTGAACGGTGTCAGGGGACTTGGCGAGATACTCCGCCATTGCGGCCGCATTCGCAAACTCGACCCGAGAATCGTCCCGACTCAAGTACCCGCCGTTGGTGTCGACCTGTTTTTCCCGCTCTGTAGTGCGGTATCGCCCGACAGCATCGTAGCTCTCCAAAACGAATCCGAGCGAGTTGATCTTCAAATGGCAAACCTGGCAATTCTGCGGACTAGTTTGCAAATGTACGCGCTCCCGCGTGGTCAAATCAGGATGTAAATCCGGACTGAGAGGCGCGAAAGCATCCATCGGCGGGCGCAGCGTACGGCCCAAAACGAACCGAATTAGAAAAATGCCCCGGTGAATGGGAGAGGTGGCGTCGTGATAAGCCAGGCGGCTCATCAAGTACGGATGAGTCAACACACCATGTCGATGAGGATCACCCTGGGCTGTTCGATAAAGTCCGGGTTTGTCCTCGGCCGGTTTCCACGTTTCGCCATAGAAACTCTCGATACGTTTGGTTGTGTAGCTCCAATCGGCGGTTAATAGCTGCCTAAAGTCAGACCCTTCACTGGTGATACACTCGTTTATGAATGCATCGAGCGATGAACGGAGGTCTTGGATCAACGCGCCGTCAAAACCTGGGTAAAGCTTTTCGTCTTTTGCCATGTCGCGAGATTGAGACAGATTTAGCCACTCCATCACCAGCCCTCGGAGTTTGTTCGTTCCTCGATCATCGGCCATCAATTGGTATGCGGCAGACCGAATTTGATCTTCGGTGACCAACTCACCCTTTTCGATCTGCTTGAGCAACCAATCATCGGCTGGCAGCGAGTCGTGGAGAATTAGCGCCAGTCGATTGGCCGCTTGCTGCGATCTCGAACTTTGGGAGTCCAATAATGGATAAAGGAATCTTGGCGATTTGAGACCGAGCAACATAACTTTGCGAATAGCCTCGGCATCGTCTTCGGTTTGGTCCAATTGCTGATCGACGTAGAGGTTTGCCGTTTCGTCCGTTAAGCCGCCACGGAAGGCAATATTCAAAACCTCTCGCAACATGGCTTTGAGCGCAGCCCGCCCTTCCAGCCCCTCTTCCTTTTTCTTCTTCAAGTACCTTGGGTAAATTTCTTCGGAAACGATATCGGCAAACTCAATGGCTGCTTTGGTAACGGATTGATCCCAATCACGATTGACCGAGATGCCTCGTTCGTAGCCATAAGTGCGGTCGTCAGGGGGCAATTCCGTTTGCAGAGAAAATGCACCAGGCCCCGAGCTGGGCAGAAGATTTTGTTTGGGAATAATCTCTTCGACACCTCCGGGCGGAACCCAAGAAAGCGAAACCACAGCCGGTGGGATCTCCGTTTTCCGTTTGCGTTGAATAAAGTCAATCTTAAAGGGATACGATCGGCCGCCGACGAGATAGATGCGTTCGCGAAATTCGGTTTTGTCACCCGACTGGACATGGTTATCGATGAACAAGCGACCATTCTTGCCAAAATCCATTTTGAACGAGCAAGTGCTCCGCATAACGATTTCGTACATTCCCGAGCGGTCGACTTTGAGCGCACCTTCCCAGTAGATATAGAACGAGTCGGCTTCGATTCCTTCGCCGGGGCTGTTTCGTCCAAAGTCAAATTGAATCGTATCGTCACGTCGTTCGATTTTGAGCTGTTCTTTGTTCCAGCGATCTCCTGCGAAGTAAAGACCTTTGACGCCTCGTTCGGTCGAGGGACCAGCTTGCCGCAGTTGCTCAGCCGTCAGTCGCGAGAACGCGGATTTAGGCGGAGACAAACGGCGCTGAGCGTCCTCGCTGTAAAAGGCATGGTGAATATAGTGCGCGACCGCTTGAGCATCTTCGCCGACACACGCAGCCGCATCGCCTTCTGGCATGGTCTCGTCGATCGTTTTGGTCAATTCGCTGATCGTCGCATCGCCGATGAGCGCTTCGGGGTAGCTGCCAGAAACCCCTTCTCCCTTTTCGCCGTGGCAGCTGGCACATTGATCGGCATAAATCTTTTGCCCGCGCAGGATCAACTGGCTCTTTGGGTCGGTGTTTGGTTGATCCTGGGCAAAGCTATTGGATAAAACGAGTAGGCAAGAAATCAAAACCAACCAAAACGGGGCATTGGAAACGGTCCTCTTACAAGCACCGCCGGTTGACTTTAGGACTAAACAGCAGACCTTGGTTGTCGCTGTGCTCATAACAGCATCTCGCTTTTAAAGAGTCAACGATTGCCCATCAAAGGCGAAAGACCGTTGTTGCAAATCTGAAGGAGTCTGTCTCGTTTCGAGACAAACAGTGATACGGCGGGATCGGGTTCGGGCTCCACGACATATTAAGTGTAGCCAACCGAGGTTTTCTGGAAAATGCAAATTCCTTTGATTTACAAAGGTGGCACATGATTTTTTCAATGTGTGCTGCAATTTTTACAAAGATTTGACACCGCCTAAAGGAATCTTTCTTTGGGCCATAGCATCCATCGCCTTGGAGACCTCCTCCAGGATAGGAACGACTTATGCATCGGATCGATTTTTGTCCATTTCCTTGTCAAAGGGGTGTTATTGGCAACGTTGGTGCCACTGACGCCGGTTTTGGCCCGGCAGTTGCACTTAAAAATGATTCGAACGACTCGGTACGGAAACGGCACCCCATCGTTAAGCAGTGAGCGAACCGACGGTCAACTCAGTGCGTCTACGAAAGAAGAGATTTAAAAAAATTCTTGAGGGGGAATGGACCGAACGAGTCACTTGGATGTGCGATGGTTAATAGTACCTACGGTTGAAACCCAGCAGTGCTAAGAACTGTCCGAATGATACGAGTACTTTATGCTCAATGAATGAGCTAAGTCCTTACAGCGACGTCGAGCACAGCGGTTGGGAACCGCACGGATCGAAAGAGACCGACAACGCAGCAGGGAGCAGAAACT
>JALOQS010000213.1 GCA_025459355.1 Pirellula sp.
GTGTATGATGGCAAAATCGTATCTTCGTCTGCGATGCCAGCAGATGTCACAACGCAACTTGGCCTTGAGACAGACGCGAAGCACGCTACGACCGTTTACACACGACTAACCAACCAATAATTTGCAACAGAACAAAGGGTTGCAGACGAAGCCCTCGATCAGGCGTTTAGACTTGCGTCGAGCCGACTGCTCGGGCTCGCTGAACTCATACGTTCGTCCTAACTGACAGAAAGAAACAAATGAAAAAGTACAAACTTGAATCTCTGATCTATTACACAAAGCTTTTCGCGGACAAAGAGCACATTGTGACTGCCTCTTCCAAGGAAATTCAGGAGAAGCTTGATCATTACTCTGCAGATGGATGGCGACTTGTTTCGACCGATGCAACAGATTTTGGCATGGCCGTCTATATCTATCTCTACTTTGAAAAGGATGCCTAGAACATACTGCGAATTGGCAACTACCGTTTTTTTTCGTGTCATATCCGCGTTGTTATGCTCGGCATGTCCTTTGATGCCCTGAAAAGTAACGGGCCTCGACTAGTAGGCAACGGACGAACCAAGCGATCCATCCAAGTCGAGGGTCGACCGCGAATTTGAATCATAGTTTTTTGGCGGCGACATGGGTGATCGCGGCCGTTATGCCGCAGATTGTCTCGCTACAAGGACCATGAGGATACTATCACGAACTCTTGAAACCGACTTGTCGGACGACGAATTGATCTTGTTCGACGTCATGTTCGACGGTGGTACCACGTTTTGCCTTCTACGTCGCGAGGGATTTGAACAACAATGGAATCGTCGTTCCCACAACCTAACTGATAATGAACTCCTTAAGTCACTTAATAAACTGGTTAATCTTGGTTACCTTAGAGCTGAGGTTGAACGTGACCGCGAGTACTTCGAATTGACTCCAATCGGCGGGTGTATTTGGGAACGAGAACGCGTTCCGGCGTGGGATCGCTATGCCACTGATCGATATAGCCAAACAAAATCGGGCAGGCCGATTGTAAAAATTGTGTCCACAACGAGACAAAGCAGGGACGACTTTTGGCAAATCGGCCGTGATGTAGGATTCTTTGCGTATTCCAACGGTCGAACTAGGGAAGCTGTGATAAGCAACCATATGCTGATACCGTGGAAGACTTTTGGTAGTATGTACGTCTGGATTGCCGTACTCGACGGATGGCATTCGCTGACAGACTGGGTTGCATTTGAAACGCAACGCACTTGGTGGCGATCTCCAAAGGAAAATGAGAAATTCCGTATCGATACGACATAACAAAGGGTTGCAGACGAAGCCGTCGATCAGCCGCTGTGGCTTGCGTTGAGTCAATTGCTCGGGCTCGCTGAACCCCACCGTTCTCAAATCCCAGATAGTCGGAAATGCCGAACTTAAAAACTAAGTTCGTGCGGTAGTCATGGATCGATAATGTAACGGGAGTCTAGAGCGATCTGGTTTGGGCAAAAACATGTGAGGGCAAAAACATGAATACCTTTCTTGGGTCCCATATTTTTGCCCTAATAGAAACACGATATTGCAGACAAACTGACAACAGAAATCGATAACGACATGCCGTAACGGTTTTGATGCAAGCCTTGCGACAGACTCGATTGGGAACGAACGCTAGGAACGATCGCGTTGATTGCAGCGTGACATCAGAACTCGTACAATGACGCAACAGAACCAAGACAGCGATCGAACGTCGATCCTTGGAAACCCGAAAACAAATTGAGGACCAAGCATTGGACCGAAAGGCTCATCTCCGAAGCCCTGACTTTTGTCGAGAATACCCCTCGCCCATCGGTCAATGCAACCGTTAGCTCGGAAGGAACGAGACGAGCGGTTAGGATTTGGAATGCCTCCCGCTTGCCGGGGGGTATCTTTCCATTTTTCGCTAGATCGAATGCTAGTCCTCCCCCTTTTTCGTTCGGCGGCAAAGCCGCCGAACGAAAAAGGGGGAGGAAAGTAAAAGGGCTCATCAATCTAGCGAAAAGCAGGAAACTCCGCTGGGCAAGCCAGCGGTATCTAAAAGTCGGTCGGGTCGAAACCTTTCCCCTGATGAATATCGGGGTCGAGTGTGGTACGATGAGGCGACGTCAGAGATGGTCTCTGACTGAGAATAATACGTCAGCAATGCCGACGGCACTCGATCCTTAGGGCCGGAACGTTTCAATTCGCTAACCAGCGGATGCACTCAACGTCTCGATCCTACGGCCTCGAGCGGTCTATGCTCTCCCGCTCGACGTGAGTGATCCTTGTCGTTAGGCGTTCGAACGGTCGATTCAACTCGTGCTCAATCGTCATAGGCACGTAGGCTCTCAGTGCATGTCGCATGACGGCGCCTACGATCATTTCCATGAGTCATCAAATGAAGAAGTTTCTCGCTGTTTTCACAGGCACAGAAGCTGCGACGGAGAAGTCGGGCTGGAATGCGCTTAGCGATACCGAGCGCGACACTCGAACCCAGGATGGGATCAAAGCTTGGCACGCCTGGATGACGACACACAAAGACCGAGTAGCGGCAATGGGCGGTCCGCTTGGCAAGACGCTGAAAGTAGCCAGTGACGGGATCTCGCCGACAAAAAACAATCTCTGCGGCTACGTGCTTGTTACAGCCGATTCTCACGCTGACGCCGCAAAACTATTCGAGGGTCATCCGCACTTCTCAATCTTCCCTGGCGAGGCTGTCGAAGTCCTGGAGTGTCTTCCTTTGCCCGGGCCCTGAGCACCAAGTTCGCATGAAGACCGGACGCCTAACTAGTCGTTCAACCGGAGCGCTAACGGCAGGTCGCCCGGTTAACTCTGCGTAAGCGATCTACAGACATGCGAGTATCCAGCCGAACACCTGAAGGAGAGCCGCTTGAGTGCCGCATCTGCGGTCAGCGATCCTTCGTTCTGCTGTCTGATCCGCCCCGGGACTCTACCTGTCCAAACTGCGGATGTTTAGCTTGGGTTCCTTTAAATCTAACTGGTCCGATATCTGACCTTCCTGTAGATTCGAGTGCCGTCACGTCAGTGGTCAACAGCATTGCCCGGTGCGACAATTCACGCTCGGTTTCCGCGATACTCAACTCCGGATTGAGGGAGATACTGCGTCCTGACGGCATCGTGATTTGGGTCCTCGAGGGTTACTACGCCAACGAGGTGCGACTGAACCCAATTGCGCAACACGGTGAATGTGGTGGTCAATCGTTTGCACGCGAACTCTTGAGCATGAGGCGAGTTAAGACAAAGAGAAAGGATTGCGTAGAACCATTCAAATTTTCATTCGGCTTGCCATGGCAGGGAACCTCTCGTGCTATCGGAGCCATTGAGCTCTCCTACGCTCGAGACGTCACCGAAGATTGTGAAAAGATCATTGAACGCGTTGCTGGCAGTCTTGCGATCGTCGCCGCCAGCAAGTTTTGCCGCGTGAACTGATCGCGAACAAACCATTGCATCAAAGTGGCGGATCGGCCGCCTCGACTTTCAGAAACTTTACTTGCCGCCACGCGATGATCGGAGTCGTTCGTCTAGCCTTGGAGATGTGTAGAATGGATTCTCCCTTTCCGAATAACTACGATGCTCCCAGTTGGATAGCGTCTATATCGGATATATTCGACGGGATACTCCCGGCCGCATGTAAGAAGGATTCCTGCCGCGAGAGTGTTGTCACTGGAACTTGGAATACCGGGGCAGTATACTTGTCGTAGTCTATAATCGATATCGAATTCCGTGTCCCCGATGGCTTCGAGGAGCATATGTTTTTTGTTTACGTCCCTATTGATAAGTTGTTTGACGCTCTAAGAGCTTTGGCAGACTGCAGTTTCCATAATGCAGATCACCTTAATTTGGTATTTGACCAAAGTGAAAATCGAGATTGCCCGAAGGCAGAGCTGCGTACGCTGGAGCGTAATGGAGGAGCTTCAATCGAGGTGTTGACCAAAGTGTCAGACGAACTGCCTGACACAATACGATTGGATCATCCTGGTGATGAGTGCGAGCTAACACTTTTCGTGCTCTGGGACTGTCCAGACTATCTTCGCCCGGAGGACGTCGAGCTGTTTCCCTCTTTCGATACCGACTACGGCACACTATTGGTCAGTGAATGTGGTTTAGCGGTTCGCCTCGGTAGAGAGTATGCCGAGATTAGTTGGATTGAAAGCGATGAGATGGAGACAGAAATGCAAGGCGACTCATCAATACGACGCCGAATCTTTAAGAGTCTTCGCGAGGCAGTCCCATCGGCCAAGATCCTTTTTCACTGGTTGTTCGACGGTGAAATGGATTGGTACCAGATCACGGCTCAAGGTGTCCGCCAATTCTCTATCCCCAACCGCCCCCACGATTTCAGCACCGACTTTGACATCGACGAATTTGTCAGTTCATTCGAGTTATGGTCCGATATCGAGTATCTCAGTTGTTAGCTGACCAATCGCTTGAGATCGAAGACCTCGCGACGACGCAGCAAGAATTATATGGCTCGGCCAAGTTTGACCGAGAGGACCGAGTTGGCTCGCGCTGGTCCGTGTCTGCGGTGAATCACTTTACTGGCAGATCCCTAAGCATAACGCACAAGTCTTTATTGGTCGTGAAACCGGTCGTGGATATTAGCATGGGGCGATATTACTTATGAAAGTAAACCTTAACGAATCGTTAGGACCACAACACAACGCTGACCGCAAGAGGGAGCGTAAAAGATAGACGAACCAAGCCGTGCACCAAAGCCCGCGAACGGCTCGAACTCAATGGAGGCGGTCACGCGCGGGTTTGGTGACGGCTACCGTTCGTCGGACTAGGAGACTCAAAGCTGACGACACCAGACAAAAAGAAAACGCCCAACGAGGGATATGTCTACTTCGGATTGCGTGGCGCATTTGATCCGGATGAGATGACACTTCGACTCGGCATCACGCCAACGTCTTCGTGCGCAAAAGGTGCAAGGCATTCGGAACGCGGCCTTCCAAAGACATCGCAATGGGAAGTCTCAACCGAACGAATCGTCGCTGAGTGTATCGACATTTGCGAACTTGCCGACCAGATTGTTTCCAAACTCGAAGGAAACGCTCTGCAAATCAAAGACGCTATCGCCGAATTTGATCTTTACGCTGTGCTTGAGGTCGTACTCTATTTCTCGACTGATGACGGCGTATCGACGCCTGCGATAGGATTTTCGAACCGTGTCCTTGCTTTCCTAGCAAAGGTAAATGCTTCGATTGACATCGATACGTACATACTACCTAATGAGACCTGTGCAGAGCTCGACACCACTGCGTTTCGAAAACAGTCCGACGAACAATGAAATGCGCGGGAGTTGCGGTTCGCGCGTGTCCTGATGGTCAGGTCTCGCGCCGCATCCCCTTGATTTCGGTCGTTCGTCCTTGAAGATCATCGCTAAATGGCAGATCAGGAAACCTCATCGAAAAGTCTACCTTCGAAGTACAGGCGTTTAATCGCGTTGACGGTACTTGCGATTTTCACAGTGATAATCGTGTGGGATCTTATGCCCTACTTCGAGTACCGAGCGAATGCCTATCGAATTCGCCAATTGATTTCAATCGGCAGTAATATTGATGACGCTGGCCCCATTCTCAGAAAGAACGGATTCACTTTCTACGACAAACACTTTTCGACCGCTGCTGAAGACACTTATTGGATAGATGTTTATGTTGCGAACAAACCGAGGCCGTGGACATTAACGCTTTTGCATCTTTACGGATTTCGCCTATACTTCCACTGGATCGTCATCGAATCTGGGCTCGACAACAAGGTACGAAAAATCTTCTGACGATGTCACGCGAGCCCAGGAACGGATGAACAATCCGATCGACCGAAGCGGTGGATCGGCCGCTTCTAAATGGAATGTTTACTTGCCACCGTTCGGTCATAGGGGCGTTAGGTGCAGTACGGTGGCTCTTCAGGACTCATAATGGACATTGCGGAATACAATCGCAGAGCTTGGGACGCTCAAGTGGCAAAGGGCAATCGCTGGACGGTTCCAGTCACCAGCGAAATCATTGCGTCGGCCAGATTGGGACTTTGGAGTGTAGTGTTGACACCACAAAAGCCCGTGCCGACAGAGTGGTTTCCAAAAATGTCCGGTCTTGACGTACTTGGTTTAGCATCTGCGGGCGGTCAACAAGCCCCGATCTTTGCAGCAGCAGGAGCGAAGGTCACCGTGATCGACAACTCAGCACGGCAACTCAAACAAGACCAAATCGTTGCCGAAAGAGACGGGCTGCAAATCGAATCCGTGTTGGGCGACATGCGAGATTTGTCGGATTTTCAATCGCAATCATTCGACCTTGTTTTCAACCCTTGCTCCGTATCATTCATTCCATCGGTTCAGAAGATGTTTGACGAAGCGTATCGAGTCCTCCGTCCTGGCGGGTTAATGATGTGTGGTTTTGTCAATCCATTGCGTTTCATTTTTGACGAAGACAAGCTCAATAATCGTGAGCTCGCTGTTAGACATCGATTGCCCTACGCAGACGACACGCATCTTAATGTGAACGAATTAGATCAGCTTCGCGCAGATGGCGAACCGTTCATGTTCAGTCACTCACTCGAAGATTTGATTGGCGGCCCGCTACGGTCAGGGTTCATCCTCCGCGACCTCTTTGAGGACAGTGCAGAAGGTGACCCACTTTCAGCATTCTTACCCACCTATTTCGCGATCCTTGCCCAGAAAAAGGACGAGCAAACGCAAAGGACCTAACATAATTAGGCTTAGATGTTGCGTCTTGTAGTCGGGGGAGGACGTGCGTTGGGCCTGGTTGATTCTCGTAGATGTTTGTTGGCCAGAGCTTAGCCAACATTTAAGCCCTTGTTCATGAAGCCCCGTAGCAGGGGCGGTGAACCAGCCTCTTTCATTAAGTTTTAGCGAATGAACCTGAGGCTTCAGACGGGACGAGCCCGTCTGGGAGCCTTTGCAATCTCGTTGCCGCGATCTAGCCAACGAACCGTACGCTCCGGTCGGGCAAGCCGACCGGAGGCGACGTCAATTCGGGAACGCAATCAACCCATCCCGGCCCCCGATGGGCTCGTCCCATCGGTGAATAAGGTTCCATTGCTAGACGTGCGAGTAAGAGGGCTCATCAATCTAGCGAAAAGCAGGACACTCCGCTGTTCAGGCCAGCGGTATCTAAAAGTCGTTCGAACCCGATCTCTGCCTTGCTGAATATCAAAGTTGCATGTGGTACGATAGTGCAATGTCAGAGACGGTCTCTGACTGAAAATGATACGCGAGCGTAGCGGACGACGTAACACGAACCTCCGGGCTAGAACGTGTCACTCGTTAACCAGCGGATGCACTCAACGTCTCAATCATGCGGCCTCGGGCGGTCCATTGTGCCCCGCTTGACGTGAGTGACCCTTTTCGTTTGTCCCAATCAGATAATTCTAAAGGCATGACAGACGAGAACTCATTGAAGATGCTTGAATTATTGTTGCGCACTATTCCAGGAGTTGTGGCTGCACATGTATTTCGAAACCACGACAAGTTAACCGTCGGTGCCCGCGTCCGATGCATTAACATAGAGGCATGCGACGTCCTTGCGTACTGCGGAATGGCTTCGAATTTGACGGTTACGATCAGTGAAATTGATTCTCGCCTTTGCTGTGAAGATAACGACCAAATTGGACTTCCTTGCGACTTGCTTTTTCCTGATAAATCGCGAAGAATCCCGACGGCATCCCAGAGGTTTGGTTTTTTTCTCGCAAAGAGGCTATATTTACGAGGAATGGTGAATGACAGCTTGCTCGATGATCTTGAACGGGCTTGGCAGGTAAGTTTCTGTACGATTCGTGGTTGACAATCGATTGCACCGAAGTCACGACCAATGGTCCTCGTAATGGGTAGTTTACTTTCCGTGACATCGGCAGATCGGGTCGTTCTGTTTCTAAATGTGCCCGCATGAACTCAAGCGTTTTTGTGGTTAGCATGTTTTTGCCGGATGCTCAACGCAAGACGAATACCAAACCCAATGGAGACCACTTCTAGAAATGACCGGACGCCAACTCGTACTTTCCTCGGGCAAACTACAGATCACCCTTTTGGTCCAATCGCCAACCGGACTTGATCCAATCGACGATTACCGTGAGGTCAACTTCGAAATTCCGGGACGAGGAAGATACCGCGCGGTCTTTTTCTTGCTACCGGACGGGAACTCAGACGATCCCTATGCAATAAAGCCAATTAATGAATGGGATGTTCCGGTTCGCTGGGACGACCCGACAATGTTGTTCGTCCCCACACTGAACGACGATTCGATACTTGCCGCGATGCGATACATCATCGACAATGGATTGGAGAGTGATGCCTGCGAGTCTGACGACGACCTTCGGTTGAACGACACGCAGTAGCTACGAAACAGAACATTAATAGGCTCAGATTAAGTTCTAGCCAATGAACCTGAGGCTTTAGTCGGTACGAGGGGCTTGTTGCGTTGATGTTGGGTTGGCGGTGGGTTGGCGGTGGGTTGGCGGTGGGTTGGCCACTCATGAGCAGTATCAAACGGGCGGGAGCGAAACGGGCAAGAGTGACGCGCCCGACAAAAGTCCGCACACAGACGGTATTTGATCTAGCAGTTTAAGGGATAGGGCGCTAGAGTTTGCTGATGGTAATTTTTTGAGGGA
>JALOQS010000214.1 GCA_025459355.1 Pirellula sp.
ACAAGGCTCAATGTTGAAGCAGTAAGGAATCTGCGCAAGGATTTTAAAGTCATGATCGCGAAGAAGTCTCGGAGGATACTGGAGGGGAAATGGAGTGAACGGTGGGAGGGGCTACGTTTTGAGTACGCAACGATAAGTCATTGCTCGGCTGGGAAACTAGCTCAGCGGACTGGGAAACTTGATCGGGGTCGACCCAGTTCGATGCATTAAAGTTTCGAGTGTACATGCCATAGTCGTGAAAGGCATACCACTTTGCAAGTTTATAAGCCCACGATCTTTCAGGAATTTCGTTGCCGGGTACGTGTTGACTGCGTCGAGGTTGGATCGCGGCAATTTCCTGTAAAGCGGTCAGTCTTTGCGTAGTATCTTTGGCCGAATGCTTCTTTGCTAACTCCAAGAGCAAATCGGGGCGCTCTAACACGACGCAACCTCTGGTGTTTTGCGCGACGGTTTCACGGAAATCGCGAAGGAACTCGCTGTTTTGAAATTTGTCCTTGAGAGATCGATCATCGTGAATAGTTTCTGTCGCCAACTGGATGATGGGACATGGCTCGATGCTACCACTCGGGCCTATGTGGTGAGTGAATCCCGTAACAGCCGGACACAACGCACGTCCCTGTCCATCGTGATACGCATCAATCACGATGATTGGTTTCTTGACCCGTGTGTTGACCACAAACTCGCGGACGCGCCGCAGTTCTTCTGTGTTGAGGGCGAGCTCTGGTGAACTCTCGGGACCGACCACTCGATAGACGTGAAACCAGCAGTACATCACCCCCATCGAAACCAACCGATCGACCCATTTGTCGTTGAGTAGATCGTCAATATTCGTCTTGCAAACGCTGGTGCAAACGCCGGTCATGACTTTATTGTTCAAGCAGTTCTGGATTCCTTCCATCGTCTTGCTGTAGACGCCATCGCGACCTCGTCTTTGGTCGCTAATAATCTCAGAGCCCTCGACACTAATCAGCGGTGTGACGTTACCAAGCTGTCGTAGTTTCTTAGCAACTTCATCGGTGATAAAGTGCCCGTTCGTGAAGACTTGAAAATACGCATCAGGGTGAGCTTCGAGAATATCCAAAATCTCTTTGTGCAGAAATGGTTCCCCGCCGAGAATCCCAAAGAACGAGTTGCCCATCGCCTTTGCTTCGTTCAGCATGCGATTCATGGCACTCAATTCGATCTTGGTCTGTTTCCCCGCCACATCTACCCAGCACCCTTGGCAGCGTAGGTTGCAGGTGTTGATGATCGAGATGTAGAGAAAGGGGGGAAAGAACTCGCCTCGTTTGAGACGGCTTTTATGTTTTTGAACACTCCGCAAACCTCTCCAACCGGCGAGATAGGCAAGCTTCCAAAGGAGCCTTTTGTCGGTTTCGAGAAGAAGGCGTTTAGCGAGTCGAAAGTACATAGGTCCCTAACGATTGTGTCAACCAACGGGAGAGGCAACCATTCTGTATGGAATTCGCTCCCGGATTGGTACCGAATTCTTGCCTATATCTTATCAAGATTCCTATCGATGTGGGGCATTTCAAGTTGGGAAACGGGGGTAAAAAACTCCGCACCGCGTTGTTTCGGAACAAGGAAAAGTAGTCAATGCGGCCCCGATTAGACCAGAAAACACAAACGTGCTGGTTGCTTAGTCAACATTCCATTGGGAGTCGGGCCGGTTCTTAATTCCCTGATTTCGCAGGAGAACTCATACCGAATACGCGGCCCGTTAAGGGGTTCGGTTTGTAATCGTGGTCTCGTTTGCGAATCACTCGTGCGCTAATGATGATGTCGGGGCGTTTCTTGGCTTCTCGTTCTTCCTTGTTAGATAAATTCAACTGCCGTAAGAGTCCCAGGCATTCGATCCCCTCGACAACTCTACCGAAAACGGTGTAGTCGTTATCAAGGTGCGGTAGGTCGGTTTTCGCGATGTAGAACTGCGAGCTACCCGAGTCTCGATCAACATTCCCCTTTTGATCTCCTCCTAGGGCTACGGCGAGACTGCCGCGAAAGTGATCTCGCTTGGTGGGTGAATTGGCTTCACCGCGAATCGTGTAACCAGCGCTGCCCGAGCCATCCCCTTTCTCGCAACCTGTTTGTGCAACGAGGCCTTTCTCAACGCGGAAAAAAGGCTTCAGATCAAAATACTTGCGCTCCACCAAATAGATGAAGCTATTGACGGCTTCTGGTGCATCGTCTTCGAATAGCTCAATCTTCATGATGCCTTTGCTAGTTCGCAATTCGACGATGGGATTGGTGCCCTTTTCGCTGTCGGCTTTACGTCGGTCCAGCTCCTTGTTCCATTTTTCCATTTGGATGGGGAGAACCTCGGTGAATTTTTCTTTGCTCGCATCGACTAGTCCACGTTCGCGGAGCAATTTCAAGATCGTGTCCACTTCGGTGTAACGGTTGTTGGCAATGCAGACGCTAATTCCGAGAACGAGCAACTCTTCTGTGACCAGCGGCCCACCCGCAGCAATGACCAGCATCAAAGGGTCGACCCATCCGTCAAAGCGGTCCATCTGAACATCGTAAAGAAAAGCCTCTTGTAACGTTTTGCCGATGTTCGCATAGGTGTCGGGCGACGAGGCATACAGTTCTGCTCCCTTCAAAAGCCAAGCCCGCTTGGTTTTATGACAAGTTGCAATCGATTGATGCCACTGATCTTCGAGCTTTTGAAATTGTTCAGGAGTCAGGTTGTAAGCCAAGACTTGTCGATTCCGGGCAGAAATCAACCCGATCGAAGCAGATTGAAAGGCCTTGTAGGCTTCGCGGTACTCTTTGGCTAACGGACTGTCGTCCGATTCGGGCACCACACCAAAGCCTTGTTCCCGTGCGATTTGTTCGGCCGTTTCCATGAATTGTGCTTGGTCCTGAACGGCTTTTCGCTGTTCTGGGCTCAAGGAACCTTTGGCTTGACCCTCTAAGTTTTGGGGGATTTTGCCGGCGGGAGTTTTTTGGAGTTCTCGGAGTTGGGGCTCGATTTGCTTGAAAATCTCTTCGGTGAGCCAAGGGATATCGGGTCGGTTAGATTTTTTGGATGGTTCTGGTTCCTGCGAGAACGAGGCACCGCTCAACGTTGCCATGAACGAAAATCCAAACACCAGCCGCTGGACCATTGGGGTCATTCTTGGAAATCCTGCAGGTAACAAACTTTGTGGGAACCTATCCATTGATTTGGAATGAGCTACGATCATAGTGAATTGTCAGTCCCTGGCGTCAAACTCTTGGCGGTTTTCCCTTTGAAAACCAGAGATTAACAGTGCCGGATCTCAAAATCGAACTCAAGCCGATGGACCCAGTTGTGGAAAAAACTAGCTTACGAATCATCGGCGGGGACATGCGTTCTCGCAAGCTCCAATTTACAGTCGACCCTCGAACTAGGCCGATGAAGGATAGGACGCGAGAGGCTGTTATGAATCTGCTGGGTGGTACGTTTGGCGATTCTATAGCGTTCGATCTTTTTGCAGGAACCGGAGTGTTGGGTTTCGAGGCGTTGTCTCGCGGGGCGAGCCGTGCGATTTTGTTCGATGTGCTCCCCCATGGTGTCTTGGAAATCAGAAAAAACTGCGAATCTTTGGGGCTAAAAGACCGGGTCGTGGTTCTGCAAAAAGATGTCATCCGCTGGAGTGAATCGCTGGAGCAGAACCTTGGTTTTCTCCGGTTGGAGAGTGTTCCGTGGATCGTGTTCTGTTGTCCACCCTACGCACTTTGGGAAAGCCAGGGGGAATCGCTGACGCAGATGCTTCAGACCTGGATCGAAAAATCCCCTGTTGGATCTCTGTTTGCTGTTGAACTTGAAGATAAGACTCCGTTGGAATTGCTACCCAATTCTTTGGAGTGGGATGTCCGCGTTTATAAACCAGCTCGAATGGCCATTGCTGAAAAGGTTTAATCTCATCATGAAGCTATCACAACTGTCTTTGTTCTCCCTCGTTCTAGCCACATTCTGGTGCGAAGTCGATTCGCGATCGGCTCACTCGCAAGAACCTCAATGGAAGCTGGTGTGGAGTGACGAATTCGAAGGAAAAAAACTCGACTACTCCAAATGGGAAATTGAAGTCAATGCGTTCGGAGGAGGCAATCAAGAGGAGCAGATCTATACCGATCGGGCTAAGAATGTACGAGTGGCTGATGGGCTGCTGGTGATTGAAGCTCACAAAGACAATGCTGATATCGCTGGAACGACACGAACCTATTCATCGGGCCGCATACGTTCCAAGAATCGGGGCGATTGGCTATACGGACGTTTTGAATTCCGCGCAAAACTGCCTGCCGGCCAAGGGATTTGGCCGGCCATCTGGATGCTGCCCACGGACGAAGCCTACGGAACATGGGCTGCCAGTGGTGAGATTGATATCCTGGAGTTCAAGGGGCAAGAGCCCAAGACGGCTTGGGGAACACTGCACTTTGGAGGGCAATGGCCTAATAACAAATTCAAAGGGACTCAGTATCAATTGCCCAAAGGGACGTTTACTGAGGACTTTCACGAGTTTGCTCTGGAGTGGGAGGAAGGAGTGATACGTTGGTATGTGGACGGAGTTCTCTACCAAACTCAGAAGGAGTGGAATTCCGAGAATGGCAAATTTCCTGCTCCCTTTGATCAGCCCTTTCACTTAGTCTTGAACCTGGCCGTAGGTGGTGGTTTTGTGGGCGCTCCGAATGCAGAAACCCCTTTCCCTCGCCGCTTTGAAATCGATTGGGTTCGTGTCTACCAAAAACCGGCATCTGGCAAAAAGTAAGCCATCAGCGAGCTATCCTTTAGTGATTCGCCCGTTGATAACGTTGAGCATTTGTACTTAAGAAACCTCGATAGCCAGGTGCTCTGTCGCTGCTAGGTTTGATCGCGGGAATTGCGTTCGTTGGCCGGCGACTATCGAATCGGATTGCTAACAAGACAACACACGGTCGAACATCGAGTGATTATTCTTCTGAGGCTGAATCTGCGGCGTAGACCCGAACGTCGTCGAACTCATTCATGTCATCGAACGATCCGATGCCAATGCTCCCATCGAGAAACGTGGTGTCTTTGCATTGCATGATCGGCTCGGACATGTTGTCAAAAAAGACCTCGATCAAGCCGCTGTCTGCATCGCGAATCAACATGACTTCGTGCCATTGGTCATCCCAGGCAACGGGCTTTTCGTTTTTTGTTAGCGGGCTTCGAGGAGCATTGTTCACGATCATGATTTGACCGCTGGCTGGATCGGGCTTGGCTCCTAAATGAACGTAATAGAATTGGTCCGCATTTTGTCTGGCAAAGAAAATGCAGCAGTCCCGATGGTTGCCCGTATCCTTTGTGCTTCGTACCTTGAGTTTGATTGCGAACGTTTTAAGCGGAAAACTCTTTAGCCACGCAATGTTGTGGGGAGATCTGTGTTTTGGTGTGTAGTTGCTGACTCGCTTGTTGATCGAGAGTGTGTGGTTATCGGAGTTTTTGATCAGGTCCCACGACGTGTCGTCAGTCGTCTCCCAACGATCGCGACCACTCTCAAAATCGTCGCTAAAAACTAGTTTCATTCCTCGTACGTTTTCTTGGGCGCAGCAATAGCCCGCATGCGAAAACGGAATCAAAGAAATCGCCAACAGCAGCGTTGAAGCCAACAGCGACTTGGGCTTTAGTTCATGAATGCGGGAACAATATACCATGGATTGACTCCAAAGAATTGCGCGAGAGAGGGATTTGCCAATGGGACTCATTGTACTCGAATCGCTTTCTCGTTTGTGAGGGCGGGCCTAAAGATTCCCTCGCCCGACCTCTTTCGCAACGCCTGCTTTTTCCAAATGTTCCATCTGGTTCAGGGTGAGTAAACTCCACTTTCCATTCCACGAAAGTCGACTGATGGACGCATTGAACAAACTAAAGGGGTTCGTCTCCGGGGGAACGCGAAGCAGCCCTTTTAAAGCCGCGCACAAAACACCTCCATGGGCAACGACTGCAACGCGTTCAAAAGGGAGTGTCGCTATATGCTCTAACGCACGCACACCTCGCTCTTGAAGTTGTCTTCGCGATTCGCCACTGGGAATTACAAAGTCGTATTCCATATTGTTCCAGCCTGCGGAGTATTCGGGGAATCGATTTTCGATCTCGCTCCACAATAATCCGGAGAAGATTCCCGCGTGAATCTCCTTTAAGTCATCCAGCGTTTGAATCTCTAAGTCTAATCGTTCTGCAAGCGGACGAGCTGTTTGGTAGGCTCGTTGGAGTGGGCTGCTAATTACAGCGTCAATATCCCCTGGCTTAAAACATTCGGCGATCGCGACTGCTTGCTGCTCACCAAAAGGGCTCAGGGCGACATCCGTTTGGCCTTGGATGCGGTTTTCGCGATTGAATAAACTCTCGCCATGGCGAATGATATAGATCAGCATCGCTACAGAACTCTAGCAATTGTGCACTTGAGATAATCAGACTCTGGACAATTCAAGCTGACGGGGTGATCGGCTGGCGCACCACGTTCCTCGAGAATCTGAACTTCGCGACCCGCTCGTTCGGCGACCCCTTTTAACATGTCACGGAAATCGTTTCGGTTCACGCGACCTGAGCAGCTACAGGTGATTAGAATGCCACCCGGTTCGAGCATTCTCATGGCCAAGTAGTTAATGCGATGATAGGCTGCCATGGCGCGTCGCATATTTTCTCGCGACGATGCCAGACGAGGCGGATCGAGAACGATCATGTCAAAGCGGGCGCCGAGGTCAAGCTCATTGGACAAGTAGTCCATAAAATCGGCTTGAACGAAATCAACTCGATCTTGTAATCCATTTCGTTCCGCGTTTGCCAAGGCTGCTTGTAAAGCTCTTTCGCTGCTATCTATAGCAATGATGTTTGATGTCGTAGCATGCTTGGCAATCGTTAGTGCAAACCCGCCCAAATACGTGCACACGTCGAGAACACGAGCGTCTCTGGGGGTCCATCGAGCTGCGGCTAATCGATTGTCCCGTTGGTCGAGATAGTAGCCAGTTTTTTGGCCGTGTGACAAATCCACCTTCCAGAGTAAACCGTTTTCTTCGAGCTCGATGGGCTCGGCAGGAATGCTACCCATCAGCGTGGTTATGCCAGGCTCCATGCCTTCCGATTTGGCTGACTTTTCGTCGATCATCTGCACGATACTAAGCGGGCGATAAATCTCGAAAAGCCTCTGAGCGATGGAATCGATAAAGGGTAACATCCCTAAGCTGTTGACTTGAATGACCAAATGTTCACCAAACTTGTCAACGATCAAGCCGCTGAGCTGATCGGCTTCGCTAAAAACGAGGCGCATCGATTGGTTATTGGCCGAAGCACCGAATTGCGTTCTGAGTGAAATCGCCCGATCGATTCGGCGACGAAAAAAATCGTCGTCGATCCGTTCATCCGGCTTCCATGTTAAGAGACGAACGCGAATACGACTGTTAGGGTTATAAAATCCAGAGCCGATGAATTTGCCATCTTCACGAACTAGCTCGACAATCTCACCGGGTTCTGGTTGTGAAGCGGGCAGATGAATCGAATGGTCCAGAATCCAAGGGTGATGGCCGGAAAACGAATGTTTTTTTGACTGATTTAGGATCAGTTTGCGGAGAGGTTGCGCTAGTTGTGTCACTGAGAAAAGCCTATCGATTGTTCAACGGATAATCGCTGCTGAGGTGCATTGTTTTGTTCGGTGATTTTATCCCATGCCTTAGAACATTCCGCTAGCAGCGATTTCGCTTGCTCCGGCGATTTTAAGCAAGACAAAAGCGTTTCACCAAGCTTCTGGCGGTATAGGTCCGCATGGTCGAAGCGAATGAGTAATGATGTCGGTTCAGGCCTCAAGTCCTTGTTGATGGCGGTCGTGTAGAGTCGGTAATCATTTCGGCCCCCGTTCGGATCGGTTTGTTGCGGCCAAAGCTCGATGCGACGGTCTAGTGATTGGAAACGGCGGATTGTCTGGTCTTTTTTCCGATCGCCATGAGCAGTCCATGGTTAGGATTCCAGGTGATGTTGGCTAACTGTAAATCCGTATCCTGCTCCGTGTCCAGCGAATCGAGGTAGGGGGGATAGCCGATCGCAATAGATGCTGTTGGCATTGATTTGGTCTGTTCCCAAGCGTCTGGTGCGTCAGTCAGAAAGGAGTGAGGGGAGACTCGCCAAAGCTCCGCCAAAATCATTGCCGATTGCACAAGGTCGTTTGAATCTAGTTTCGAAGTCATCTTGGAGATATCGAACAAGCCCCGGTAACGAGCGTTTGTGGTCGAGGAAATAAAAAGATAGTGATCAACGAGGCGATCCAATTGCTGTTGAGTCCACGGGATGTTTTCGGGCGGGGCGACCGTCGGCATCGGTTGCAAGATCTTTAGCCATGCTTCGCGAGCTTTTTGGGACAGCTCCTCTGACCGGCCGACTGTTGGTTCAGCGGCAGTCAGCGGACTGAGTTCAATCTTCTTGGCCAGCAAAGCAAGCGGTTTGGCTCCGAGCGGTATGCCGTAGATCGTACCTCCATAGCGTGATGCCCCTCGCCAGCGTGCCGGCCATAAATCCGCCGCCGAATCGGCTTTAGTCGTTGAGGCATCCACGTCGTCGACTGGCGGTGTCGAATAAGCGGCTGCGGGGAGCGGACCAATCAGCTGTTTGCCAATCATGCCGCCGAGTAAATTAGCAGGGAAAATCCAAACGTCTGTCGAGTCTTGTTTTCGATCGCGGAGATCGGCAATCGACAGGCTCTCGATAGCCAGAGGTTGTTCCGAGGATGCTTGCCATTGAATATTGAGTTCCTGGGAAAAGCTCGCGTCGACCAACACCACTTTGAGAGGTGGCCTATCCTTGGTAGAAACGACCTGTTTCTCATTCTCCGAAGCGGACTTATCTTTGTCATTTGGACTGCAGCCGGCGATTCCTAACCCTATCAGAGCCAGCATCAAATATCCCGGTACAACGGGCATCAGCTTTAGGAATAATGGAACGATCGGATTCTTGTCTTTCATTAGGCTTACAAGTCGTGATGAGAGATTCTGCAATTCGCGAAGGAACAGTATAGTATCGAGCTACGGACCGTTCCTAGAGTTCGTTCGACTCAGTTTCACCGAATCATAGTTTTCAGCGAGAGAAAAATGGCTTATTACATTGGGATCGACATCGGTACTTCCGGCACAAAAAGTCTGCTAATCGACTCCGCAGGCAATATTTTGGCCGAGTCGGCTGCTGAGTATCCCGTTCACATGCCAAAACCAATGTGGACAGAACAAGATCCCGAGGATTGGTGGACCGCCGTCAAAAAAACAGTCAAAGCAGTGGTCAAAGCTGCCAAAGTCAAGAAACAAGACGTCAAGGTCATCGGGCTTTCCGGCCAAATGCACGGCTCGGTGTTTTTGAACAAAAAGGGCAAGGTGATTCGTAAAGCGCTTTTGTGGAACGACCAACGCACCGCCAAAGAATGCGACGAGATTACCCATCGAGCCGGCGGACGAGATCAGCTGATCGGTATGGTCGGCAATCCCGCTTTAACTGGCTTTACCGCTCCTAAGCTCCTTTGGTTGCGCAACAATGAACCGAAGAATTATGATTCGCTCGCTCATTTACTTCTGCCAAAAGACGACGTTCGCCGGCGATTAACCGGAGAGTTCGCAACCGATGCGAGTGACGCCAGCGGAATGTTGTTGCTCGATGTAAAAAAACGTCAATGGTCCAAAGAACTGCTCGCCAAACTCGATGTCGATGAGTCGCTCCTAGCCCGTGTGTACGAATCAGAACAAGTCACCGGTCAGCTTCTGCCCGAGGTTGCCGAGGAGCTCGGTCTTACTACCGATTGCAAAGTCGTTGGCGGGGCGGGAGACTGCGCAGCCGGTGCTGTGGGCAATGGCATCGTAAAGCAAGGTGTTCTCACGGCATCGCTCGGAACTTCTGGCGTGATGTTTTGCCATAGCGATACACCTCAATACGATACGCATGGTCGATTGCATACTTTCTGCCACGCCGTCCATGGCAAGTGGCACATGATGGGGGTTACGCTTTCCGCAGCTGGATCGCTACAGTGGTTCGTGAATCAACTCTGCGTCGAACTCAATGCAAAACGGGGTGTCGATCCTTATCAAACGATCAATGCCGAAGCAGCGGCGGTACCATCTGGCTCCGAAGGCTTATTCTTTTTGCCCTATCTAGCTGGCGAACGAACTCCCCATGCTGACCCGCATGCTCGTGGTTGCTTTGTGGGACTAACCAATAAACACTCGCGAGGTCATATGGCTCGCGCGGTTATGGAAGGGGTCACGTATTCGCTCAAAGAAAGTCTCGATATCCTCGATCAACTACAAGTGCCCGTTAAAGAGATACGAGTCAGTGGCGGCGGATCCAAGAGCCCGTTGTGGAAACAAATCATGGC
>JALOQS010000215.1 GCA_025459355.1 Pirellula sp.
CCGGTCGCCTTGGGAGGGTCCAGTTGAGCCAAACTCGTCATTCGATGTCGTTCCGTCTGTTACGGGGCAGCAAAAAGCAAGTCCACTAGTTTCGTCGAATAGAGCAAGGTTTGGCAAGGCGAAAATAGCCTATTCTCTTAACATAAAAAAGCTTCTAAGAACTCCGGTTTTTGTTATTACGCCTGATGCCTTGGCGAGGTACAATGCGTGGTTCGACTTTTTTCCCTCGCTAGCAACCGCTTTCCTGTTTTTCGTATTCTCGTAGATGCAATTTTTGGCATGACGACGCAGTATTTGTCCGCCGTTTCTCGCATGGCTCCTCGCTACGCATATGGTCGACACAGAGGCCCCTCTCCTTTCTTTAGCCACCGCGCAGCAGTCGTAGTCAGTTTGGTCCCCGATCCGAGACATGATTGGATCATCCCGCTGACGCTACGATCGAGCCACATGGCCGATCATGCTGGCCAAATCTCGTTACCCGGTGGCAGAACCGAACCCAACGAAGAAGCGTGGCAAACGGCAACCCGAGAATTGGAAGAGGAGCTAGGATGCGAGACATGCGGCTTGCAACCACTTCGCGAGCTGAGCCCACTTTACATCTATGCCAGCAAGCACTGGGTCACCCCGGTGGCGGGCATCTTTGAGACGGCACCACAATTCAAGCCAAACCCGGACGAAGTTGCGGAGCTCATCATGTTACCGATTTCGGATTTACTCAAACCGAATGCGGTCCGCACCATTACCATTCGCAGAAGTACCGGATCGTTCGAAGCTCCGGGATTCTCGATTAACGACCATTTCGTTTGGGGGGCCACAGCGATGATTCTGGCCGAGTTCCGCGCCTGGTGCTTGAACGAAAGAAAGTTTACCTCATAGGGACTGATTCTCGAGCTCTATCATAGCGCGATAACGCGATTGTATCTCTTTGGTTGCACACAGAGGCAAGTTCTTTTCGAGGACCGCCAATTCCAGATGGTGGATCAATCGCTTGAAAGCGACTTGCTGAAGCTCCATTGCTTGCGACCGTTCTATTCTAGCTTGAGCCTCATCGCGAATCTTTTTGTAATCACCAAAGCCGTCAAGGTTTTGAATCTCTTTGAAAATAGAATCGCACTCTTCGTTTGGCAATTGCGAAACATAGTCACGCCACTCATCACGGTCAGCGAGTTTTTCCCAGCGCGAGCCAATCAAGCTCAACAACTGCCGGCGTCCAGATCGCCATCGACTTCGCCCTCTTCCGCCCGAGGAGCGATCATCGGCATAGAGCTCGTCTTGCATTCGATAGACCTCTGACACATCGGCTTGCTCGGGTACACCGAGTTGTTTCATGAGAGCGATCGCAATTCTTTTTGTTGTTGGATTCGAGTCGCGTATCAGTTCCGTAACAGCCCCGCTCAGTGCGACGGAACTCTTTCTGGGCGACTTGGCTGGGGCATCTTCGGCATCATCATCTTCCATGCTCCTCGAATCACTCAGCTCTTCGGTCACTTCGCCGGACTCCGCGATCGCGTCATCTTCTTGAACGGCTTGAATGGACGGATCCAAGCTGCTGTAGACCCTGAGCAAACGGTCCGAGGAACGAAGTGGTATATCAATGGTTCGACTGCTAATGACGGTAAATGCGTATGCTTCCGCAAAAGAGACTTTACCATCCTCGTTGTCATCCACGCCAACAAACGACTCTCCGGTGCGCGACCTCCCGACCATGGCCCCCCAAAAATAGCTACTAAACTCTTCGTCGTTTTCGATATCCGGACGGCAACCCGCAGCAGGTAGATTGTGTTGCTGAGCGAAGAACCCGGTCTGCAATCGCTGCGACAACCCATTCTTTTGGTCACCATGGTCGAAGATCGCATCTGCGAAACCTCCGCAATAACATTGTGCCATGATCGAAACGCACGAAACCTCTGCGGGTAACTTCGCAAGCCAATCTGAAAAATCGGAAACAGAAAAGGAACTTCGGTCCCACCCCATCACTGTGGTATTGTGTGGGGATTTGCGAGACCCCGACCCGCCGTGAGCCGTGATGTAGACAACAACCCGATCCCCAGCGACGGCTTGTGCAGCGATGTCGCTCAAACATTTTTTGACATTCTCTGGACTGCTACGACCATTGATGTTCGGCACTTCGTGGTTTCGATACTCGACCTCTTCAAAATCCTGTCGATGCATCCCCCTAAGCAGCTTAACGAGCTCATGCTCTGACTTTTGCTTCGGCGCAACAATCTGCAAATCATCAGCGTTATCATCACCATCGGCAAAATAGTAAAACTGTCGACTCTCGCTTAGCCCTCGTTCTGCCAACACGTTTTGGAAGAAGATCAGATTGGCTTCCAACGAAGCTTGATTGCTTTCCGGGCTAAACCCACCGCCGACAATGACGAAGTAATCTTTCGCATGAGCTTGGCTTGAGAAGATCGCTACGCAAAGAATTCCAACCATCAAGCTTGCGAACCAGTTTCGGGTGCGAACGTCCCAACGCATCATGGAGCTCCAAAAAATTTCGAGGCATCAAGTTCGATGCAGAAAAGTGCGAAAAATGAACGCTGAAATAGCGACGCTGAAATCATAGCAGAAACCGCGATCAACCCTTGGATTTTTCCGCCGATCCTGATTCGCACCTAGGAAACCGAGCCTCCAGAGCCACGAAATGCGCACGGGCGGAATGGTTGATAATTTTCCGGAAAGGATCGAAATTTCAATCGCGAACGCTTAAGATGCGACTTAGCTGTTTTACAACCCCATGCTTCGTTTCGTGGTTACCCTATGACATTTCTTCGAAAAGCGTTTCAATACTGTTTGTTCACTGCCGCCGCATCGGTCGGATCGGTTTCCTTTTCTCAGTACAACGGAGCGGTCGAGCCACCGGAGCATTTAGCGCCTGGCTACCATGCAATGACCGAAGAGCAATCCCGAGAGTGGCTTGGGATATTAGCTGGCCCGGTATTTGAGGGTCGTGGTACGGGACAGTTGGGCTATGTGCGAGCCGCTCACTGGGTTGCAGGCAAAGTGGCCGAATTCGGGCTTGAGCCCAAGGGTGAAGCAGGAACGTATTTTCAGTTCTTGCCGGTGACTCGGCAGACGATCGACGCGACGCAGTCGGAGATTGTGGGAGCAGCTGACTTAAAGATCCCAGGCACAGATTTCGGGCTCGACCGCTTCATCAACCAAGCCGAGATTGCCGGAAAGTTATCCTTTGTGAAATTGGTTGGCAACGCGCCAAAGGTCGAGGACAACCTTCGAGATCGAATCGTTATCTGCGTAACGGATGAACAAAACGCGGGCCGAGCTACTTTTATGTTGGCACGCCAAAGACCCGCAGCAGTTCTGCGCGTCGTCGAGACCGCACCGAGTTCCGCCCCACAATTGCGTCGTCCCAGGAGCAACCCCACCGGCACAACAGGCACGATTACCAAACAAGCGGCCACAAAAATTGCTGAAGCCAGCGGCCTATCTGCCGATTGGCTGAACGTAAAGGCCGACGACTCAACCAGTTTGAATGCCACCGAGGCCGATCTCACACTCAAGCTTCGAATTCGCGATGAACCCGTCGCGGTCCCCAACGTTTTGGCGTGGATTCCTGGTTCAGACCCCGAATTGCGGCACGAATACGTCGTAATCGGCGCCCACCTAGACCATTTGGGCAATCAAGGTGGCATCGTGTATCCAGGAGCAGACGACAACGGATCAGGCTCGACCGCCATATTAAACATTGCAAAAGCCATGAGCCAAAATCCGGTCAAACCGAAGCGAAGTGTTTTGTTCACATGGTTTGCGGCAGAAGAAGTCGGGTTGGTCGGTTCCGCCTACTACTGCGACAATCCGCTGTTGCCGTTCGAAGACATGGTTTGCATGCTAAACATCGACATGGTTGGCCGCAACGAAGAGAAACCGCAGGAGCCAGCTTCTGAAAATGAAGACAGCCTCCACTTGGTCGGCAGCAAAAAAGGGGATTTGGCACTACATGACGCCATCGAAAAAGCCAACAAGCACGTCAATCTTGCCTTCGAATTCGACGAAGAAGGAGTGTTTGGCAGGAGCGATCAGGCAAACTATTACCGCAAGGGGATATCGGTCGCGTTTCTTTTTGGTGGATTTCATCCCGACTACCATCAGCCTGGCGACAAACCAGAGAAGATCAATTACAAAAAATTAGTCTCGGCCGCACGACTTTTCTATTTGACAGCCCATTTCGCGGCCGATCATGGACGATTCGTGATGCCTAAAGATGAGAAGCAAGCGGAAAAAACGGAGTAGTTTTACACCGCGGCCCAAATCGGACTGAAAAATGCGTGCCAAACTGGTAATTTAAGCCTTGCCAGATGCTGCCATTCCTTAGTACACTCTGGGGCTTCCAATTTCGGCAACTCGACGGCTTCGTATTGATCGGGGCCTGTCGAAACCAACGTAACTCGTGATTATCACTACCTTTAGGAGTGGGCAAGAATGCCGCGTCTTCTCGGTGTTGACCTTCCAAACGACAAGCAAGTTCTGTACTCCCTTCAATATTTGTATGGTGTTGGACCTGCGATCGCGCGACAAGTGTTAGTAACTACCAAAATCGACCCGACGAAGAAAGCCAAGGAGCTGGATGAAGACGAATTGAGCCGTCTAGCCAGTCTTCTCGAGCGGGATTACACCGTCGAGGGTCCACTTCGCCGTCAAGTTTCTCAAAGCATCGGTCGTTTGCGAGAAGTCAAATGCTACCGAGGGCTGCGGCACCGAGCTGGTTTGCCCGTGCGTGGTCAAAGAACTCGTACGAATGCTAGAACTCGTAAGGGTCCGAGAAAGACAGTTGCCGGTAAGAAGGGCGTTAAGGACTTGAAATAGTCTTGATTGGCCAATGGAGCTACGTTCCTTGGCGACCGAGATGGAATATCATATTTTTTGCCGCTGGTCAGGAGTCAAAAGCTCGGCCAGTCGAGCGAAGCAATTTGTGGGTCTTGTAGATAAGTTTAGTGATTCGAAGGAATTTCCGTGGCCAAACAGCAACAAAAATCTGGCGCTAAGGACGCAAACAAGAGACGTAAAGTCCGACGTAACGTCACAGCGGGCATCGCGCACATCAAGGCGACGTTTAACAACACTCACGTCACCATCACCGACACCAAAGGCGATACGCTTTGCTGGGCGAGTGCTGGAACGAGCGGATTCAAGGGATCACGAAAGAGTACCCCATTCGCCGGTCAATTGGCAGCTCAGCAAGCTGCTGAGAAAGCCATGAAGTACGGCATGAAGGAAATCGAGGTTCGAGTAAACGGACCCGGATCTGGTCGCGAGTCGGCCATTACGGCCATTCAAGCGGCTGGGATTTCCGTCAAGCAAATCGAAGACATTACGCCGATTCCTCACAACGGATGCCGACCTCGCAAGAAGCGTCGCGTTTAGTATCGGATATCAGGTTTCCACCATTTCCTTATTTGGAGTACCTCTGGAATGCATGTTCGTTGGCGTGGATTAGAATTACCGAGCCAAGTTAGCGTTGATCGCTCAACTCTTAGCCCTACCTTTGGCCGTTTTACCGCCGAGCCCTTCGAAAGAGGCTTCGGCGCAACCATTGGTAACAGCTTGCGAAGAGTTCTGTTGTCGAGCTTGGAAGGAAGCGCCGTTACCCAGATCAAGATTCGTGGCGCACAGCACGAATTTTCGTCGATCCCCGGTGTCTTGGAAGACGTCACGGAGATCGTTTTGAATGTGAAGAGCTTGGTCGTCAAGAACCATAGCGAAAACACCCGCGTGCTAACCGTTGCAGCCGACAAAGCTGGCGTGATCACCGGTGCCGACATTCAAACCGACTCGGATGTGGAGATCATCAACAGGGATCACGTGCTGGCCACTTTGACAGCTGACACATCTTTTATGATGGAGATGGTTGTCGAAAATGGTCGCGGATACGTTCCAGGAACCGAGCACAGTGCAGGGGACCATGAGATCGGGATTATTCCGGTCGATGCGGTATACAGCCCAGTGGTTCGAGTTCGATATACCGTGGAAGAGACTCGGGTCGGACAAAAGACTAACTACGATCGTTTGGTCGTAGAAATTTGGACAGATGGTTCGGTCCATCCTGAGATGGCATTGGTCGAAGGTGCGAAGATTCTTCGTAAGCACCTCAATCCGTTTGTCCAGTCGTCAGAACTCGGTCGCCAAGTGCACGCGGCAGCTCGCGGAGGACCTGGTAGTGCAGAAGCACAACTCGAGGCTAAGCTGAACCAGCGAGTTATGGATCTCAAGCTCTCTGTTCGAGCGAACAATTGCTTGGAGTCCGAAGGCATCCGATTGGTCAGAGACTTGGTTCAGCGAACCGAAGATCAACTGCTAGAAGTCAGAAACTTTGGGGAAACAACCCTCAGTGAAGTTCGCGAGACCCTAGCCTCGATGGGTTTGCATCTCGGCATGCGAATTCCGTCCTCCATTCGTTAATTTTGTATCCGTCTCCGCAGCGGAGATGGTTCCTGAATAGCATTTAAGCAATCAATTGAAACTGGATAGACAGTCATGAGACACAGAAGAAAAGGTCGTGTTTTGGGTCGTGCTCCTGCACACTAGACAGTCATGAGACACAGAAGAAAAGGTCGCGTTTTGGGTCGTGCTCCTGCACACCGCAAGGCGCTCTTCTCGAACATGGTTACCGCCATCATCCTAACCGAACGAGAAGTAACCGAGTTCGATCCAAACCCACCAAAGGTTCCTGGTCGTATCATCACGACCTTGGAAAAGGCAAAGGAAATCCGGCCTTTGGTTGAAAAGTGCATCACGATTGCCAAGAAGGGGTTGCTAGCTGATCAGAAAGCTGTTGAGTTCGCAACGACAGCGGAGAGAGGCAGTGAAGAGTGGAAGAAGTGGCGAACCAGTGAGCAATGGCAAAAGTGGGCCGCTGCTCGTTCGCCAGGAGTCATGGCACGAAGAAAGATTTTTTCGATCGTTAAGGACCGAGATGCGGTCAAGATTCTATTCGACCGAATTGCTCCTCGCTTTACAGATCGCCCAGGGGGGTATACCCGCATCATGCGTTTGGCTACACCGCGATTGGGCGACAATGGCACTCGAGCGATTCTCGAGTTCGTCGGGAAAAACGATCGTGTTGTTGTGAAAGCGACCAAGCCCGCATTTGGCGAAGCAGCACCTGCAGCAGAATAATTTGAATTGAAAATCCAGTAAAGGCTATGGTTTCCCATAGCCTTTTTTGTTTTCTAAGTCTTAATAACTGCGTCCCATCAGTTGGTAGAACGATTCCTATCGAAACCGGCATTAAGTTTGGCCGTACTTTAATGCGTGGGTGTATCAGTTGAGTAACCAAGAAGACGAGCCCCAACAACCAGTGTCTAGCGACTCGAGAGTGCCGGGCGATGGAACTCGACTCTTAAGAGCTTTTGAGTATCTTTCGATCTTCTTCGCGTTCGCACGAAACAGTCTCATTCGAGACATGACCTTTCGAAGCAATTTTGTTCTCGATTGTATTTCGAGCTTGTCGTGGTTGCTGATGAATCTTGGGTTTTACCTCATCGTGTTTCATCACGTTGAATCGAT
>JALOQS010000216.1 GCA_025459355.1 Pirellula sp.
GTCACGTTCTTCCATGCCATCGGCTTCTTTTCGAGAAATTCCTTCAGCGAATCGACATCGTCGGCGGCTACTCCAAGGATCTCAAATCCCCTTGCCTTGTACTTCTCATGTAGCTCGGTCAACTTGGGTATTCCAGCTACGCAAGGCCCACACCATGTTCCCCAAAAATCGACCAAGACCACCTTGCCTTTATAATTTGCCAAGCTGACTTCCTCGTTGTCGATTGTCTTGCCTTCGATCTTGAAGTCAACAATCTCCTTGAACGGCTCAGCCCTTTGTGCTTCTTCGGATAGCATCTGTACAAAGAATCGTTTGTGATTGAACCCATCGAAACGCCAATCGCCTTCCTTTTTTTCGAACAGGAGGTACGCCATAGTCATCTCCTCCATATCGCCTTGCTCGTCTGCCATCTCAGGGGCAAACTTGGCAACAACTTGTAGCTCAGCCTGCAGCCCGTTGATCTCGAACTTTCCAATCGCAAACGACAGGGGAGACTCCATGATCTTTCCAGAAATCTCGATCAACTCTTGCGTCGCTTTCTGTCGCTCGCCTGCTGGAATGCACGCTAAAAGTTCGGCCTCGATTTTTTCCATCGCGAGAAGAATCACCTCAGCCATTTTCTCACGGCTCTTAGAGCCATCGATCATCGGCTGTTCCATGGCAACTTTATCGAGACCATACTTTGCGATCAACTTCTTAAGTTGCTTTAGCTCATCGCTCGGCTCTACCTCATCTACCATCTGAAAAATTGGCACGAGCTCCATAAGCATCTTCCCAATGTATTGGTCAGCACCCTTGCCACTCATAACCGCAAAGGCCTTATCAACATCCTTTTGATTCAAGGCGAGCAGCATAGCTTCGGCTGACTTCATCAACTCAGGCGGGACGGCGGAATCTGCGTCTTGCGCAGAAACTGGGGAACTTGGTAACGCGGCTTCCACGCCCGCTACTTGGCTCTGGGCGAGTGCAGGAACGCTGACAAGGCTAAGCCCCCAGACGGCAAAGCCTAAAAATTGTTTTGTCAAAATCGATTTAATCACTGTATATACTTCCCTTCGGTTTAGTCCGATTGTGATTGGCGAAAATTTTTTCTTGTTAAGGTCCCGGTTTTACTTGTTTACGTCCTGGCCTATGCCACAGGTCGTAACCAATGATTCTTGTTTCGGTCTATTTGCGACGTGGTTTCGTGCCTGCTTCGTCGGAAACTGCGTTACTATTCGAGCTTCTAAAATCGCTTTAGGCTCGATTCTTTTGGTACCTCACGGCACATTGGCGAAAACCACCTTGCTCCAACCAGAATCAAGCCAAGACTGCTCCGTTTGGTTCAGTCGGTCCAAGTAGATTTGGCTAACGGTGTTATGGATCTTCAAATCGTCAACCGGCTTTTCGGATTCGACCTGGGCCGGACATTCCGTCACCGTCAAGCCTAGTCCGAAGGCAGCGTAGGCAATTAATCTGGCGATGGAGGGACGATTATTCATTAACGGCACTCTTTACTCGTTGCAGTTCTCGGCTTTAGTCCATCCTTTGCAGGATGGGTACTTTCCACCATGCGACAACTCTTGCCGCTGTCCCTCACTTTTTTCTAAAAAGACAACAACACGGTCGTTCTCGCCGACAAATGACTGGGATTTCACCGACCTGCCTTGCCGTATCCGGTTTGGATAGCCTGCATCCTTTGGGACTTGCACTTGGCGATTTGTCTTTTGCCTTATCACTTACCACCGTTGCGAGCAACCGTAACCTCTATGGCTCGATACTTGACAGGCGATCTGACGTCGATCAAGTCAATTCTTTTGCCGGAAGCGACTAGGGTTTACCGTTCATTGGCTGAGATGCTGTCCATGATTCTTTCAATCGTTTTGAGTTGTCTTTTCGACTTCGGAAGTTTTTAAGCCTGGATCATGCCTTTGGTTTCAGCGTAGAGTTTGTCGTGTATTTTTCAACATGCGAGTAGCACGAAGAAACCTCTCGTGTCATGATTGCTACTTCCTCCCCATGTCACCTCCTCCCTAATCGTGACCTACCAACCACTCGCATCTCACGCTATCAGTCACTCGAATCCGCTTGCCATGAGAAAACTCAGTTCGCTTTTCTTGCCATTCTCGCTCCTATACTCCACTCTTCTCTATTCCAATCTTGCAATAGCAGACGACCGGATGGGTGACTGGAAATACATGAAACCTATCCGGCCCGAGGGATACGTCTGCTTGTTCTCCAAGAGCCCTATCGAGCTGGACGGAAAACTTGACGATGCCGCTTGGCAATCAGCCCCGTGGACTAATGAATTTGTCGATATCGAAGGTGACGCTAAACCGAAACCACGCGAGCGGACTCGCGCCAAGATGCTTTGGGATTCACAAAATCTATACATCGCGGCCGAGTTGATGGAAACGCATCTTCAAGGGACTATCACGGAACATGATGCGGTCATCTTCCAAGACAATGATTTCGAAGTATTTATCGATCCCGATGGTGACAATCATCAGTATGTTGAGTTCGAAATGAACGCTCTCAACACGACGTGGGACCTACGGCTGGATCGTCCCTACAAAGACGGAGGGAAAGCAGACAATGGCTGGGAGTTCGAAGGCCTCAGATCCGCAGTCCATCTCGACGGCACATTGAACGATCCATCGGACCAAGACAACGCGTGGACGATTGAAATTGCAATTCCCTGGACCGCTCTCAGAAAATCGCCCGTCAACGCATATCCTCCCAAACAAGGGGATCGATGGCGAGTTGGGTTCTCACGAGTGGAATGGCAATTCGATGTCGTCGATGGCAAGTACGTGAAGAAGCCTAACACTAAAGAGGACAACTGGATTTGGTCACCGCAAGGGATCATCGATATGCATCGTCCCGAACGTTGGGGTTTCGTGCAATTCGAGAAACCGGACACTGCCCCTGCGAGCTATGTCGAGGATGGCAGCTTGATCGCTCGCGACACGTTGATGGAGGTTTATCATCGTCAAAAGAGCTTCCATAGCCGAAACAACAAATGGGCGAAGACCTCGGAGGAACTAGGGATTTCCGAAGAGAGTCTTCCCACCATGAAGCACGTTCAGATCGACCTCAACGATGCGGGTTATCAAGCGTCGTACTCGGTCCAATCGAGTAGCCAAACCACGGCGCCAATCTGGAACGTTAACCAAGACTCACGACTTTGGTCAACATGGAGAACGCTAAGTGACGTAGAGGATTTAAGTCCCAAAGTGGAGTTGGCCCTTTCTAAATCCGGTGACAATCGGCATCAACTGGAGCTGGCTCTGGAACAATGTCCGGATGAACAATTCGAATCGATGCAGTTTCTCGTTGCGAATATGCCTGATCGGGATCTAACGAGTTTGAGTGCGAACTTCTTGCTTGAAAATACGCAACTCGCTTGGGAAGCCTGGATGGCGTCTCCATGGAAGGAACAAATCACAAAGGAGATCTACCTTAATGAAATCTTGCCCTATGCGAACATCAACGAAAGTCGCGATGATTGGCGTCGAGACTTCCGAGAGCGATTCCTGCCGTTGATTGCCGAGGCAAAAACGATTTCGCAAGCGGCCGCGATGATCAACCAAAAGGTGTTCTCATTAGTTAATGTTCGTTACTCCACCAAGAGAGCGAAAGCGGTACAGAGCCCGCTCGAATCGATGAGCTCAGGGCTTGCTTCGTGTACTGGTCTCTCCATTCTCATGATTGATGCTTGTAGGGCATGTGGCATTCCTGCACGATTTGTAGGTATCCCAATGTGGCCGGACAAGAGCGGAAACCACTCGTGGGTGGAAATTTGGGACAACGGATGGCACTTTACCGGAGCATGTGAGGCCAGTGGTGACGATTTGAACAAGGCTTGGTTTACCGATCGCGCAGCGACTGCGATTCGAGACAATCCGCTTCATTCGATTTACGCCGTTAGCTTTCAGAAAACGCCGTTGTCATTTCCGTTTGCTTGGAATCGAGGTAACAGTCAAATCTCGGCGGTCAACGTTACCGATCGTTACACTCAGTTGAAAGTAACGAGACCAGAGGGAACAACCAAAACTATGTTTCGCATTGTGGACGCAAGGACCAAAGAACGCGTTGCCGCAAAAGTAATCGTTACGGATTCGGCAGGCAAAGTTATTTCAGAAGGCAATTCCAACGATGAGCGTTTCGACTCGAACGATCACTTGTCATTTTATTTGCCAGAAGGGCAATCGTTCACAGTGACTGCGTCCTTGGGGGAGCAAACGACAACCAAGGATTTCAAAGCGGAGAATCGAGACAGACCGATCGATTTGGTGCTGGGCCCGACACAATGAATGCGAAGAAGTAGGAATGATTTGGCAATACACCTTTCCAGAATTCCGTGCACCTCAATCACGACGAGCGATTATCGAAATGGTCCAATTGCTCAGTTGATTGCTCTGTGAACGAAATATGGTTTTTAGCTGAGAACCAAGCCGCAAATTCGTTTAACCGCATGGACATCGCCCTGCGTTGACCGTTCACAAGTCAGGACGCTTTTTTAAATCGCGTGATTCATTCCTGACCGGGAACGCCAGCGCACCCCGCTGGGGATGCGGTTAAACGAAGGCAATCCCCTGTCATCGTTTAACCGCATGGGCATCGCCCTGCGCTGGCCGTTCACAAGTCAGGACGCTTTTTTAAATCGCGTGATTCATTCCTGACCGGGAACGCCAGCGCACCCCGCTGAGGATGCGGTCAAACGAAGGCAGAACCCTGTTATCGTTTAACCGCATGGGCATCGCCCTGCGCTGACCGTTCTAACTCAGCCCGCAATCTCGCGAGTCCAAGATCATTCCCGAGAGCACAATCATCTTGGTTATCGCATTCCAGTGATCTTTCCATCCCAAATCACACCACATCCCGTCCGCGATTCCTAGCTTGCTCAATATCGCAGTAGCCGATTGAGTCTCGCGATCCGCTTTGAGCTTACCTTGTTTGTCCGATCGACCTTGCTTGCCAGTAAACACGAGTACAGGGCCAGTTCAGAGCACTTTACTTCACCGAGGAAGACAAGAGCCGAAATTCTTCTGCAAGCACATCGAACCATTGTACTTTGTCAGTTTGGAATTGTTCTTTCCATTTCACTTTGCTGATTAGCCTCTTGGATTCCTCTTCGTCTAACACATTGAAAATTATCTCAATGTCGCGGTCTGCAGCATCCGAATGATCTGTCATTCGGATGCGACTGGGAACCCATTTTGTTTGAGAGCCAGTTTCGACTTTCTTCCAAGTGGTTTCTGTCGTCGCGTGATACTCTCTAGTTTGTTTGCCCGTACTGTCGATCGTATATTCGCGAAGACGAACCGGCATCCCTCCAAACTCGCTGTCAAACGTGATTTCGTACTTTCCTGTCTTGTTATCGTCGATCCAAGTTGCAACTAGCTTACCTTTGGAATTCGATTCCTGAAGCAGATCGACCTTGGACACCCAGAAATCGACTATCCTGTTGTTCCAACTGGCTCTACGGAGAAAGCTACCGGGATTTAGAAGCGTGAGAAAATACGGGTGTGGGTTTGTGAAGTATAGAATAGCGTCGTCACCCATACGCACGTGCTCGTCGGGTGTTTCCCTGCTCGCGACTTCGACAAGTTTCGGATCTCCAGAGATTGCGAAAGCACGTACTTTTTGTTTACCGGAAATGGTGAGGCTTTCTTGACGCGAGATTTTTCCTGAACCAATTCTTTGACTCTGATTACCCACGTAGCTCACATCAAGCGAGTCAATGCGCCCAACCACAACCAGCCCGACAATTTGTTTCGCGTCTAACCCGCTCGACTCAAGGTCCACCCTCGCGTAATCCGATTCGAATGAGAAAGCCGTGCATTCTGAAGCCTTGTCAGCGTCAAGAAAGAACCTCTCGATTCTTTCGGTAGCAGAATCGACGCTCGTCAAGTCATGAATTTGCCCTCGAACTTGTGAACAAGCGAAAAAACAACTTATCAAAACAAAAGGAAAAACACACAGCTTCCTCATTCTCGAAATCCTTTAAAAAGCGTGGTCCTATCACCTATTCCCCCTTGCCGCCCATTTTCTTCATCATCTGGTGCCCCACCGTCCGGTGCCAAGCAGGGATCGCAATAGTTCGCGATAACACGGGGAACGTGATGAAAAGTGATAACTGCGGTGGTGCAAGTTTTGACACCCAGCGATCGCTCAGTTTTGCACTCTTCCTCTGTATAGCAGACGCAATTCCAAGGATCAAGCGACTCCGTGTAATAACCAACAGCCACTCTTTTCACTTATGGAGGGGTTGTGTTTTGAGATAGTTTCTTCATGCCTCAGGGGGTGTCCAGGTAGAACTCCATAAACCTCCTCGATATCTGGACCTATCTCATTCAGATCTAGCGGGTCTACTGGTGGCTGAACTGCGTAAGTAATGCAGTAAGAGAGCACGTTGAGCAGTGCCATTCGTGGGTGGCGGAGAACAGGATTGTCGAGCTTGATCGACATTCGCAACCAATCGATTTCCGTCTTTCCATAACGCTCATCGTCGGCACAAACATAACAGCTACCAGACTCGTTTCAAATCGACTCGAACCTCGTCGTGGCAAGCGACCTCTCGGTAGGCACCGTTGGTGTACACCAGTTGTAGCAACGAATGCTCTTCGGGATCGACGATCCAATACTCTGAGATTCCCACTCGTTCGTAGAGTCGTCGCTTGACGATCGTATCGTGCTTTGTATTCGAGGGAGACAAAATCTCGACGACCAAGTCGGGCACGCCTTTGATTTTCGTTGGAGTTAGAATCGACTTTCATGAGGGCCCAGTTGCAGATCGACCGGCGAGTTAACCACAATCCCAAATCCCTTCAGTTCGATCTCCATCAATAATTGATGTTGAAGATGACGTGAAACATGTTGATGGTAAAGATTGGGAGCGGGGTTCACGATATGTTCTCCATCAATGATCTCATGGCGAAGGCCGTCCGCTGGGATCGCGGCATAATCTGCGTAAGTCAAAGCTGTTTTCGTCGACACGCTTCGTTACTCCTCCCTTAATGGTCAATTCGAAATCCGTGCAGCATACGAGTCCATCGCTTTTTACAACGACACACCTG
>JALOQS010000217.1 GCA_025459355.1 Pirellula sp.
ACGATTTGATGCCATGATTATGGTGGCGACGGCCGTATCGGCGGTCTTTATCTCGATCGAGTTTTGTATCTTGATCGGTGTCGTATTGTCCTTTGCCCTTTACGTCCCGCGTGCGGCCCAGATCCATGTGAGCGAGTTAACGTTAACCAACACTCGCATCATTCGTGAGGCTACCAAAAACGATGCCCTTTGTTCGTATGTACGAATCTTGAACATCGAAGGGGAGATGTTCTTTGGCTGCGCCCCGGATCTTGAGCGACGGATTCGCGAGTTTGAAGAGAGTTTGCCGAACACTCTCGAGACTGTGGTTTTGCGATTGCGTCGAGCCAACAACCCCGACGCGGTGGGCATCGATGAAGGCACGCGGCATCACCCTCGTCTTTTCGGGCGTACAAGCCAACATGTCCGACGTGATGCGAAACGTCGGATTGGATTTGGTGGTGGGTCGCGATAACATTTTCCGCGAAGAAGCTGAGGTGTGGGCGAGCACTTTTAATGCAGTCAAGAAAGCCTACGCCAAGATCGGCGACAAACGATGTGAGCACTGCCCAAACCGCGGAATCGCAACCGAGCAACGCAGCGATTGGTCGTATATGATCTAATCGACGGACTATGTCAAATGCTCTAGGTCGATCTGATCTTTGGGGCGATTGGAAGCTATTTTGAGTTTCTTTAACCAATCTAAGCTGACAAATGGAACTCCGTTTCCAAACTGCGCGTCTGCGATACAATCTTCAATCGAAGCATCAGGCATTCCAGGTAAAAAGTCAAAGATATCGACATATCCAAACGACGCCCCCAACATTATGAGTGAGTCACTCTTGAGGTATTCTGCTGTAACTGGATAAATAAACTCCAAACCAGTTTTTGGATCAATTTCGTCTCCAATCCAAAATGCGTCATACTCCTGCAATACCTCCAGCAATCCGGCTTCCGCTTTCTCGTCGCGCAAAAAGATGATATCCAAACCTTCTGTGCTTCTTAGGTAACCGTAGAAATTCACAGCGTATCCGCCGATTACAGCAAATCGTATATTGCGAAGCGAGAGTTTAGCGAGGAATTGATTCCAGCTCGGATTGTGAATCATTCCGCTGCTGCCCACGAATCTTTTGAAGGAATTTTTGTACCTCAGACTGTCGTCTGCGACGACGATTGCGAACGTGAAACGCGGCATAAGCATCTGGGTTGGACGATAAAATCTGCATTGCGTTCGCTTGAAGCGTCTCGAATTTCGCTAATCGTTCCTCCGGACTTAGCGACAAATCTCTCCGCTGCCGCTTCCTAGCTGTACTGGAAGTGATTTCGGATAAATCTTGTGGAGTTGTCATCGTAAGTACGTCGCTGGTCCTTTCTCAATACAACAGTGTAAACAAGAAACGGACCGACAACTGGACTCGCTTAATGATTTTTCAAAGCTAGCTACAAATCTCCCTCGCGATGCCATCAATACTAGCCCTTGCGCTAGCGAGTTTTTGTTGCCTGCGCTCGTGCTCCGTGCTAGGCACTAAGCCCCTCTTCGTCCATTCCTTTCAATTCTTCGATCCACACGCGAATGTCATTGTCGTATTCGCTGGCTAGATTGCTTAACACCAGTTGACGGTGGAATGATGCCGCACCCTCTTGTTGTAGCTCGGCTGCTTCGGCACTCGGGAATCGTCGGGCAGGATCAGGTGATATCAGCCCGCGACAGAAATTCATCAAGTGCCCGTTGCAACTTACCTCGGGAGGTAGTAACTCAGGAAGCCTCGACGAAAGCGTTCGTTTCTGCTCAAGCAACTCCTTGTAAGAATCGGTCTCCGAGAAGCAAGGCTGACCGGATAGTAACTCGACGAGAACGTATCCGAGGCTTGCAAGATCGCTACGTGGCGAAATGGAGTTGCTTTCCAGAACTTCGGGAGCGGCGTAAACCGGAGTGCATGTGAACAAATTGGGTTGGTTGCTGGCCTCAAATGCCGAGCCGATATCAATGAGTTTGGCGTGACCGCTCCGTTTGATCATGATGTTGGAGGGTTTAATGTCGCCGTGAACAATGTTCTCGCGATGCAGAGCTGCCAAGGCCGCTAAGCAATCTCGGACGACGGCCACTGCGACTCCCGCTTTTAATCGAGCATGGGTTGGGCCAGCCGTCGCGATGACATTATTGATATAGTCCCATCGACGCTGAGGAACGCGGCCTCGGATGCGCCCGAGCCGTTCGGAGCGTAGCAATTCTTTTAGATCGTAACCATCAATCCATTCCATGATGAGGATGCGAATGCGATGTCGATCGATAAAGTCGTGGACGCTGAGGACTCCTTCGTGCTGAATGCGAGCGACCGACGAGGCGACCATGCTGATGCGCTGCATGGCTTCGTGATATTCGGCTTGCGTGGAGAATCGTTCCGGCGAAAACACTTTCATAGCCACCGGCAGTGCAAAACCATCAGCACCTTTACGCTCCGAAAGAAAGACGATCCCCTGTCCACCTTTACCGAGTACTCGATCCAATCGGTGATAACTCATCCATTGCAGTTTACGAGACTCCAGCAGATCCTCATATTTGGCCAGCAAATCGGGATTTGGTTCACTCGCGGGATTGCTCCCGATCGTTCGGGAATGGAGATCCCCAGCAAAAGTCGTTGTCTGCATGCTGTCGTCCATGGGAGGAGAAATGGCATCCGTGAGAGGTGTCTAGGCCGGCGATAATGCGATCTCGATAGAAAACGGCACGCTCGCTCTTCGCATTATAGCCTAAGGTATGCATAAACCGTCAATCCATCGTTCAGAAAATGGACTTCCGCTGGCATTCACGTGTTGAGACTCCCTGGCCCGGTAATATTGCGTACAATCACAGCCACGAAATCGAATTGGTGCAACGAATAATGTGTCTCAACGGTGATAACCGCTACATCTCGATGGTGTCTCCCGCCTCCCAGGATTTGATGTGATCAACAAGCCTCTTGTATCTCGACCTGCTGGCCCCGTTTTCCTTTATTGTTGCGTTGTTGCAGCGTCCTTAGCTGCTTTCTGGGTAAATTCATCGCCATGTGAAGCCCAAACACCACCTGCCTATGGGCTAGCAATCGATTACGGGCATCCTGATAAAATTTATGTTCAGTCGTTGAATCAATCCGGGCTTTACGAGTTGGCTCTACAGTACGTCGAATCCCGAATTGGAAACCGAAACGAATCAGCCGCCAAACTTTCCAATTCCGACGCTCAGTGGCTTATGCTCCGGGCTGAGATTCGAGCGGCGATGGTTAGCTCAGAAATCGGAGAGCGATTCGATTCTCCTGCCCAATTGACTGAGCGGTTGAATGAAGTCCGCGATCAAATGATTAAAACTCCCGACGACCCGCGAACGCCTTGGCTGGAGTGGAAGTCATTATGGTGTCATTGGTTCGTGCTGAGAAACGCCACATCATTACACCTCGCTGCGCCGACACGAACCAAGCTTCGAGAATGGTGTTTGAGTGAGCTGCGTTATGCGATAGAAAAAAACGATCGGCTTATCGAAACGATCAAGTCGACGGTAACGAAAGATTTACCACGTACAAAACCGGACGGACTCGATGCGTCACAGGTAACGGCCTTGCTGGCTGATGCGTTTTTACTCAAGTGTGATTTTATTTCGCTGCGTGCCACCAGTTACCCGATCGGTTCCGATGACAGGATCGCGGCGGGAACGCAAATGCAATCCACGTTGGACGAGGCAGAACTACGGATTGCCCGAGACTGGAGTGACAGGGATAAATTGCAAATCGCTCGCGCTCGAAGTCAAGTCTTTTTGAAGCTACCGAAGCAATCCCTTGAGATAATCGATGGACTGTTGAAGTCCGGAAAACTGAATCGACGTGAACTGATGCTGCCGGCTGCCACCATCGCCGCTGAATCATACCGCATGCTAAACGATATCGCTCGCTCAGAGGAATGGCTAGAACGCGCAGGTGGCTGGCAATCGAGCCCCGGATTGGCGATTGAGCACTTTACCAACTTGCTAGCTAGCCCCAACGGTACGGAGATTACCAAGAGCCAACTCGAACAAGCTCTCGCGACGAAGAAACAAATCGCAACACTCTTTGGCGGTTATTGGGAGAGCCGTGCCGATGCCATCATGTTGTCTCGTCAACCAAATGGAACCTCAACCACGACCAAAACCGTAGACCTATCACTCGAACTGGTTCGTACGGAAGTCCGGCAACTGCTGCTTGCCAAACGGCCACTCGATGCTATCGATAAAATGGCACAAGCGGAGTTTGCTTTGGCCGAACGAAACGCTACGAGCGATGCGTTGGTGCTCGCTATGCAAAGCGCTGCGATCTGGGGCTTGCAAAAGGAGTATGTCAACGCGGCCAATGAGTTTCATCGTGCCGCGATGTCTTATCCGAAAGAAACGCAATCGGCCGAATCTGCCCTCAATGCCGTCGCCATGTTGCGCGAGGAACTCAAAACGCTCTCGGAATCGACAAGCGACCCTGACAAGAAAGACCCTGACAAGAAAGACGAGGTGGCACAAGTCCTATCGCTTAGAAAGCAGTATCTTCGCGATATCAGCAATATGTGGCCGGGTAGTTTGCAAGCAGACACAGCCATGGCCGAGCTAGAGTTGACACTCATTGCCGATAGTAAGTTAGTCGATATAGCGGACCTGTGGTTGTCTCGACTAGAAAAGATCGAGCCACAAAGCATCGATCCACGCAAAATTCAAGACTATTACCATCGTGCAGCCACCTGGCTCAGCTTGATTGCGGCGTTTGGTTCTTCACCTTGGCTGGAGAGTAATCTGCTGCCGTTGGAGTCCATACCCACGTTACCCTCCAAGTTCGAGCGATTGCACAATCTGGCTCGCTCTCACGCGATAAACGTGTCGCCAGAAGACATGCTCGGAAAGATTTTTCAACGCGTTGGTTGGGAACCAATCATGCCGATGGAAATACCCAATTGGGGAGATGATGCTCCCCTATTGAGACTCGTGCAGCGTTGGGCTCGATGCGAGATGGCGTTACAGAACTCATTGCTCCTTGCGAGCCAACCGTCTGCAGACACCTCAGGACTTAGAGAAATACTCAAACAGTCCGCGTCGCTAAGGGAGTCGCAAGATCTACAACTTCTCGGGCCCAAGCTGACGGAGTATTTCCGAAAACATATCGACCACTACCTAATCGCAAGCAAGTTCCTTGGCGGAGAGCCAGAAGGGCTCATTGATGAACTAAAGAATAGAGAGGCTCAGTCGCCGCGCGATCCGTGGTGGATTTACAAGACCGCTCGACTTTTTACAACGCAACCCGACTTAAGAGATGCCGCGCTGGAGCGATATCGACGACTAGCATCAGGCTTTCGCGAAGGCACCGATGCTTGGTTAGATTGTCGAGCGCGAAGCGTTCAAATTTTGGTGCTGCAAAACAAACGCGACGAAGCCAAACAGCTTTCTGAGTTGATCACAAGCCTTTACGCCAATTTATCAGATTCCTGGAGGCTACGACTAACGCCGAGGTGAGTGACGCAGCCAGTTATGATATTCACCCTCATGCTACAAAAGCATAGGCACGGCGTTTTTCGTTTAACTGCACGGGCACCGCTCTGCGTTGAGCGTTCTAACTCAACCCTCAATCGAGCGAGTCCGAGATCTTTGCGGAGAGCTCAATCAACTTGGTTTTCGCATTCCCGTATTCTTTCCATACCAAATCAAACCACTCGCCATCTGCTTTGATCTTACCACGCTTGTCCGGTCGACCTTGCCTGCCATGAAATACCAGTACAGTGCCATTCGTGGCTGGCAATGTTTGTTCGATAGTTTGTCAGATTCCCACTGTCTTGGGATTGGCAAGAAAATGGGGGCAAGAATATCTTTCCGGCTCTTCATTTTCATGCCCCTATTTTCATGCCACACCTTTCCGAGGACAAACAGAACAACCCCCGTCCCCTGTTCGTTGTGCGTATGGTCCAGATTGCCGTTTGTCCTGGTTCCCACAGACTAGGGATTGGCAAGAAAATGGGGGCAAGAATATTTTTCCGGCTCTTCATTTTCATGCCCACATTTTCATGCCACACCTTTCCGAGGACAAACAGAACAACCCCCGTCCCCTGTTCGTTGTGCGCATGGTCCAAATCGCCGTTTGTCAGATTCCCACAGACTTGGAATTGGCAAGAAAATGGGGGCAAGAATATCTTTCCGGCTCTTCATTTTCATGCCCCTATTTTCATGCCACACCTATTCGAGGACAAACAGAACAACCCCCGTCCCCTGTTCGTTGTGCGTATGGTCCAAATCGCCGTTTGTCAGATTCCCACAGACTAGGGATTGGTAAGAAAATGGGGGCAAGAATATTTTTCCGGCTCTTCATTTTCATGCCCCTATTTTCATGCCACACCTATTCGTGATTACTTAAGTTGCGGAACGCAAACCGATTGGCATTCGCAAGCACAAAAAAAGGGGGGGGATCGTTTCCGATTCCCCCCCCTGAGTGTACTCCAATTCGATTCCAAATAAAAAAAGAGGATGGCAGTTTGAAGCGGAGTAAACTAGTCGATGTTGAGGCTGCTAACATCGATCGGATTTTCGCCAATTCGACCGAGCGAGTCAGTCGGACGACGAGAGCCATAGTTGGGCCAACCGCCGATTTCGGCTAGCTCAGGCATCATCTCTATCATTTGTTCGCGTAACATCGTGGTCAAGCGAACGACTCGCGGTGCAGTCGAGACTTCCGTCAAGGCTACTACCGTTTTCATCAGTTTAACGAGCGCCGCACGCGTTTGTGTGGTCTCAGAT
>JALOQS010000218.1 GCA_025459355.1 Pirellula sp.
TCCAGGATGTGGCTGGTTCGTTCCTGTTGCGATTTGCTTTTCCAATCGGGAAAGCTCTGAAATTGATCTCCCGACGTCGCCATGCTCCTGTTTGCGAGACGAAATCGATACGCGCCTCGCGCCTCTGCTTGGCCTTGCGCCTCGGATTGGCCCCGTCCCTCCGCCTGGCCAGTCTCCTCGGATTGGTCCGCTTTTAGCAATTCAATCTCGACGGGCCACCCGTCGCGATCGCTAGGTGCATCGCCGGCGCGAAGGTTGCCGGAAAAATTGACAATGCATCGTCCGAGCCCTTGCTCACGCATCAAGTCGCACGCTTTGTCGACAACCAGCCCCTTGCCTATTCCGCCGAAATCGAACTTCAAACCCTGCCGCTGAATCTTGATTGCCCGCTTTTTATCGTCCCATTCGATCGCATCCCAGCCCATCGTACGCATGGCAGCCTCCCACTCCGCGGGGGTGGCCAACCGTCGTTTTCGCCTCAAGGCAGTTACAGCACCGCAAGTCACGTCAAACGCTCCCTGTGAAAGCTCGAACCATTTTTTGGATCGGGTGATGGCTTCGGCCAATTCCACCGAAACATCTTGCCATAGCCCAACGTTTCGTGGTTGGGTCAACACGGAAGCCTCGCTCTCATCGTCGTAATCGCTGAGAATAGAGTTCCATTTTTCGAGCAGTGCCGATATGGTCGCACGGACATGGCTCGCGGACACGTTTTCTGCTCCAGACGCCTCCCATCGGATGTTGATCTCACTCCCCATGGCTCGTATCGCGATCTCTTCAAGTCGCTGATCGGGATACCCGCTGCCGGCTTTGACCAATGGGCACGCGAACCAGCCCAGGCCGCCAAGCAACATCCTGCCAGCTATCTCTTGCGATCAAATTGTCTTGCGATCAAGTCGCTGAGGTCGTTACTTTCAATTTGGCTCGAGCCCCAGTCAAGCCGATCTCGAATGCACGGCTCGACAACTCGTCCAGCGCTCGCACCCCGACCGGGCCTAAGTCTTGCGTCCATTCGTTGACATACAAATCAACATGCTTCATCAGAACGGAGTCGTCGAACTCTTGTGCGAACCGTCGCATGGTTGGTAGCGTCTCATCGCGATGAGCGAATCCGTACAGGAGCGAGTCATAGATAACCGCTTGTACCGTTTCTAACACTTCACGCCCTAACCGCCATGCACCAATAATTCCGCCGAGAGGAAGCGGACAGTGCGTCGCACTTTCCCATCGACTACCCAAATCTTCGACCAATGATAGTCCCTCGGATTGCCAGGTAAATCGACCTTCGTGGATACAAACCCCGAAATCCGCCTTCCCAGTTTTGAGTAACGGCATAATCTCCGAAAAGACAACTTGGTCGATCCGCGTCGAGTCCGGATAGAATAGTTTGAACAAAAGGGTCGCAGTCGTGTGAACTCCAGGGCATAGCGTTAATTGACTGATTTCCGTCGGTGTGGTTTCCGGTTTCGATGCCAATAGCAGCGGACCAACTCCATAGCCCAGCGCGGAACCACTTGGGAAGACACCATAATCGTCGGACAAGTAAAGAGCCGCATGAAAGCTTGTCTTGGCAACATCCAATCGTCCCGCAAGTAACTCTTCGTTTAACGTTTGAATATCAAGCAACTGAATATCAAAATCGAGCCCCCGCCAATCGACTTTTTTCTCTAGCATTCCGTGAAATGCAAACGTATCGTTCGGACAGGTTGATATGGCGAATCGAATGGGTTTCATAATGTATGCCTCCTGCTGAAATCAAGCACCAACTTACACGCACTCTCCATCGCCTCAGTCACCTTCCATTTGCTATGATCGCGATCACCGACCCAGTTCGATAAACCTCGTGCAATGACGAGCGGCACTCGGAACAGCTGACACGCCATCGCAACACCAAACCCTTCCATGTCTTCAGCCGTCGCATCTGGAAAACGCTGTAGCTTTTCATTCGCCTCCTCGTCATTGGCCGACGCAGCCGTGGCGCTCAGAAGCTTGCACCGCCCCTGTTTCATGCCGGCTTCGCCCGTCACGCCGGAGGTCGCGAGCACAATCTCTTCTTGTAGTGGGTAGTCCTCGGTTTCCGATTGCAATTGTCGCCAACCCAATTCGTGAGCACTTGTGAAACTCGATCCGCCTCCGACACCAACGCCGTAACATGCAACACGATCAAACAACACGGCTTGCCCAATTTTCGCATCTGAGGGGTCGGCTCCGCGGTACAACCCAGCAATGCCAACCAATACGACTCGCTCAGGCTTCGTTAGTGCAATGAGTCTCGCGGTCTGTGCGGACGACGCGATTAAGCCGAATCCGCATAGCTCCACCCTGATCCCCATCGATCCAAAGTTGTCCAAAATCTCCTTCGGGATTTTAGACTTTTCGAACGCTGTGGGGATGAGCAATAAACTCCTCATGCTGACCATTCTTGTTGTAGGGTAACTGCGGAGCGTCGTGGCTGAGCGTTGCCTATTTCGGGGTACCGTCTTGCTGCAACTCGAATTCACTCTGCACAGTCTATGTTAGCATTAAGACCTCGAAAAATCTCCGATTTCTGACCGAGCCAGCCGGTCCCTTTTTTAAACGACCAGCACACGCAACTCTGCCGATCGCGTTGCTTAGAACGAATCGGCTAACTTTACGGTTTTGGACAACGTCAGGCCGCAGATACCCAATCATTTACAAGAAATTCGCAGGAAATTACCGGTGGAGAGGTACGTTGCTCTCCGAGAAGCGATAAGTTAAGATGAGCGAGCCCTCAAGGGCGGTTAACTCGGCTCAAGTTGCATCTAGCGGCGTAGAGCTCAAAGCTAGCGCCTCGCCATTTCTGTCCCTCACCCAATGGAACCCTTCCATGTCGAAATTCAACCGTAGAAACTTCATCCAGAATACCAGTACCGCCATTGCGGGTGGTTACTTTGTGGCAGCAGGAAGCACCAAGGCCCTTAGCCGTTCGGCGCTGGAAACCCTAAACGTAGCTTGCGTTGGTGTGGGTGGAAAAGGGGGAAGCGACTCCTCCAATGCCGCGAAATTCGGCAACGTGATCGCAATGTGCGATGTGGACCGTTCGACCTTGGAGGGCAAGGCAAAGTCGCCCGAATTCAAGTCAGCAGAAAAGTACACTGACTATCGCGAGTTACTCGCAAAACATGGCAAGAATATCGACATCATGACCGTGAGCACTCCAGACCACATGCATGGTCCGATCACCCTCGCTGCCATGCGATTGGGCATCAGTTGCTACACGCAAAAGCCTCTAACCCGAACCATTTACGAAGCTCGCTTGCTCGCCAATGTTGCAAAAGAAACTGGCGTTTGTACGCAGATGGGTAACCAGGGAACCGCACTCGATTCATCCCGCGAAGCAATCGCTCAGCTCAAGTCTGGTGTCTTGGGCACTCTCCAACAAGTTCACGCATGGTCCAATCGCCCCGTCTGGGCACAAGGGCCAGGACGCCGAATGACTATGGATCAGTTCGTTAAACAAGCAGAGATGGAATCCAAGGATGATGCACCAGGGCTGATCGAGAGCAAGAAGAAGGAAATCTCCCGAGCGCTTGCCAAGCTTGATTGGGAAAACTGGATCGGTGTCGCCCCTATGCGAGAGTACTGGCCAGGTTTGTATCATGCGTTCCAATTCCGCGGTTGGTGGGATTTCGGTACGGGAGCCCTCGGCGACATGGCTTGCCACCAATTGACCGTTCCATTCGCTTCTTGTGGACTCAGAGATCCAATCTCCGTCCAAGCGAAATCGACTGGACACGACTTCGATTCGTTCCCAGCTAGCTCGGTGATTAAGTTCGAGTTTCCAGAAACCGCCGAACGACCAGCAATTCCATTCTGGTGGTACGATCGCGTGGGCAACAAACCACCAATGGATGTGTTCACAAAGTGGGGTATTGAAAACGTTGCGAACAGCGGTGTTCTGATCGTTGGCGACAAGGGTGCATTCTACAGTGCTGATGATTATTGCGGTGTCTACGAGCTGCGCGGTGTTCAAAAAGCGAAGGTAGATTTCGAACGAGCTGTCGATAAAGGTGATAACGACACCAACAACATGTACGAACTGTTCCGTGCCAAATCTGAGGGCAATCCTATGATTTGCAAATCGAACTTTATCGATCGTGCAGGTCCTCTCACCGAAACCATTCTCCTCGGTAACTTGGCCGTTTGGGCAGCCGCCGAAGGTGGCAAGGATGGAGAAATGGGCGAATGGGGCGAGAAGGTCGAATGGGATGCGAAAGAGCTTAATGTCACCAACCTCAGCGCACTCAAGACCCCAGGCGTCGCCGATTTGATCAAGCCAAAGTACCGAGGCGAACACCGTCTCGATTAATTGTGAATCGATTCGATTAGCTAATCTTTGGGAACGTCTATCGGCGTTCCCATTTTTTTTGACTGCGTCGCAACGCTCGATTCGCCCCTTTTCCTAAGCCCCAATCGTTGTGGAATTCCCATCATTTGGGAATCCGGGAGAATCGGCTATAATGTTTCGAGCGTGAATGGCTCAAGCTTCGGCGTCGAACGAACCTTAGCAATCCAGCGCACGATTTTTCACCCCCCGACTTACCCCGACGAAATCCTCAAACGCAACTTGAAACGAATGACCCATCCAAATCGTCGTACCTGGCTTAAGAACGTTCTTCGATCTTCCTCAACGCTCATCTTCGCCGCTAGTGTAGGCATTTCGTCTGTTGGATGGACCGAATCGAGACTGCTGGCATCGGACATTGAAGAACGCGTTAAGCAACTTGGCTCCGTGGCGAAACTCACCAAAGTCGACGGCAAGATCACGGAAATTGCGATCACCGATGGCTCAGCTCTAACGACGGAAGACATCAAACTATTTGCGACGGCCAAGGATTTGACCAAGTTTCAAGTTCTAAACTTTCGAGGACTCGGTTCAAACGACATTGCACCTCTGCTAGAACTCAAAAAACTCAAATCGTTATCCCTCACGAACACAGTCATCGACGATTCAGCAGTCGACGGAATCGTCAAAGCGTTGCCAGGCCTAACGGAACTGGATCTTTCGTCGAACGCCAACATGAGTAGTCAAGTACTCAAGCCAATCTCAGAACTGAAGGGATTGCAAACGCTTCTTCTGCTGCAAAACCGACTCAACGATATTAGCACCCGAAAACTCGCTCAATTGAAAGATCTCAAAGTGCTCGATCTTCGGGGTAACATGGAAGCCGGCGACTTGACCCTGGAGGTTCTTGGCGGTCTTCCCAATCTCAAATCCCTAAAGCATCGCAGCACCGCCGTAACCGACTACGGGATCGAATTGCTTTCCGAAAACGGTTCGATTGAAAACTTGTTGATCCAAGATTTTGCGATATCGGACGCATCGGGACCATTCCTCGCCAAGTTCCTCAAATTGTCTCAGCTTGAAATCATCCGCTGCCAAGGGTTCGGCAACGATGGCGTCAAGGCTTTGAGTGGAATGCCTCTCCAGCGTTTAACATTGCGAGACTTGCCCGTGGTCGCTGATGATGCGATGCTGGTTTTCCAAGACATGCCTAAACTAAGACGATTGTATCTGCATGAGTTGGGTGGCGTGACCGACGTGGGGCTCAAGAATCTGAGTGCCATGAAATCGCTCGAAACCTTGGACATTTGGAGCATTCCTCAAATGACCGACGCAACCGTCGAGGTTATCTCCCAGCTTCCCAATTTGACAGAACTCTCCATTCGTTCGACGGCCATCACCGATAAATCGGTTCAAATCATCTCCCAGATGCCGAAACTGAAACGGCTTACCATCAAAGACAATGCGTCGATTTCTCCCGCCGCACTGAAACCACTCAGTGACAAAAAATGGGACAAATTGGACCTCGGCAATCAAAAGTAAAGCGGCTCCACATCAGAACGAATGACAATCCATGAATGAGGCTTCTCTATTTGGAGCGAATTTAGTCGTTCGATGGCTGCCCTTTATTGCATCACGAATCATCCTCGTTTAATCTAACATCTCGTATCGGTTTCATTGCTTCAGACAAGTCAGGCTCGCTTTATGGCATCTTTCAATCGTATCAATGTTATGGACGAAAACGGGGTCAGCGTCGTACGATTCATCGACAAAAAAATCGTCGACTCGGGGACAATCGAACTGCTTGGCGACGAGTTGGTGTCTCTCGTGACGTTCCACAAGCGTACGCAGGTCCTCCTCAACTTTGAAGGAGTCGATTTTATGTCCAGCGCCGCCCTCAACAAACTTATCAAACTCAATTCGAGTGTTAAGGCAGCCAACGGACGCCTCAAGCTATGCAATCTGCGAGCTGAAATTTTGGACGTCTTCAAAATCACTAAGCTTGATCGTGTATTCGACCTCAGAAAGTCCCAGGAAGATGCTTTGGGCGCGTTCCGCCTCTAATCGGATGACTCCTCCCCGTTTCATTTTGCACTGCAAAAGCAACTTCACCCCTTTCCTACGGCCTAACGCAGGGAATTTTTGTAATGAATTCGCCAAGCAATTGGGCTATTGAAAAATCGATCCCGAGCGATCTCGATGTAGCTCATGAATTGATCGAGCAAACCGTTCTGGCCATGACCAATCTGGATTGGCCAGGCGGGGATGTGTTTCATGTTCAAATGGCAATGGAAGAGGCCCTCGTTAACGCGATTGAACACGGAAACAAACGATGCGAGAGCAAACAAGTTTTCGTTGCCATCTCGGTTGCCACAAATGAAATTTCGGTACAGATTAAGGACCAAGGAGACGGCTTCGATCATCGGAATGTCGCGGACCCCACCGAAGAAGAACGCTTGGACCAGCCTCGCGGCCGAGGCGTATTGCTCATTCGCGAACTTATGTCCGACTCGCGTTACAACGATATTGGTAACGAACTCGTCATGATTAAAAAGCGTTCAGTCGCTGAGTAGAGCCGATCGCGGAGTCCCTCAATCGGATGCCGCGAACCCCTCGATTGGATTCCGCGAACCCCTCGATTGGATTCCGCGAACCCCTCGATTGGTTTCAGCGAACCACAGTGCTCCTCAAAAAGCGTTAACATCAGGCGAAATCCGGGATTTCAGTAGCGATAGACCTTGGTTGACGCCTTCCTAAGCTTGGCATTTTGGTAGAATTCATTACTGTCTATGTTTCTAAGAGTCAAAAGTTTCCTCAAACCATATCCGGGAGAATTCCATGGCATTCACCTTGCCTAAATTGCCCTACGCTTACAACGCAATGGAACCTCACATCG
>JALOQS010000033.1 GCA_025459355.1 Pirellula sp.
CCCTCGATACGGCGCGCGAAATCGAGAAGCTCCCTTACATCGGTATCGCTTTCATAAAGTTTGATCAGTTCTTCGCTAGCGAGGTCCTTGTCACCTTCGCCGAGAGCATCTTTGAGCGTAACCTTGAGGTCATCGGGTACCAATTCGCTAATCTGAGCGACGCGGCTTAGGGGCAATCCAAGTGTGCGGCCGACGTCTTTGATGGCGCCGCGAGCTTTGAGCGTACCGAAAGTACCGATTTGGGCAACGTTCGCTTCGCCGTATTTTTCTTTGACGTAGCGGATGATTTCTCCGCGTCGTTCCTGGCAGAAGTCGATATCGATATCGGGGGCTTCGATTCGGCTTTCGTCCAAGAACCGTTCGAAGAGCAAATCGTATTTGATTGGGCAGACGTGAGATAGATACAGAGCATAACAAACCAATGCACCGACCCCCGATCCCCGGGCGGTAGCGGGTACGTTGATTTCTCTCGAATGACGAACAAAGTCCCAAACAATGAGGAAGTAGTTAGAGAAACCCAGCTTTTTGATAACACCGAGTTCGCGATCCAAGCGATCTTGAGCGACCTGAGCGAGTTCTCCGTTGACGAGCATATCGGGTGACTTGGCATATCGCTGTTTGAGTCCGTCGGTGCAAATCTGCCGCAGGTACTCGTCCGCCGTTAGCTTCTCGTCGGGCAACGTGTAGGTGGGAAAGTTTCGTTTTCCAAGTTCGAGGTCGATGTCAACTGTGTTAGCGATTTCTTGAGAGCGAGCGACCGCGCTTTCTTGTCCGATAAAGTGCTCGTACATCTCCTCTTGAGAGCGGAGATAAAACTCGGTTCCTTCCATTTGCATGCGATTGCGATCGGTTCGGAACTTGCCGGTGGAAATACAGAGCAAAACATCTTGGACCTCAGCGTCTTCTCGATCGACGTAATGGGCATCGCTGGTTGCGACTAGCGGAATCCCGACTCGATTGGCCACCTCGATCGCGCCAGCCATTTGCTGACGCTGAATTTCGAGATTGTTATTCATAATCTCGATAAAGTAACGATCTTTGAAAACCGTTTGAAACCACTGCGTGACTTCGATCGCTTCCTGCATGGCGGCTTCGGTATCGTAGCCTTTTAGAATGGCTCGTGAGAATTCGCTCGATACACATCCACTCAAGCAGATGATTCCTTCGCTGTGGGCCGCGAGTATTTCTTTGTCGATCCGGGGCTTGAAATAAAAGCCTTCGAGACTGGCTGCAGAGGCGAGTCTGACGAGATTCTTAAAGCCAGTGCGGTTTTGAGCGAGCAACGTCAAATGAAAGGAGGCTTCCTTGGAGGACGATGCATCGCGTTCGAATCGGCTATTCGGAGCGATGTAGGCTTCGTATCCAAGAATAGGATTGATCCCATGGCCTTTGGCTTTTTTGTAGAACTCCAAAGCGCCGTGCAGATTGCCGTGGTCGGTTAATGCCAGGGCGGTCATTTGGTTTTCTTTAGCACGCTTAAGCAACCTATCGAGCGGGCTCGCACCATCTAGCAAGCTGTAGTGGCTGTGGCAGTGCAAGTGAACGAAAGGTCGAGCAGCTGCGGGCTTGTTATCAGAGGTATCCATCCAGACGAGACTCCGTGAGGGGCAATCAGAAACCAGTGGGATTGCGTTAGGCTATGTTATTGGTTGGCAACAATTGGTTGGCATACAAACCAGAAGCAGGCCGTTGCTATTTAACGAACTCAATCTTTTCGAACCCTGCACCCAGGATCAGACGTTCCATTTCCGTCGTGTCGAGTACACCGCGATGCTTGATATAGATCATCGAATTGTCGATCGTGCCTTCTTCTTTTTGGGGAGCCAATCGCACCCCCTCGATCCCGGGGCGTTTTTCCAAAACAGTTTTAATGCCGTTAAAGCAGCCTTCGATGCACATCATGGTGTCGATCTTCACGGCGACTTCGTGAACAGCATCATTATTGTCGTTGGAGGAGGATTCCGCCGAAACATTGTTGTTTGGTGATTGGTCGTTTATCGCTGGCACAGTGGATGAGACAGCAGTCGTGTTCGAGGAACATCCAGCCAATAGCATGGATGCGAACAGGACCGGAGCCCAATAAGCGGAATCCAGGAACCGATTGGTTGAGGGGGAGCTGGTGGGGCTGGCAGGTACGTTTTTCATGGTTTGTTGGTTTGGCTGGACTGGTTTGGCTGCTTTGTTTAGCTGTTTTGTTTGGCAGAAGCGAGGAAAAACAGGAATCGCCGTGTAGGGACCGATTTGTCGAATTCCATCCCGTTCCGATTGTTTGTATAGTACAACAGGACGTCCGGCGAGGAAAACCGATTTGTCTTTTCGTCGGGTGCGTGCCATGACACAAGTTCCTTTGAATTAGAATCTCAGCCAATGTTTGGTCGGAAGTTAAGGTGATCTTATGCGAGCAGACGAATTCGACGTAAGGAGCGGGCAAGTTAATCACCCGATTTTTGCTGCCAATGCGCTCTGGTTGGTCTTCTTTGTTTTGCTGGTAGGTTCTGGAGTCGTCGCTGGGCGATCGTTTGCCGTGCCTCCTGAGTCCGATAAGTCTTCTGATGCGGATAAAATCGCAGACGAAGAGAAGCAGAAGCCTGGAAACAGGGATCGAGCTGAAGCAAGTTCTAGTGAGGATAAGGCACAGGTTGATAGACAGACCGATAGTGCGAGTGGCAACCGGGGTAAGTCAAACGTACCCGTTGACCCGAATGAAGTTGCCAAAGAGCGCAAAGCCCGCGAGGCTGCCAAAAAACGTGGTGAGATCACGTTTGATGATTTGAAGTTCGAGATTGAGAAAGGTGCTCCTTTTAAGTCTGAAATGCTGACGAACGATAACAAGGATCTGCACAAGAAGACGTGGCAGATTCGTGGCTTTATCTTGCCGACGACTTTGTTCAGCAAATCCAACATACGGGAGTTTGTGTTGGTTCGAGACAATCAAGAGTGTTGTTTCGGACCTGGAGCGGCATTGTACGATTGCATCATGATCACCATGGCTCCAGGAAAATCGATCAACTTCTCGACTCGCGTTGTTGCGGTTAAGGGAGTCTTGGAAATTGACACCGAGTCGTTTCTGTATCCGGACTCAGAAGAGCATTACGCGATCTACAAAATGACTGCTGAAGAGGTGAAATGAGTTCCGTCGTTCTTCAAACCCAGTTGCCCTTTCCGAGACGGCAGGGCAAGGTCCGTGATGTTTACGATTTGGGAGACAAGCTGCTGGTCGTGAGTTCCGATCGAATCAGTGCTTTTGATTGGGTGATGCCGAACGGTATTCCAGACAAAGGAAAGATCCTCACGCAACTCAGTTTGTTCTGGTTTAACGTGCTCGGAGTTAAGCATCATCTCATCAGCGACCAAGTCCCCGAGGAAGTTATTCCCCACGACCCCGAAGGCTTGCTCGTGGGCAGATCGATGGTCGTCAAAAAGGCTCAGGTCATCCCGTTTGAATGCGTGGTGCGGGGGTACATCGAGGGGAGTGGTTGGAAAGATTACCAATCGAGCGGAGCAATCTGCGGCGTTACGCTTCCCTCGGGACTTAGGCAGTGCGATCGATTGGAGCAGCCTCTCTTTACACCGGCCACGAAAGCCGAGGAGGGGCATGACGAGAATGTTTCCTTTGAGAGGATGAGTCAAGAGATTGGTTTCGATGTGGCGAATCAACTCAAACAGATGACGCTCGATGTTTACAATCGAGGCACCGCGATCGCGCAGGAACGTGGCATCATCATTGCGGATACCAAACTCGAATGGGGATGGCATAACGGCGAGATCATTCTTATCGATGAAGTGCTCACGCCGGATAGTTCTCGGTTTTGGCCGGCTGATGATTGGCAACCTGGACGTTCGCAAGCTTCGTTTGATAAGCAATTTGTTCGTGAGTATCTCATGAGCACGACATGGGATCGCAATAGTCCGCCCCCTGAATTGCCTGATTCCATCGTGATGAACACGCGGGCCCGTTACATCGAAGCGTTTGAAAGAATCACCAAGCTGGCTTTCACTTGATTCTGCGTTCGAAAGAGCTGGGATAAGGTGAGGGTTGTTCTCCACGCATCACAAGCATTGGTGGTTCGCGTATGTGGCGCGGCAATGCTACGCCCACCAAAATCCTCCCATTTGAAGCCTCCCAGGAGTGTAAGTCATGAAACGAAATGTGATTGCGCAGGTACTGATCCTCTTTGTGTTGGTTATTCCAAGCTCGATGACCAGGGCTGAGAAACCTGACTACGTGATCGATATTTGGCCGAGTGCGCCGCCGGGCGAATCGATGGATGTGGGAGAGGAAGCTGACTTTACCAAAGACACCGACAAGCTCATTGCGGGGCGTCGGATTATCAAGCTTGGGAATGTGAAAACGCCTCAAGCACATGTGTATTTACCCCCCGCCAATTTGCGGAACGGAGCGAGTGTCGTCGTCTGCCCGGGAGGAGGTTTCTCGATTTTGGCATGGGATTTAGAGGGTACGGAAGTTGCGCAATGGCTTTGCAGTCGTGGCATCGCTGCGGTGGTGCTCAAGTATCGAGTTCCGACTCGCACGCAGTCGCCGGCTTGGCTCGCACCTGCTCAGGATCTTCAACGAACGCTCGCCATCGTGCGATCCAATCCCAAGGATTGGATGTTAGATCCTAACAAAGTGGGGACGCTCGGTTTTTCGGCTGGCGGTTCGACGGTTGTTCATGCCGCGTTTAGTGCGAAGAGACTTTACGAGCCAGCAGATAAAGTCGACGAAGAGACCTATGTGCCCAATCGAGTGATGTTGATCTATTCGGGCGGGCTACCGGAGAGTGGTCAGTCCGAGTCGACCGTTCCGTCCGAGTCAAAGATGGCCTGGCAGTTGACCAAAGATAGTCCACCGATCTTCATGATCCATACCTTTGACGATTTCGTCCCGGTTTTAGGGACAACGAATTTGTTTGAGATGGCCAAAAAATCGGGCGTTAGTACCGAGCTGCATATCTTCGATGCGGGTGGGCATGGATACGGACTGCGTCATGATCCAGCGTTTCCGGTGACCAAGTGGCATCATCTGTGCAGCGATTGGTTAAAGCGAGCGGGGTGGATCGATCCGAACAACGAGCTGTAAAGCACTGCGTCTCGGTAAGCGGTTAGAACTCGAATCGGCTTGCGAAGCCACAATCCAGGATTCGCTCATATGAATCGCTGAGGGAGGCTTGCATGATGGAGTTTTTGCCAAGCTGGTTCGATCCAACGTGTTCCCTTAGTTCGCGTGCAACCGATCGCAGATCGACTCCGGAGGAATGTCCGCACAGCAGCACAAACTTGCGCCGCTCTGAGAGCAGTTCCCAGCAACGTTCCAAGAGCATTACCAGATGTTTGTGGATATCCCAGGCTTCGTCGCGTGTGCCATGACCGTAAGTAGGAGGGTCGAGAATGATGGCTTCGTATTGGTTACCTCGTTTGCATTCTCGTTCCACATAGCGAACCGCATCTTCAACGAGCCAGCGGATGGGAGCTGCATCCAAGTTCGATTGTTGAGAGTTCTCTCTCGCCCAGGCAACGGTCGGTTTTGAGGCATCGACGTGAGTCACTTGTGCCCCGCGCGAGGCGAGAAAGAGAGTTGTTGCACCAGTATAAGCAAAAAGACTTAGAACCCGCGATGATGATAGATCGTTTTCATTTTGTTGAAGCACGTTAGTCATCCAGTCCCATTGTTGCCAATGTTCCGGAAAGATTCCGATTTGTCCGGCTGCGGTTGGGCGGAGTTTTAGGGTAACGCCTCGGGTGGTGATAGACCAATGATTCAGTTGGGATTTCGCAGATTCCGAGATTGTCCAAGAACCAGTTTGTGGATCGAAAAGTAGATCTTCCGTCCCCCAAAGAGGTGAACCTGCGGGTTCTTTTTTGGCTCCTGGACAGGGTCGACAGAGAATCAGCCCGCCGACTTTCTCCAGTTTGCGTCCGTTGCCGAAGTCGATTAATTCGTAATTCCCTTCGGTGCACTGCATAGGATGATCGGATTAAGGTGAGTTCGTTAGCCTTGAGAATACGGTAATTTACATTATGATTCTCTCCCTTGACGAAAGATGCAATAGATCGATGCCCGGAGACTTGAGGATATCGATCAAGCGTTCATTTTCCATACAAGTCCCAAGAAGCAATTGAGTTGGAATGCGGCACGTATTATCCGCGGTAGTTCAAAACGTTCCTGGTGTGTTGGCGCATATCTCTGGTATGTTAGCCTCGCGAGGTTACAACATCGATTCTTTGGCCGTAGGCGAAACGGAGAATCGCAATCTTTCGCGAATGACCTTTGTTGTTGTTGGCGACAATCGAGTTTCCGAGCAGGTTCGAAAGCAGCTTGAGAAGATCGTTACCGTTGTCAGCGTACAAGACGTCTCGTCGCGAGATTATGTCGAACGCGATCTGATGCTTATCAAGGTTCGGGTCGAGACTGGCGCGCAGCGGACAGAAGTCCGTGAGTTAGTTGAGATCTTCCGAGGCAGGGTTGTTGATGTCGGCCCGCAGGAGCTGATGATTGAAATTTCTGGACGCGAGAACAAGATTCAGGCGTTTATTGAACGAATGCGTCCGTACGGAATTCTGGAACTGGTGCGAACGGGCAGGATTGCGATGGTTCGGGGAAGTAATCCCGACGCAGTTCTAGAGCTTGAAGAAATGGACCAGTCCGCCGATTAAAACCGGTTTCGATTTTCGCATAGATTGAGCAACTCTTGGTCGAGCTGCTTCCCTTACCTTAGTCCCCATAACTATCTCTCTCACTAACTAGCATACACATGGCAGCAAAGATTTATTACGACGGCGATGCCGATCTCTCGGTTCTCAGTAACAAAACGATCGCGATTCTTGGGTACGGTTCCCAGGGGCACGCGCAAGCTCAGAACTTGCGAGATAGTGGATGCAAAGTCATCATTGGTCAGCGGCCAGGTAGCAAAAACTATGACTTGGCAGTTAGTCACGGGTTCAAGCCGCTCGATATTGCGGAAGCCACCAAGCAAGCCGATATCGTCAACGTCTTGCTGCCAGACGAAGTTCAAGGAGACCAGTACAAGGCGCACATTAAGCCGAACTTGTCAGAAGGAAACGTGCTCATGTGTTCGCACGGTTTCAATCTTCATTTCGGTCAAATCGAGCCGCCTAAAGGGGTCGATACGCTGCTCGTTGCTCCCAAGGGGCCTGGTCATTTGGTTCGCAGTGAATACACCAAGGGTGGTGGAGTTCCGTGTTTGATCGCTCTTGGAAACGAGGCCAGCGACACCACTCGCAAGCTAGGTTTGGCTTATGCCAAGGGGATTGGCGGCACCAGAGGTGGAGTCATTGAAACCACCATTGCTGAGGAAACAGAGACCGACCTTTTCGGAGAGCAAGTCGTATTGTGCGGCGGGGTCAGTGAGTTGGTTAAGGCCGGGTTCGAGACATTGGTCGAAGCCGGGTATCAGCCTGAGATGGCTTACTTTGAGTGCATGCACGAACTCAAGCTTATCGTCGATTTGCTTTATCAAGGTGGTTTGAACTACATGCGATACAGCATTTCGAACACGGCGGAATTTGGGGACTACACAAGAGGTCCGCGGATCATCACCCCAGAGACCAAAGCCGAAATGAAGAAGATTCTCAAAGAGATTCAGACCGGCGAGTTCGCTCGCGAATGGATTCTGGAAAACAAGGCCAATGCACCGGCGTTCAAGGCGCAGAGGCGGATTCAACGGCAGCATCCGATCGAAATCGTGGGTCGCAAATTACGTGGCCTAATGAAGTGGATTGATGCCAAAGTGATCGAATAGCTAGCATCGGAGCTCAGGGGTCGCCGGCTGAGATCTTAGCCGGAGCCCCGCAGTTGTGTTTCTTGGGGCGGCTGTGTTGCCGCTCCGTTGTTTCCCGATCCATTGTTTGCTGGATTCGGGGAAAGCGATTCTGCGTCTCATTTCGGTCCAGCGAACTGCCGATTACCAGTAACCTGCCGTAAACAGGTCTTTTTGCCGTTGATAGCCGGAAGGTTTTTTGTATACTTCGCCTCCAATCTTTAGGTCGAAAATCCTAGAGATTTTGCGTTATCAGGGTCGTTCCCAACCTTTTTTTAGTTCAGAGTAGAAAAATGAAAGTCGTTTCGTCCATCGGGGCGTTGAAATTTCGACATCCTGACTGCCAAGTGGTCCGCCGCCGGTGGACGCATTTACGTCATTTGCAAAAGCAATCCCCGCTACAAAGTTCGCCAAGGTAACGCGAAGACAAAGAGACGTAAGCGATAACGGTCCGTTTCTATGAAGCTACGGATTGGAGTGATCGGTCAGGGACGAGATTGGCAATCAAGGTATTTGCCTGCACTCCGATCCATGAGAGACCGTTTCCACATAGTCGGTTTCTATAACTCTGTACACGCTCTGGCCGAGAACTCTGCTCGAGAGTTCGACACCGTTCCCTTTGCGAGCTTCCGAGAGTTGCTCGGTGCGGACGGTTTGGATGGGGTGTTGGTACTAGAGGAGGGCTGGTACGGACTTGTTCCGTTGTTAGTCGCTGCCCACGAGGGAAAGGCGGTCTTCTGTGGTGCAGAGATTGATCTGACGACGACAGAAGCCAGTGAACTGCAAAAGCGGATACAGGGCTCGGGCGTCGCATTTATGACCGAGTTTTCTCGCCGATTCGCCCCCGCCACGATTCGACTCAAAGAGCTGATTGCGACCAGGATCGGCCAACCGCGACTTCTCTTTTGTCACCGACGTTTGGCATGCGAAAGCAAGCAAGTACGAAACAACAGGTCGTTGGAATCTCGTACTCAGCGGGAGCTTGTGGAGCTGATAGATTGGTGCAATTACATTGTCGGAACCCCGCCAACTTGGGTGCAAGCGATTGGGCATCAGGGTCGAGCCGATTCGAGCGCGAAAGACTACCAAATTGTCAGCGTGGGCTTTGGAGATCCAGAAAACGATCCGAATTCAGTGCTAGCACAAATTAGTTGTGGTGCTTACATCCCTGAGATTTGGCGAGAGGCGATTGCTTATCGGCCACCTGCTGCGATTCAAGTTTGTTGCGAGAACGGCCTCGCTTTTGTGGATTTGCCTTCGACGTTGGTCTGGTTTGATGATGCGGGTAGACATCAAGAGTCGCTCGACACCGAGCTACCGGTTGGGCAGCAAATGTTCAGTTTGTTTCATCGAGCGGTCACGTCGCTGGTTAGGAATGTAAGCGATCTTGAGCAAACATGTGCGGCCATGCGGATACTAGATCACGCTCGCTCCAGTACCGAGATGCATGGCCGGGTGGCGATAGAACGGTAGATCGCTTCGGGCCGACGATCCAGTACGTTGGGCCCAGTACGTTGGGCTAGGAAAAATGTAGCGATTTTAACGATCTTTCTCATGGCGGTACTCTCTTTTGACCGATCCCCAAGATGGACGCTGGTGCGTTCTAAGTCCGAGGATCAGAGCTTCGAGGAAGAGTAGGCATGTACGAAACGTATTTTGGATTGGTCAATCGTCCGTTTCTCACTGTACCAACCCTAGAGCGATACTATCCTGGCAGCACCATCGAGCAAACCTTTCAGATGGCGGCTCGCGCGATTTCACGAGCCGAGGGGCCTGTTGCAATTTTCGGTGGGACCGGGCTTGGCAAGACGATGTTATGTCTTCGCATTGCCGAGCACTTTCGACGCAACTACGACGTAGTGATGTTGTCCAGTTCGCAGCTGATAACGCGCCGGGCATTGCTTCAGAATCTTCTGTTCGAGCTCAAGATGCCCTACAGGAACTTGAACGAAGGGGAGCTGCGTTTAACGTTGATGAATCGGCTCCAGCCGAGTCCCGAGCATCCAGGGTTGGGGTTATTGCTCATTGCCGATGAAGCCCAAACGTTATCGCCGAAGCTTCTCGATGAGATACGGCTCTTGACCAACATAACGCGGGACGGCATGCCACGCGTGCGGCTCGTTCTGTGTGGCACGATGAAGTTGGAGGACAGTTTATCGAATCCTCGCATGGAGTCCCTCTGCCAAAGACTATCGTGTCGTTGTTACTTGACACCACTTACGCCGCAAGAAACGGCTGGTTATGTTGCTCATAAAATTGAACTGAGTGGCGCTACGGTTGGGTCCGTTATCACCCGAGAGGCGATCGACGCAATCTATCGAGGGACTGACGGCATACCGCGATTGATTGACCAACTCGCTGATCAGACATTGCTATTGGCTGCTCAAGAACGTCAACGGCCCATTTCAGCCGCGTTGGTAGGGAAGGCTTGGGGAATGTTACAGCAACTGCCCAACCCTTGGAGTGAGCCAGAGACGATTAAAGGTTCGGAAAAGTCCGAAGCATCGATCGCGGAATCGCCTTCTTCGAGTGAGGCTACCACTTCGGCTTTCGTTCGCGCTCTTCCGTCGATCGAATCGTCGCTCGCAAGTCAGTACAGTGCTGGCCAGTTTAGTTCAGGCCAGTACAGTTTAGGCCAGTACAGTGCAAATGAGACCCGCAGAGAGCCGAGCAGCATTGGCTCGTTTCAACTAAAGGACATACTGCCATCGTTGGAGAGGAATCTCGAGGGGCAAGATGACATTGTAGAGTACGGTAGCTTGGATGATATCGACAGCGAGTATCAACTAGCACCGACGAGCCAGGTGGTTAGTAGCATAGTGCCACCATCGGCTTCGATTCCTTCGGGCAGTGGAAAGCCCGCATCAGTAAGTGGTATATCTACCAACCCGACCGAAGTATTCGGTGCTGATTTTGATGAAGAGTTTTCGTTGCCGGTTCAATCATCGCCAGCTTATCAAACCTACTCCGGAGTCGCGTTTGGAAATCTACGCGACGAAAGCACGAATCTAACGCGAGAGCAGTCCGCATCCAAGTACTCGATCCCCGAAGCAACCGAATTTCTCGAGCCCCGTTTGCCACAACAGGTGCAACAACCGGTTGTGCAGAAACCTGCTTTGGACAACGCAGTCGAATCGAGATCATTGTCGCAATCGCAAGCATCGTTCATCGAAAAACAAATCGAAGAAGAGATGCGAGAAATCGTTTCCGAGCTCAACATGAATGCGATGATGTTCGATCCGGCACAGCCAATCGATAGCGGTTACCAATCGGTCGAATCGAACTACGAGCGAGCCGGATTCGAGCCAACGGAATACACCGAGTCCGAACGAGCGTCGTACTTTAGCTCTCCCCTGTCGCTTGCAGATTCGACCGCGAGCTGGGAAGAGGAAACGCGTGAATCCGCTCTGTTCCGTGGTAACCAACGCTGGGATAACGAGCCGATCGCGACCGATCACCGCAGCGCACCTCGCGGCGATGATCGAGACATTCTGATCATCGAGACCGAATCCGAACCTATCCGCGGAACCGCTTCTCCTGATGCATCGAAATCGTCGAGACCCGTCCTCCATCCATATGCCAAGCTATTCAGCAATCTGCGATAGTTTTCGGAAGGGTTTGGGAAAATCAACGTGACAATCTTTTCGAACGAGTCGATTCCATTCCCCCTGCAAACGCTGGGGAGAGCCGTCAAACAGAAGCCGACGTATCTACTTGGATTATGCGGCGTGCAATCGCTGGCCAATGCACGATCCCATGAGACCGGTGATCCTGAGTCATGGGATAGCTCTGTTTGGGATATTGGTCTAAAGGCTCTAAACGATTCGATGGCCGAGCAGTGGGGCAAAACGCCAGTTCTAATCCGTCACCGAGACCTCTTGGCAGACCACCTGCCTCCGTCTCAGTCACGCAACCGATATACCCATGCAGAATCGATATCTCGCTGGAGATCGATGCCTCTGTGCGTGCTAGATTTGGGCTGCGACAGTGCGGAGTCAGTAAAGAGATACGGTCGGCAATGTGATGGCGTGGCGATGATTGTTCTCGGCAGTCTGAAGCATGCCAAGACTTATATGCGTCAATTCCGCCGAGATGCCATTCCTTGGATTGGATATTGGACCGTTGCACTGCGAGCGGATTTGGAAGACAATTCAATCCGGGAAACCGTCCGCAAAGCAGCTTAATCTTCAACAGGCTAGGGAATTGTTATGGCTCGATGTTTGGTAACCGGCGGTGCTGGCTTCATTGGGTCGCACATTGTTCGTGGGCTGTTGAATGCTGGCCACACGGTTCGAGTTCTCGATAATCTCTCGACAGGGCATCGCGAAAATCTAGAGGAAGTCTCCGATCGCGTTGACTTTATTGAGGGTGACGTGACCGATCCAATCGCTTGCAAAGAAGCGTTGAGTGGGGTGGAGCGAGTCTTTCACCAAGCTGCTTTGGCATCGGTGCCGCTTTCTCTGGAGCGTCCTCTCGATACGCATTTGGCTTGCGCGACCGGCACATTGAATATGCTGAACGAAAGCGTCAAAGCCAAGGTGCGTAAGTTTGTGTACGCTGCGAGCAGCAGTGCTTACGGCGATCAACCGACATCATCCAAGCGAGAATCGGATCTACCAATGACCCTTTCACCGTACGCTGTGGCCAAGCTTTGCGGTGAGTATTATTGCCAAGCCTACTTTCACAGCTTTGGCTTGGAAACGGTAGGGCTAAGATACTTTAACGTGTTCGGGCCTAGGCAAGATCCAGATAGTCCCTATTCCGCAGTCATTCCTATTTTCGTGAGTCGCATTCTTTCGGGGCAGTCTGCTATTGTTTATGGCGATGGCTTGCAGTCTCGCGACTTTACCTTTGTGTCAAACGTCGTGCATGGGAATTTATTGGCCGCTGAACGTCCCAATATCGGCGGGCGTGTTTTCAATTTGGCGGACGGTCGTCAAACCACCTTGATTCAACTTTTGAAGTTGCTGGGGCAGATGCTGGGTATTACACCTAAAGTTGATTTTCAGCCAGCTCGTGTCGGTGATGTTCGCGAAAGTCTAGCAGACATTTCCCTCGCACGAAGATTGCTGGGTTATGAGCCGAAATTTAATCTCGAAGAGGGCATAAAGCAAACGATTGAATACTATCGCATGTTGGTTTCGCGATAATCACTCGCCTCGCCAAGGCTATGCTAAGCTAAACGAATCGTTGCACCGGTGGAGTGAGTCTGACCAGCCGCAAGCTTAATTTGGTTGGCTCTGACGTTTGCTGTTTCAATGCAACACATTCTGAGATATTCCTCATCGCCGAAGTCTGCCATCCGCTTGCTCTTTTCGATCCATGGATTCCAGACAATTGTGGAACGTGATCCCCTGGGTTCGATGATAAACTGAGTCTTTTGGTTTCGTTCTGACAGGGTGATTTTTTTCACGCTGCCCTGATAAATACGATCGGTCTCTTCCTCGAAACGAATCGTAGTATTCTCTCCGGGATGAATCTCGTTTTTTAGTTGATCAACGTACGGTACATTTTCCAGGCCACTCACTTCGACGTCGGTGATGGAGTTGATTTCAAAGTAGGTATGCAAAGCGATTTCGAAAGTCCGAGGGATATCGCTGCCGTTGGTAACCGACACGTCGATGGATAGTTCCGCCCCAAACGCTAGCTCGCAGATCGAGTATAGTTCATCCTGCGCTAACGCCATGCGTAGGATCACTTGGTTCTTAGTTCGCGCGGTCTCGATAAGCTCCCACGCCTGGGTACGAGCCCAACCGTGGGCAGGTAGTGTTTGGTCTGTAGGGTGTGAGCCAAACCAGGGGAAACAAATGGGGATGCCTCCTCGTATCGGTTTGCCCTGTGCAAAGACGGCTTGATCACTCAAAAAGAGAATTGAGCGCTCGCGATGTGCAGGTCTGTAGGAGAGAACGTGAGCGCCATGGAGCATGCATTCCGCTTGGCATTCCGGGATGTTGACCCTCGCGAGCGTCAGACCGCTAGCATGGGTTTCGAACGATAAGTCATTCTCCAGTGCGTATAGTTCGTTCAGTTCTTCAACGCAGGTCATTATTCAAACGATTCTTGGCTACCAGGAAATTCACCACTCGTGACTTGCGATCGATACTGTTCGATTGCCTTGGAAGCCTCGACTCTTAAGTTGGCGAACGGCCTTACGAATTTCGGTATGTATCCGCTATTCCAGCCCAGCATGTCGTTGGTTACGAGCACTTGGCCGTCGCAATGTGGGCCAGCCCCGATCCCAATGGTGGGGACGGAAAGCATTTTGGTGACTTGGCTTGCAAGCTCACTGGGAACGCATTCAATCAAAACGATAAACGCTCCCGCTTTCTCCGCACTGGTGGCATCTTCGAATAGTCGGTCCGCGTCGCGTTGAACTTTGTATCCTCCGAGAGCGTGGACGCTCTGAGGTCTCAAGCCGATGTGGGCAATGGTTGGTATGCCCGCGTCAACTAGAGCTTTAATTGTGTCAGCCTGTTGGTGACCTCCCTCGAGCTTTACCGCATGGCATTCCGTTTTCTTCATGATATCGGCGGCGGTAGCGAGAGTGTGTGCGACCCCCAGTTGACCAACAGGAAACGGGAGATCAACAATGACCATGGCTCGTTTGGTAGCTCTAGATACCATCTCGCCGTGATAAATCATTTCTTCAACAGTAACAGGGACTGTGGTCGTGCGACCCTGGATCACCATCCCGAGTGAGTCGCCGACGAGGATGCAGTCGATGTTGGATTCATCGAGAAGTTTGGCGGTGGGGTAGTCGTATGCAGTGAGCATCGAAATGCGTTCACCACGACGCTTCATAGAAAGAAGCGTTTTGACGGTTACACGAGGGCTATTGGTCATTAATTTGATTTGTAGCGTTGGGAAACGACGACCATCTCAAAGCCATGGCCATTGACATTAGGGCGGCATTCGAAAGCCGTTCGGTACACTCGTTCGAGAGGGAAGCTTGTTCCCATCTTTGCGTAGGCGTGTTCGATCTCTAATTGAACGAGTTTGTCTTCAGTCTCGCGCGATACGAACTTGATCGGTTGCCGACCTAGTATCTCGATTCCAGCGAGCTTAAGCAATTGCAGATCATACTCCTTTAAGACTCCGTTAGTGATGCTCATGAAGTAGGGGCGGCGTTCATCGGACGGAGAGCCTCGTCGGTAGGACGGTTTGTTGTTCGTTAACTTTGATGCGTATTCAACGACAGGGCGACCGGCACCGTAAACGCCCAATTCAATTCCTAATGAGTCCAGTTGTTGTGCGTAGGATTTTCGATCCGTGGCGGAAAACCTGAGTTCCCATCGTGTGCCCGACGGAACGGCAAAGGAACCAGGGCCATCTTGTAGAATTCCTTCGCCTCGAGGATCGGCCTTTGGGCCGTTTTGGTCTTTGGCGTCAAAGGCTTCGCTGAGAGTCGAAGCGTTGCTTTCGATCAGACTTACCATTTGGATGGTATCTAAAGCCTGGTCGGAAAGAGTCTCTTTCCAGTTCTCGCTCTCTGGGAGTAAAAGCAGTTCTTCTGACTGACTGTCAGCAGCGACGTATTCGGATCCATCTAATTTGCTTTGCTGACCTCCTCCGCCGGTTTGGTCCGATTCATGCTCGTACAATTTGGAAAGCAAAAAAAACGCCCCTAGGAAGCAAACCGAAGTCGAAACAATGATTAAGCAACTCATCAAAAGACTGGCTGCTTTATCGATGTTGGAAACTTTGAGTTGCGTAAGATTGGACTTTGAGGGTGCGTTGTGCAATCGAGAAGGGATTTCGGACATCGTGCGGGCGTGCTCCTTTACTTCTTTTGTAGTTTATTACGATACCGCTGGTCGATAACGACAAACTCGTAACCTTTGCCGGTAGCAGATGGGCGGCTTTCAAAAACGGTCTTTCCAACATCGGTGACGCGAAACTCCGGGTTTCGATTTTTGATGTAGTACTGTGCTTCCGCTTGAGCCAGCAACTCCTCTGTTTCTTTCGGGAAAAATTTGATGGGTGGACGAGTGCCTACGTTGATTCCTGATGACTGGAGTATCTGTTTGTCGTAACGTTTGAGAGCTCCATCCGCCACGCTCAAAAAGTACAGACGTTTATCATCCTTGGGCAATCCAGTTCTCTTCACTGGCGAGGAGGCTACGTTGGCGACGTATTCCACTCTCGGGATACCTGCACCGTAGGTGCCGAGTTCGATTTTGAAGAAATCAAGTTGCGAGGCATAGTTCTTTTTGTCTCTGGCTTGGAACTTGATATCCCAGCGTTCAAAGCGAGGAATAATGTCATCGCCTTCACCCTCTGGTCCAGGCGGACGCGAGTCACCCTTGCCGGTTCCATCGTTTTGCACACCATCCATCAACTCAGCAACCGAGTTGATGGCTTCGGCAACCATCTGAAGGGTTTGATCGATAGGTGGATCGGTCATTTCCACTTCATCGGCGGCAGGTGGGTCAAAGTCACGCTCCGTTCCCTCGGCGTTCTCACCGCGACCAGCGATTCGTTCTGGTTCGAGAACCAACGCCTTAGCTTGAGGTTGACCTGCGCGAAGAAAAAACAAAAGCCCGAGCATGAAGACAGCTAGGAGCACCAGAGCAAGCAACGAGGTGAGCAAGCTCGAAACTTTATCGACGCTATTCGTTTTAAGCGAATTGGCATCGACATCGAAGACGCTCGTTTGAGGTGCCGATGTGGTTTTCGTTACAGTAGCCATGGTCGTATGTTAAGGGAAAAGGAAAAAAACTTAGTCGATGAATACGTAATCGGGGCGAACGGTCAAGTACCATTTTCGCCACTGCAGAATCGCCGAGATGCGTTGCGGTTCGGTGATTTTGCCTTCTTTGGGAATGAACGACGTATCCAGCTGTCGCGAGATCAAACGAAGGGAAGCCTCGGCGTTTCGAGGAACCACCGGATCGGGATCTGACAGTCCATAAATCAACTGAGGTACGAACTCGAGATCATCGCCACGACCGAGCAGTTTGGCCGCAAAGCGACGAGCGTTGTGGTCTTTCGAGCTCATCATCCGAGCGAAGCGGGCTAGATACTCTTTGCGCTCTTTTGGGTTTTTCGGCAAGATAATCTTGTCGGGAACCAGCGACGCCTTCATTTCGTTTTGGTCGTCTGACTCCAGTACCTTGAGGGCGTCGTCCATGGTAGTTGACTGGGTCTTGCCGACGATCTTGCCATCTTTGATGGTGACATTTGGATCGTCAGGCAGTGTGTTCCCGCCCTTGAGCAAATCGTCATGCAATTCGCCGATGGCCTTTTGGGTGCTTCGAATGAGGAACAAAATGGCGAATGCGGTCGAAACATTTTTTGGGATAATGTCTCCATTCATGGTCCATGATCCGTCGGCCAGTTGATCTTGCGCCAATTCCGCGACCATGTCGTTGTACCAAGCGGGGCTTTTTTGGGTTTTGCCTTTGGAGACTTCCAAAAACGATTCGTATCGTTCCTTAGAGTAAACGTAATAGTAGTGGAACTGTTGTTTGGCCGAATAAGGGTTGGCTGAGAACCAGTTCTCCGCCTTTTTGGATACGCCCGTCATTTTTTCTTTATCGACGGCCATCTTTTTCTTTTTCTTTTGATCGGGCTCAATGCGCACGAACACTTCTGGAACGATACCTTCCTCTTCTTGTGCTCCTGCGAATTTGCTTCGGAATACACCGAGAGTATCACCGGCAATGAGGAATGCCGAGAATCCAGCTGCGGTCAGCGATGAGGTCGGAGAGCGTGCTTGAACGGTGCTAGGAAGATTGATTCCCCACTGGTATGGCCAGCCTCCGTCTCCAGCCTGCGCGCGAGCAAGACAGTCGATGCACCGAAGTATCGAATCGGGCGGTACTTCGATCCCCGCTTGATTCATGGTCCAAAACGCGAGCATGATGTATTGGGTTTGGGAGATATCAGCAGCGCCGCTGGCTTTGTAGGGGCCTTCGTCCATGTAGCCAAATCCGCCATTGGGGCGTTGTGAAGCGAGCAGGGCATCTCGCATGGCAATGAGAACATCTTTGTATTTATCTGGTGAGACAGAGGCGAGCAACATGGCAGCGACGGGGATGACGTACATATCTTCGTGGTCCCAATGCGTTGCAGCGCCGTTCATTCTTTGGCCGACTCGAACGGCTTGTTGGATACCTCTCGCGACGACGGGGTGGGCGCCGTTCTCCTCGGGATCGGACTTGTAGATCGCCAAGGCGATGATCATGTCATGACCGAGGTTGCCACGAGTTTCTGCCCCTGCATTCTTGAGAAACTCGACCCCCCTCTTAACGAGGTTCATCACGAAAGGATGCTCGGGGTCGTAATTTTCCGCGAGGGCTGCGGATCCCGGCATGCCACCAGCCAACAAAACGGTCGCTAACGATGTTGCTAGAAAGAATCCTTTGATCATAGGCTTCCTTGAGTTGGTTTGCAGGAAAAGGTTACCGTATACATCATATCTGAACTGAGTCCCGCTGCGTAAGGGAAAGAGAATCGTATCCGATTGAAATTTTCCAGAACTTGCGAACTGGCGGCAAATCAATCCGTCCCCTGGAAGCAACCACGAAGTCTATTTGTTACGGTCATAGCGGCTAAAAGGTGGAGCTAGGAACCGGTTGCTTGAGTCGTAGATTGGCCACTCTTGCCTTAAAACAGGTAGCTGTGAGGGTGGAATCGATTCCCGTAATTGCGTTCTCCCCGGGCAACTCCCGAATTCTATGGTAAAGTCTTAAGGAATAAACGCAGATTGGCCGAATTGACAAAACGGCCGACAGGCCCTAATATCCACATTCGTTGGCCAGGTAGCTCAGTAGGTAGAGCAACGGACTGAAAATCCGTGTGTCGCCGGTTCGATCCCGGCCCTGGCCACTGTTTTCGGGCTGCCAACTGTTTTCGGGCTGCCAACTGTTTTCGGGCTGCCAACTGTTTTCGGGCTGGCTGGGGTTAGCAGGCGTTTAAGCATTTTTCCGGCTGGATCTCAGTAGCTTTTGAGATTCTCTGGTTCCTCAGACTCTTGGTGTCTTGGGCCAATTTTTTTGCCAGCAGCGGCGTTGGATTTTTTCTCGAATGCCAGTTCTTCGATCGGCGATCTGTGGCTTGTTCGATTTTTTGGCTCCATCCGTGCCGATTCGCTAGGGAACTTTCGGGCATCGCTCGCCACTAGGTTCAAGATTGGACTTGCCAGACATCCGCCAAAGTCGAAACTTTTTGGCTTATCCATTGAGCTCCCAGTAGGACGGTTGAAAATCAACATGAACCAAGCGTTTTTAGACCATGTTTCCCAGCAAAACGAGGACATGAAGAAGGCCGGTACGTTCAAAACGGAACGTGTTATCGGCTCGGCCCAAGGGGTGATGGTGAACTTAGAAGATGGCCGCAAGCTTCTAAACATGTGCGCCAACAACTATTTGGGCTTGGCCCAACATCCAGAAGTACAAAAGGCCGCAGACGAAACGTTGCAGTGTTGGGGCTATGGGATGGCTTCTGTCCGCTTTATCTGCGGCACCCAATCGATCCATAAGCAATTGGAGAATCAGCTCAGTCATTTCTTAGGTATGGAGGATACGATCCTTTATAACTCGTGCTGGGACGCGAACGGTGGATTGTTCGAAACTATCCTCACCGCTGAAGACGCCATTATCTCTGATGAGCTCAATCATGCGTCCATTATTGACGGCATTCGATTGTGCAAGGCGCAGCGGCTGCGATACAAGAACAACGATATGAATGACCTGAGGGCCAAGCTCGAAGAGGCTAAGTCGGCTCGATTTCGGCTTATTGCCACAGATGGCGTTTTTTCCATGGATGGAACGATTGCGGATTTGGCAGCCGTCTGCGAACTGGCCGATGAATATGATGCTATGGTGATGGTGGACGATTCCCACGCAGTAGGTTTCGTTGGTGCGAACGGTCGTGGGACCCACGAGCACTGCGGAGTTATGGATCGCATCGACATATTGACTGGCACGTTGGGCAAGGCGCTCGGGGGAGCCAGTGGCGGTTACACGTCTGGCAACGCGCAAATGGTAGAGCTCCTACGACAACGATCTCGTACTTATTTGTTTTCCAACACCGTTGCTCCGCCCGTCGTTGGAGGTGCCATCAAGGCGATCGAGTTGTTGTCGTCATCAACCGAGTTGAGAGACAAGCTCGAAGCCAACACGCAGTTCTTCCGCGAAGAAATGCTTCGACGTGGGCTCAACATTTTGCCCGGAGTGCATCCGATCGTACCGGTGATGATCGGTGACGCGGCCAAAGCTGGTCACGTGGCCAAGGCGATGCTCGAAGATGGCATTTACGTTATCGCATTCAGTTATCCTGTCGTTCCGAAGGAGAAGGCAAGAATTCGGACTCAAGTTTCGGCTGCTCATAATTTTGATCAGCTACGCATGGTCGCCGAAAGTTTTGAAAAGAGATCGAAGTAAAGCTGGATACGAATAGATATGGATCGAGCGACTGCGATAAACTTAATGCACGAGCACGTCGAGAGCATGGCTCTGCGGCGTCACATGTACGCGGTCGAAACCGCCATGCGTGCTTACGCGAAAGCATGGAATGAAGATGAAGAGAAGTGGGGCATCGTCGGTTTGCTCCACGATTTCGATTACGAGCGATATCCGAACGCGCCAGATCATCCGCTTCAAGGGAGTGTTATTCTCAAAGCCCACAACGTTCAAGAAGAAATCATTTATGCCATCCTGTCGCACGCAGATTACCTCAGCGATTATCCTCGCCTATCGAAGTTAGACAAAACGCTGTACGCCTGCGACGAACTTTGTGGTTTTTTGGTTGCTTGTGCTTATGTAAGGCCGCTGAGATTTGCAGATCTAGAAGCCAAGAGCGTTCGCAAAAAACTTAAAAACCTAAGCTTTGCTGCTGCCGTCAATCGAGATGACATCCAGAGGGGGGCGGCCGATCTCGGGCTCGATTTGGACGAGCACATAACATTCTGTATCGAGGCATTGCGAGGCATCAGCGACCAGTTGTTTGACAGCTAGGTCGGTATTTTTCCAAGCGACCGGCCACGTTCTTCGCGTCCCTCGCTTTGCAGAATTTGGTCGGTGCATTCTGGGTCCACGCTTCGGCAGCATTCAACCAATCGGTCCGCGAGAGCATATAGCGGTTGCTCCCATGTTTCTTCGCTGCTTTCACTTGGAGCGATCTTTGCGATCTCCTCGATCAATAAGATGAACCGAAGTATGTGGCGAAACAGTAGTCCTTCGTGCTTCTGCATCCCCGAAGCCACAACGTACTTGTTAAACTCGCATCCAAACTCTAGCAATTCGCCCACGACCCACACGCTGCGAGTAAAAACATCATGCACCCCTGGGTATTCGTAATCGAAAAGTCGTCGCAGTTTTTCACCGAGTGCGAGTGGTCGAAGTGGAGCTTCCTCAAACGGTTTGAACGGTCGACGTTTGCCGGCTGCGCCTCCCGCGTCCTTTACAATCTCTTCGTCCGAACGATCGTCGACATCGTCCTGCTGCTCCATCAATTCTTCTGGCGCAGCGAGTCCCAGCGACAAAAGTTGTGGATGCAATATCCCGGTTGCCAGCGGACCAGCAGGGAGTTGGTCAGGTGGAGGAACTTTTACAATTTTGGCAATGTTCGCAGGTAGTTCCAAGACGCTTTCCAGGATTTGCACTCGTTCCATATCATCGGCGAATTGCATCATGTTGACCATGTACAATCCATAGATGGGATTCACGCTCCGCAATTCCGATAAGTACGCTAGTCGTTCGGTTGGGACAGCCGAGATAGGTTTGTATTCATCCAGATCGTATGCTATCGAATCTTGGCTGGCCTCAGGAATCGCCATCACGGCCTCGGTTGTTTCCTCGTCATCCTCATCGTCACCGGGAGTGTCGTTTGCGGATTTGCTGAGAGGGTTTGTGGGGATTTGCAACCATCCTGGCTTTGTTTCTGCAATGAGAGGCTTCGGTGCTTCGGTGTGTTTCATCGCAGGGGTGGGTTCCAGCGTAATAAAGCCTGATTTCCATAGTGTTACCAGCATTCGATTGAGTTCTTTTTGGCCCTTTTCGATCGACTTAGACTCTTGTAGTCGACGGCCGACCAAGTCTCGCAGTGGTTGAACGCTGGGATCGTTAAGCAGCAAGTAGGCCAGCAGTCGCCAAGGCAGGTGACCGCGACTTTCTAGTTTTGCAGCGGGGGCTAAGCGTAGTTTTTCGAATTGCTCAAACGTCCAGTAAGTCTCGCCAGATCGGCGTGTGGGCATTTTCTTTTTGAGAGCTTTTTTCGCTTTGATTAAATTCGGATCCTTGGTGTCCTCAGGAATTTGATCGTATTGGACTCGCCAGCGATTGATTTTGACATCATCCTCATGGGCCAGGACATAGACGAAACCTTTGGCGTCAAATTGCGGGCGGCCAGCTCGTCCAAAGATCTGATGAGCGGTGCTAGGTTCGACCATTTTCTTTTTGCCGAAGGGGCCTTTGACGAGGCTTGGCAGAATCACACTGCGAGCAGGAAGATTGATACCTGCGGAAAGCGTTTCCGTGCAGACGGTAACGCTAAGGAGTTTTTCCTGAAACAACTGTTCGACAAGCCTACGGTACTTGGGCATGATGCCAGCGTGGTGGACTCCGACACCTCGAATGAGGATCTGTTTCAGTTTAGGTCCGGCACCTTGTGAGAAGTCAAAGGCATCGATCCGTTTTGTGATGATCGCTTGTCGTTCTTTGTCGATAAGCTTTTTGCCTTTGAGAAGCTCGGCCACTTGCCAGCATTGTTCACGGTTGAAGCAGAAAACAAGGCCTGGAGTGCGGCGTTTGGCATCGTCACCCTCTGCGATTTTTTCTAGGTGTTCATCTAGGTAGTTGTCGTCGATCCATTCGAATTGCAAGGGGACTTTTCGTTCGGTTCCTTGAACGAGTTCTAGGTTTCGGCCGTGAGATCGGTGCAGCCAGCTGCAAAACTCAACACTGTTGCCCACGGTCGCAGATAACAGCATCGTTCGAACCGCTTTGGGGAGTAGGCCGAGCGTGAGTTCCCAGACGATGCCTCGCTCCGGATCATTAAACGAGTGGAATTCATCCATGACCACAGCCGAAACGTTTTCAAAGTGTTCTGCATCGTTGCCCATAAGTCGGTTAAGAAGAATCTCGGCAACGACCACTAGCACGGGCGCGTCGGGATTAACGCGTCGATTTCCGGTGACCAATCCAATGGAGTCGATAGGAAAGCCCCATCGCAAGGCGCTTTGCTGAATTTCAACGAGTTTCTGATCGGTGAGGGCGATAAGCGGGGTCGTGTAGTAACAACGCTTGCCGGTTTTCAAAGCTTCGAAGATGGCAGCTTCGGCGATCAGAGTTTTGCCTGTGCCAGTAGGAGCGCAGACCAACACACCTTGTTCGGAAGAGAACCACGCATAGATCGCTTCTTCTTGGACAGGATAGGGTGTGAAGCTGAGAGTCTCTAGAAACTCGGAGGCAATATCAACGCGATCAAGACTCATGGAGGGAACTCATCGGGCAATACACGTTGTTCAAGAACTCGTTTTTCATCAACTCGTTTTGTTTCACTGCTATCGATCTAGTAGATGGATCAAGTTTGTTTAGCGATCACTGTTTAGCGATCACATCGATCATAGCGGCTGCGAACCAAGGCAAATCATCCGGTTTGCGGGAGCTGACATGATGTTTATCGACCACGACCGGGGCGTCGACCCAAATTGCACCAGCGTTTTCGAGATCATCCTTGATACCCAAAGAACCCGTGACTTTCACTCCTCGGTAGACCCCGGCGGAGATCGCCAGCCAACCACCATGGCAGATAGCAGCGACGCATTTTCCTGTTTTGTCAAAATGGCGGATCAGCTCTTTGACGTCATCGCGGCGTCGCAAGCGATCGGGCATAAAGCCTCCCGGGAGAAGAATTGCATCGAAGTTTTCTGGGTTGGCATCGTCAATCCGAATGTCGCTGACGCATGGATATCCGTTTTTGCCGGCGTAGGTTTCTCCCGCTTTTTCGCCAGCCGTAACGAATTCGGCACCCGCCTCAATGAGCCGGAGTTTGGGATACCAAAGCTCCAAGTCCTCATAGATATCTCCGACGAAAGACAGAACGCGGCGGTTATGAAGCGAGGTTGTCATACAGTTTGGCTCAGATGATCGGAATTTGCTCGGCTGGGATCCAAGGTGGCTAGCTAGCGGTATTGGCTAGACGTATCTAATAATCGCGAGCTACACCTAGGTTCAATGCGTTGGACAAGGTACACTAGGACAAGTTGGATTCTACCCACAAACTATGGTTTTGAGGAAACCCTTCATGGGACTTGGTGATTTTTTTAGCGGTAAGAAAAAAGGTTTGTCGTTCGAGCTCTTTCCTCCCAAGACAGATGAGGGAGTGGGGCCGCTCTTGGCAACGGTGGAAGACTTGATGAGTTTTGCACCCGACTTTTTTACTTGTACATACGGGGCAGGCGGTTCTACGCGCGATCGAACGTTGCAGATACTCGAGAAAGTCAAGCAACAGTTTTCCGTTCCCGTGGCGTCTCATTTAACGTGCGTTGGCTCGACGGTCGAACAGCTTCGAGGGTATCTCAATGCGGCGATTGAGATTGGGACCGATTACATCGTGGCGTTGCGCGGAGATCCGCCCAAGGGAGAGACTGAGTTTCGTCAGACCGATGGCGGCTTTCGTTATGCAAACGACTTGGTGCAACTCATCAAAACCGAATATTCACAGTTGGGAATCGCAGTGGCCGGATATCCCGAGGTGCATCAAGAAGCACCGAACATGGAAATCGACTTGGTCAATTTAAAGAGAAAAGTCGATGCCGGCGCTGACATCATCGTCACGCAACTTTTTTATAAGAACGAGGATTACTTTCGGTTTGTCGATCGATGCCGAGCAATTGGTATCAACATACCTATTGTTCCCGGAATATTGCCAGTGATCAATCTGGCTCAGATTCAAAGGATCGCGTCCCTTTGCAAAGCTAGTCTGCCTGATTCGTTCATCGCACGTCTACAGGCCAATGCCGATGCTGATTGGCAGTATAAAGTCGGAGTAGAGTTCGCGCAGGCTCAGGTCGCGGAGTTGCTCCGAGAGGGAGTGCCTGGGGTTCACTTCTATGTGCTCAACAAATCGCAAGCGACCTCGGAAGTGCTTCGCGCAGAGTGGGGTAGTGCAGTGGGGCAAGCAGGTTGATGAACACAATTGGGTTTTTAGGTGGTGGTCAAATGGCAACCGCCATTGCCAAAGGAGCCAGTCGAGGCGAATCCGGTGCTGCGACGGTTCCGTTGATGTTCTGTGAGCCGAATTCGACACAGCAACGAAAGTTGAAAGAGCTTTTTCCTGGTTGTCAGGTTTGCGATGCGGCAGGGCAGTTGTTTCAGGCTTGTGATCGTATCGTGATTGCCGTGAAGCCGCAGGTGCTTGGTGAGATCGCAACATCGCTTCGGTCGTTTGTCGAGCCACGGCACTTGTTAGTCTCCATCGTGGCGGGAGTCTCAATCGCCAAACTGAGTGCTTGGTTTGGCACGGAAAACATTATTAGGATTATGCCCAATACGCCATGTCAATCGGGCAAGGGTGCCAGCGGGATGGCCGTAGCATCGGGGGTAAGTCAATCTGATACGGCATGGTGCGAAAACTTGTTTAACTCGCTTGGTATAACAATTCGCTGCACCGATGACCAGTTGCACGCCGTAACGGGAGTTTCTGGATCAGGGCCCGCCTATGTGCTTATGATGATTGAGGCGTTAAGCGATGGCGGGGTAAAGGCTGGGTTGAGTCGAGCGGCCGCATTAGAGTTAGCCACTCAAACAGTGCTTGGGGCGGCGGCAATGGTGCAAGACACCAAGCAGCACCCGGCCGTATTGCGTGAGCAAGTCACGAGTCCCGGGGGGACGACCATAGCAGCAATCGCTTCGTTGGAGCGAAACGGATTCCGGCATGCCGTGATAGAAGCGGTCGATAGTGCCGTCGCGAGATCGCGAGAGCTGGGGGGGTAAAAGGTTCGGGAGATTAAAAAGTCCGGCGTAGGTAATGCCGTGGGCCGTGATTCGAGGGCTCACGTCGTCGGGATTTGGGGCTTGACTAGCGCAGTCTCGGAGCAAGAATACGGGATACTCTTTTGCCGCTCTTGTTGGGAAGTGCGGCAGATCCTTTTTACGTGAGCTAGAACAAACGACGCGGCTCTTTTCCGCAATCGCGGATGAGAGTCGTTTCTTTTTTGCCTCTGCGGGAGAACTAGAAATGAACGAATTTTTCTCAATGACTCGGGATGGATACAACCGAATCAAGGCGGAAATTGAGAGGCTCGAGAACATTGAAATGCCGTTAATCGCTGAGAAAATCGCGGAGGCTCGCGCGGAAGGGGATCTCAAGGAGAACGCCGAATATCATGCGCAGCGTGAAAATCAGGGGTTGATGCAGGCTAAGATCAATCAACTAAAGCAAAAGCTAAATCGGGCTCATATCGTCGACACGTCTTCCCTGCCTAAAGACCAAGTTGGCTTTGGGGCAACCGTGAAAGTCAAAGATTCATGGGGTGATGAAGAGGTCTATACCTTGGTCGGAGCCGGCGATGAAGATTACGAAACCGGCAAAATCCTTTCGAGCAGCCCATTCGGACTTGCTTTGGCCGGTAAGAAAGTTGGGGAAATCGTCGAGATCCAGGCACCCCGTGGCACTTTAAAATACGAGATCCTCTCCATAGAGTTTGAAGAGTAAGAACTTTCGGATTTCCTCGAATCTCGCCTAGGATTAGTAGCATGGCAGGCCAAGACATAAAGTTGACAAAGCAGGGTGACGTATCGTACGGACCCGCATGCTTTGTTACTTTTATTTTTTTACTGGTTGGGATTAGTTTATTCTTCGTTTACATGTCGATTGTTCTCATGGGCAACACGGGCGTGCGAGCATCCCGGGCCATCTACGAACAGTTGATCCCGTGGGTTGAGCAGTCTCATTTGAGTCAAAACGATCGGCGGGATGTCATTGATGAGTTGGAGATACTCGCTGAGAAAATGAAGAAGGAAGAGTTGACCAGCCGCCAGCTCAGTCGACTCAATGCGAGGCTCTCGGATAGCGTGATATTGCAGTGGGGGGCTGTCGAGAAACTGATTACTGCAGCCCAAGAGTCAGATATGTCTGACGAGGAGAAGGCGGAGTTTATGGCTTTGTGCGATCGCTGGTTCGCGTGCGCCGCGTCAGGCAAGCTCTCTCTGCAGGATATGGAGTTCGCAATGCAGCAGGTTTGTACCAAGGATGCTAGGTCGGGCCGTTTGAATCCTAAGATGGACGCGACCAGTACAGCCCTGAGGGACTTTATGCGGCGCATAAAAACCATGTGTGAACATTTTAACACTCCGACTGAGAAATTTGGCAAGAAGGTTCCAGAGGTTCTTAGGCAGATGATCGAAGATGGGCTCGATGAGTCTAAGTGACGAACTGCTACCAGATCGAGCCGAGTACTTCATGCGCCGCGCCATTGAGTTGGCGCAAGAGGCGGCGTATCAGGATGAGGTTCCGGTCGGAGCGATCGTTGTTCACAAGAATCAGATCATAGCAGAGGCTTATAACCAGCGTGAAGCTCTCAATGATCCGACGGCTCACGCAGAGATGATCGCAATCACTCAGGCAGCGGCCCATCTCAACTCATGGCGGCTTGAACAGTGCACTTTGTATGTCACTCTCGAACCGTGTCCGATGTGCGCTGGGGCGATTCTGCAATCCAGGGTTCCCAAGGTGGTTTACGGTGCCATCGATTCCAAAGCGGGTGCTGTTGAGTCGCTTTATAAGTTGCTGAGTGATCCCCGTTTGAATCACCGTTGTGAATTACAAGGCGGCGTTTGCGCTCAAGAGTGTGGGCGCATGCTCACCGAATTTTTTGAGGCAAAACGGCGTCTCGGGAAGAAGTAAACAATATCCGACCGCATCTGCGATACCTCGGTAGGCACGTTGGATAATCTGCCAGGCCGCAAAATTGGATCTTGCATCGGCCCGCTCTTTCGCGTAATTACCCTAAAGCGTGCAGTGTGACAAAAGGCATATTGCAAGCAAACAACGACAGGATGTTCGTAGGTTGGCAGACGTAAGGGGATTTCAATGGATCGTGCAGGAAACTTTGTCATCGGCGTGCTCACCGGTATGGTCGGCTTGTTTTTTCTAATGCACTTTACCATTTTGCGGGCTCATGATGGATTCCATATCGTATCCAAAGTTGCACCTCGCTTAGAAATCCCCTTTGAAGATATTCGTGAATTCGATCTTGCCCAATGGCAGCGAAAGCAACCTCTGGCGTTAGCAATCATTAAAGCGAAAAAGGGGCACCTGTTTCGTGACCCTTCTCTGCTCGCGTTTCGAGCCCATGTGCAATCGGTTTTGAACAAAGTTCAAAGTCCAAGTAAGTTGTAGGTAACGTTTACCGTTCGGTGTGTTGCCCGGAATGATCTCTCGGACGTTTTTTATCTGTCGCACTTTTCGAAATCCTACAATACCAGGTAAATCACACCGTGCGGTTTGCGATTTCTTGGTTGTGTTATGTCCTGTAATGGGACTCGCTAGTGGGAACGTAGGATATGCCAGAGGGACATACCATTCATCGCTTGGCTCGGGATCATCAGAAGTGGTTTGGTGGGAAAACGGTTGAGGTCACATCTCCGCAGGGGCGATTTTCGGAGGATGCCAAACGGATCACCGGCAAGAGACTGAGTTCGATCGATGCTCATGGCAAGCATCTCTTTTACCAGTTTGGCAAGCAATCGTTCTTGCACATTCATCTCGGACTGTACGGCAAGTTTCGTTTGTTCAAAACACCGATGCCTGCACCGAAGGGTGAGGTTCGCGTTCGTCTGGTTGGTGATACACACGGATTCGATTTGAACGGGCCCAATCAATGTGAATTGATCAATGCAGAGCAATTTTTGTCGCTTCGAGAACGATTGGGGGTTGATCCTTTACGCAAAGATTCTGATCCTGAGGTACTGTGGCAAAAAATGCAGCGAAGCAAGAAGCCTCTTGGAGCGTTGCTTCTCGATCAATCGGTGATTGCTGGGGTGGGCAACATCTATCGTGCGGAGATTTTGTATTTGCTTAGAATTCATCCTGCTCGATTGGCCAAGGCGGTTTCTCGCGAGGAATTTGACCAGCTGTGGTCTCTGACAAAACGGTTGCTTGAGATTGGTGTTCGCTACAACCGGATCATTACGGTCACGAAGGATGATGTTGGGAAACCGTTGACTAGGTTGAGCAATCAAGAGCGATTGCATATCTACAAAAAAGAGCGTTGCCCTGAATGCGGAAAAGCGGTAGCCGTTACCGATCTAGGTGCGCGTTCCATTTACTATTGCGAGAATTGCCAGACATGGTAGCTGTGGACCTAGTGTCTCGATTCTGAGTAAGCCCCTGGCCATCGTGGAATTCTTGCAGGCTTAGGGTGCGATTCGAAATTGACGACGCAATTGATTGCAAACGAAGAATTTTGTTTTTTCTTTCGACTGTCGAACGTGCTCGGGATGGGAAACAGCCCAGTACTCTGCTTGTCCTGCACAACAGCCGATCGTGTGCTCGCACACGGTTGACGCTCCGTGCGCAGCACGCGGTTACGACCTGCCAGCCGACGTGCGCTAGCACCGGTTGAAGTCGTGCGCCAGCACTCGGTTCCAACCTGCCAGTCGATTGTGCGCTAGCACCGGTTGTTACCGTGCGCCAGCACGCGGTTTTGCTTCGGTGCATTGCAACGTAATAAACAATGCTCAAGCCTCAGAGATAGTTGCCTTTTTTGTACGTGGGTTCTTCCGCCACCTTTGGCCATGTGCCAAAGGGGCGATGACTGAGTGGCTACCGACAACGCCCTGCCCCCTTTTTTTCTTCCTCCGTCTGGCCGGAGGCCAGACGGAGGAAGGTGGGTGGGTTGTGGTTCGCGTTCTTGGTAGCTAGCCAGTCATGCTCCCACTGGGATAAACCGCAGTGGTGAGCCCAAACGACCGAATTCGGTCCAACAAATTGCTCGAAAACGGTCTCTCACTGCTCACCTGGCCAACGATCGGGACGATAGGAAAACCAAAACCCCGTTGGTAATCCGGCATTGAAAAGATTGGCTTTCTTTCAAACTTCTAACTTCACCCTTCAAACTTCTTCCGCCCGTCCGCCTTGGGCGGGGACCTTACTGACTAAGTCTATCTCTTATTCTGTCGAGTGGGATCTATCCGTCAATCAAACGCTCATATTCATCATGGTTGCCGATCCAAAACCAAACAACGGTATCTCCAGTTTCTATACCCAGGGCTCTATAAGCAATGCCAACGCGCACTGAACGAAACTGACCGACCTTTTTGAAATGGAGCGACGGATGGTCTGGGTCAGTTTTGAGTAGTTCGTAGTTCTTATTCGCAAGTTGCTGAATCGCTGGTGGAAGTCGACTGTAGCATTCCCAGAAAGCGGACGTCGCGTGGTGAGTCATATCGGGTTGGTCTGTCCAC
>JALOQS010000219.1 GCA_025459355.1 Pirellula sp.
GGCGGCACATTGATCGTTTGATATTCTCGGCCCCGACGATAAAGATGGTTACGATAAACGCTAGAGGGCGTTAAGGCATAGATGATACACTCTCCCCATTCGTAGAAATGCAACCACGCGTCTCTCTGGCCATCGGTGATCAGGATGAGACATGGGTGCTTTTGGTGATCGCTCCGTGACTTCGCAGTCGAAACATTGATTTTCCGAAATTGGGTTAGGTCGCTCAGACGAAATACGACCTCTGAGAGGTTATGTGATTTGAGATATGCCGCCTAGTCTGCGGCCGAATCGGACTTGAAACCAAGTCCCTTGAGTCGTTCATCAAATCCTACTTGGGTCCAACGTTCACGGAATTCAAGACGATACTGCGGCGGTAACAGAGGTGCAGTCAAACCGATCTTGTTCAGAATTTCTGCAAGCGAAATGCCTTGGTCTCCACGATGCATGTTGCCAAGTACTCGATAGACGATCTTGTCTGCTGATGAAATGACTACGCACGCGTCAAGAATCAATAACTTCAATCTCGACACGGCTTTCCTCCTGCCAGAACTTATCAGCTCGCTCGTCGAGCAGCTTCATTGCCTCGCGTCGCGAGATCCCCATATACTCGGCGAACTTACCGGTTCCCATGAGACCCTTGTCCATCGCCTCGATCGCCAGTGCCTCGAATCGTAATGGCCTTCGCGAAGGGGGATCATTGGTTCGCGTCTCCCAATAGCTTGATCGACCTTTAATCTGCTCTGCGAGCTTCTCCGCATCCTCTCGCTTTACGATACCAGCCGACTTCATTTGCCAAACCAATGCAGGGACTGATACTGCGAATTGGCGTGCGATGTCAAACAGATCCTCGAAGTCGAGCGTTTTCTTTTCTCGCAGTTGTCTGGAAACGGCGGTTTTCAACGCTTCAGCTGGCAGAAGCAAGTGGCCAGCAAATTGGCTAGCTGCTCCTCACGCGTTGACGAAGTCGCCGCACTCTCCGAACTGGCGGTCCGAAATACCTTCCAGGTCAACAAGTGGAACAATTCATGGGCAAGATCGAAATTTCGTCGCCAGCTTACATTCCTCGAGTTCAGCAAAATTGCCGCCCCAAATCGATCGGACAAAGAACAAGCCGCTGTGCCAGACGGTTCGAAGTCGAGGAAGAAGATCTTCACACCGATAACATCCTCGAGCACCCGCAGCAGAATTTGGCCAGGGCGTTCTCCGAGGGCGTATCGATTGCGAAATGTGTGGGCCAAAACTTCAGCTTTGGCGATTGTAAAACTTTCGGCGGAACCAGTAGCGAACTCAAACTGTGGCGGTTCCGGATTGCCGCAAAGTTGTTCTAAGCGATGAAACTGCTCTGCTAACTGGAGGAGCTGCACTTGGACCGATGATGCAGAACCGTCGGCTGGACATTCTCGCCAAAGCACGATCTCAGGCTCAGGCTCTCCCTGCTGGAAAAAGAAATCAGGACTTCTCCGCAGCTCCAGTGCAATTTGAGCTAACTGCAGTGCAGACGGGTCCCGTGAATCATTTTCGAACTCGGAAAGGGACGAAATTCCAATATTTGTAGCCTCGGAAAGCTGCTTCTGGGTCAAACCCGCAGCTTCTCTGGCGTAACGCAATCTACCGCCAAAACTCATTTTTCACCTCATTGTTCTTCTATCGAGAATTCTAGGTGCTGAAATGACAAGATTCAAGACGAAGGTGTTCGCTAATCCAGAACCTTCACTGAAGCAAGATTTCCGCGATAGATCGGAAGCGAACCGATCCCGGATCGTTCGGCTGGTCGTCATCAGCGGGAAGAGAGTCGGGAGAGCGAGCATCGATGATTCGGCCTCCATGGAATGAACTGGGAGGGAACCGAAAGTAGCTCCCTCCCAGATCTAGCTATGCAAAATGGCCGACGCGCGTCCCATGACCTCGCTGCCAGGTTCACGGACATGGGCCTTTCTTAGTCAGTCACACGGCCCATTCTTTCGCACCAATCTCGTGTGGAAAAACGCGTTAATTCGCTTCGGTCGGTGGGCAAAATCGTCGAAAAACGTTCAGAAAACGAATTCACTTCGCCTCTCCAGGAAGCACAAAATTCAGTCGATAGAGCCCAATTTAGCAGGAATCTGCAAAAATCTTCCCGCCTCGCGCAAGATTTCGATTCCAGACTTAGTCTTGCTTTTTGAAGCGAAGCGAGCCCTTTAACCGACAAGCCATGAATCCAACTCACGAACAAACCCGAGCCAGCCTGATTCTGCGTCTTCAAGACGCAGAAGACATGGCTGCATGGGACGAGTTCGCGGCGATTTATGGTCCCGTCGTCTTCAACGTCGCCATCAGCCGCGGCTTTCAAGCGGCGGACGCGGACAATTTGGTTCAGGAAGTATTCATGGCGGTTGTGAGTTCGGTCTCCAACTGGCTCCAGCGGGATGACCGAGGCAGTTTCCGTGCCTGGCTGTTGCGAATCGCACGTAACGCCGCTGTCGACATGATCACGCAGAAAGCGACTCGCTCTTTGGGACGCGATGGCAGCGAAGCACGCATCCACCTGTCAATGTTGCCTGCACCTTCTGAGCTCTCTAGTGCTCTCGATCTGGAATACGAACGAATGGTCTTCCAGTGGGCCTCGGAGCGCGTACGCGAGTCGGTGGCAGAACACACTTGGCAAGCGTTCTGGCTGACTAGCATCGAAGAATTGTCCGTCGAAGCGGCAGCGGCCAAGCTCGACACTCGCCCTGGCAATATCTACTTCGCTCGCAGTCGCGTCATGGCACGCATCAAGGAACTTGTCCAGCAGTATCGGGACCAACAATGAACAAGAATCAAGTTGCCTGTGATGATGCGGCGTTGGAAGCAATGCTCCGTCGAGACCAATCCTTGGAGCCGAGCGAGGAACTACTCGCTCACGTCGAAAATTGCACACGCTGCCAAACACGGATCGGCGAATTGGCAGGATCGACGGCGATGTGGCACGGTGTGAAAGCAGCGATCTCGAGGGCAGTCGGTTCGGATCAAGAGCGCCGCTTTCCGCCAGTGAACTTGGATCAATCGGCGATCGAATGGACGGAGTCGATGGCAAAGCAATTGCTTTCACCTCCAACGCATCCGGAAATGCTCGGGCGTTTGGGACGATACGAAGTGGAACGCTTGATCGGCTCCGGCGGGATGGGGGTGGTCTTCAAAGCCTTCGACACGGAACTGAGTCGACCAGTCGCTATCAAGCTTTTGGCTCCTTACCTAGCCAGCAGCGGACCAGCTCGAAAGCGATTCTCACGTGAAGCCCGCGCGGCCGCTGCGGTCGTGCATCAACATGTGGTTCCAATTCACAATGTCGAGACGGAGCGTGAGTCACCATTTATCGTTATGCAATATGTCTCGGGCGAATCTCTACAGTCGCGCATTGACTGCCAAGGAGCTCTCGGATTGTGCGAGATCCTGCGGATCGGAATGCAGGTCGCTGACGGCTTATCTGCTGCGCATCAACAGGGGCTGGTGCATCGAGACATAAAACCATCGAACATACTGCTGGAAGAAGATGTCGATCGCGCGTTGATCAGCGATTTCGGACTCGCCCGCGCTGCCGACGATGCCAGTCTGACTCGCACTGGCTTTCATCCTGGAACACCGCAGTACATGTCTCCGGAACAAGCAGCAGGTCAAAGCGTTGATGCTCGCAGCGATTTGTTCAGCCTCGGAAGCATGTTGTACACAGCGTGCACCGGACGACCACCGTTCAGAGCGGAAAACAGCCTGAACGTCATGCGACGAATTGCAGAATCTGAGCCAACACCCATTCGGGAAATCAATCCGAACATTCCCGACTGGATGACCGCGGTAATCACGAAACTGATGGCGAAAAGTGCGCAGGACAGGCTACAAACAGCGGCGGAGGTTCGGGCATTATTGGAAGCATGCCTCAGCCATGTGCAACAACCGTTGTCTCACTCAATGCCAAGGTTACCTTGGCTTGTACATACTGAGTCGTTGCGCAAAGCGAACTTCTCAAGTGAGAATTTGCTGAGCTCGAGAACTATCGTCCTCAGCGGTTGTATTATCGCCGCGATCCTCGCGTTCCTGTTGCTGCCAATAATGCTAACGCAACTTGAGCAAGACACCTCCAACACCCAGGCTACTACTGTTGAAAGCGACGAACTGAGCCAGAAAGAGAAATTGCGGCTGGAAAAGCTTCTAAGCAACAACTCACTCGTCGTCGTTGGCAAGTTGCAAGAAGGTAAGCCGACGGGGCATGCTTATGCGCATCTGTTTGAAACACATCAAATCCTCAAAGGCAAAACAGTCACATTCCAAGTTCTGCTTTCGCATAAGTCATCCGTTGATCATGACGATCCGTTGGCAAAGCAAAAGCCGGCGGTCGAACTCCCGCCATTGAAGGAGGGGGAATATGTAATGGTCTTGCGAGCCGAAGAGGTGATCAGCTCGTTCAGGCCACTTAATCCTCTGGGTCTTCTATTCGAGCCAGAACCCCACTTCAATTACTTTATTGTTCGCGATTCCGAGAACCACGCAGCGTGGCCAAAGGGATCGCTGGAAGAGCAGCACATTACCAGCCTCTTTGCCTCCGCTGCGAGAGACGAAAGCAATTGATGAAGAACCAACAAAAATAGCGAACATGATCTCCTCCTTCATTTTCCTGTGCCGGTGGTGCGCACTCGGTTCGGAACCTTATCGTTTTGGATTATTACGTTCATTGGGTTATCGGTTTTTGGGCACATGAAACGAATCCTTTACCTAGTCGCTATGTTCACAGGTGTTCGCGTTGCGTTTAACTGGGGGCGGAGTTGTTTTATGCCGAAACTGCGAGTTGCAATACTCGACGGCGAGACACTGCAGTTCGACGAATACGGCGAGGTAAGAATCCGCGTGAATGCTCGTCGGTCACCTAAAGCGAGCGACTCCGAGTTGAGCGCGGGAATGATTTCTCTCTATTTGGAGTCACCGGGTATTTCAAGCCTGCTCTACACTTTCATGCGTCTGACCAGTCATTTCGGTTACGGGCATGTGGAGATTGCGTTTTACGAGGCAAACGGCAAAGTCACTTTTTTTGCTGTCCGAAACATACTCCGCTCGAATATTGATCGCTTGCGATTGAATCAGAACTTCGAAGGTCTCAAGTTTTCCAACGATAATGATGAGATCGTCTTGCTCCAAGGAGTGCTACACAAGCTAAACTCCCTGGGCATTAAAGCGTCGTTCGCCACTCCAGATGAGTGCGTTTCGCTTGCAGTAACCCCATCGCTCCTCGTTCCCAAACAGCGAAATCTGGCAACTGAGGCGTTGCGTCGCAAATATAGACGCATCGAGAGAAAGCTTGTGACGGATCGTAACGTACCCAATGCACCCCCAAAATATTCCATTGAACTGACATAATATGCCGATGCAAAACAGAAAGTCAGCGCATGGAATCCGGTAGTCCCTATTATATTTCAATGAATTAGTTGAGAGCCTCTTATGAAATTTGGCATCCGAAAAATACTGCTTCTTACTGTTGGAGCGACCGTCATGTGCTCGTTATTCGTTGTTGGTCGCAACACCTACTATTCCGAGCGACGTCAAACCGAAACCGCTCTGGCGGCGATCCAAGGGATTTCGAACGTTAAACTGCACTCGTGCGTGGACGTCATCGAGGAAGTGAATAGCAGTAGCTTTTCTGTCGAAAGCCATCCAGGCTCGATCATTAGAATCGGAGGACTGTGTTATTATGCGGATAAAGGCAAATTCGCAGTAAATCAAATTGGCAAATGGAAATTCAGGATTTCTGGTCGTAACTATGGGGGAGCTTACGTTGCAGCCACGGGAGAGCCGGTCGAGTCTGACTACCTTGGGTTTCACATTACACTCGGCGTTGACAGCCCGTACCGGAAGTTGTTCCCTTTTGAAGTCAATACGCTACAAGACGTTGTCGAGCATTATCAGGAGTTAGTTGAGCTGTTGGAAAGTTGGCCCCGAGAAACCGAACCAGGAACGGTGACGCTTGAAGATGGGACTACGCTGTACTACTACGTGGTAGAAGAAGGCGAGTCAGCGATTCCTTTGGCGCTGCCATCGATCTAGACTATGAACGAGTGTCTCCCAGGAAAACGACAGAACTCGATATTAGAGGGGCAGCGAGCATTGAAATCGTGAGCAGTCAGGAACCACATGGCGGTAAGCAGTTCTCAGTTGCTGGAATGATAGCGTACACAGTGCTGTGGGCGTTGATCATCAGCCTTTTTCGCTTCGCCATCAGGCTAGAGCAAGGCACTTACACCATCACTGACGCCCGATTGTCAGATGCTCTAACGCTGACTGCTACTGGTCTGCTCTTTGTGGCAATTGGCCTTCCGATTGCGATCTTAATTGGAAGAAAGCGGCATGCTGTTCCCATTTCAATCGGTTGTTTTTTTGTTGGTTTCATCGCGATACCAATTCTAATCGTCGTTTTGGTGACGATAGACAGTTTAGGGGTCATCGACCTCGACATATAACGCTTGCCTGTGAAAACGGTCGGCCCCCCTTTGTCGTCCAGGCACAGAGCGGTGGTATCACGGAAGCCTAAATGGGAAAAATGCCGGCAGCCACGCGTCTAGTCGCTTCTGCGAATATTACTGTACAACTCTTCATAACCTAGCCAGAAAGTGCGCAACTTTGGGCCTCCTAGAGCAAACCGAACTCTTTTCAAACCGCTCGCGAGACACCGAAATTAGACGCAAGTCCTTTTTGTAAATACCCTTACGCATCCTGTCCAGCTAGTTTTCCCGACAGATTTCGCTTGCTTTTTGTTTCACATACGGAACAATATCAATGTGGGTCGTTCTTTCGGTCTCTCACTTGAAGTCCCATTCGATTGCTAAACCATGTCGCTATCTACGCTTCTACAAAACCGCATTAACGAACTCGAGATGTCGATTTCCGATCTTGCTCGCCGCAGTGGTGTATCAAGGGCAACTGTAATTCGCATTCTTGGAGGGAAGGATGAGCATTACTCCGTTTCCAATCTACAAGCCGTTCTTTCCGCACTCGGAATGAAGTTCGATTTGTTGGCGATACCAGCCCAAGGATTCAAAGATTCCATCGCCACACAGAAGGCTAATCGCTTGATCGCGCTTACACAGGGGAACGTAGCTTTAGAATCCCAAGCCGTCTCCGCAGCTTGTGCCCAAGAGCACCTGGAGGCCACCAAGGCGCGAATCGCATCGTCCAGTCGAAAGCTCTGGGCTTCCTAATTCTCTGAAAACTAGCGATAGCCTTCCGTGAATCCATTTGGTTCAGCCGGCATAGATGATGACACGCCCTTTGATGGGTCGGGTTTGAAAATCAAGACCATCAAAACCCGTCGCCAACGCAATGACGCGTGACCGAGAAGTACTTGTTGAGCAAACCAAGCAACAAGCTCGCGCCATTTGCGTTCAGTTGGCTTCTGCAGTTGCATCGGGAGATGTTGGGATCGATTTGGAGTTGGGCGGGAGAAACTACGGACCACTCATAGACCTACATAAAAAGTTTAGCGAGTAACACTATCGTCGATGGCAAGGGACTCAAACTGCTCATCGAGGTCCGCTGGTGTGAGATCGCCTTCAGGCAATTCGATGCTGGTCTTGGAAGCAACCAACAACAGGTCTTCCATTTCCTGGTCGTTGGAAACCTCGCTGATGTGAAATAGTGCCTCGATCATGTCGGCCGGAGTCGAACCATCGTGTGCATTGAAGATACCGATCAGTCGCTGCAAGTGCGTGTCCGTGAATACCGCAGACTCAGGGATCGAGAATCCTTGGCTGCGTAAGTAGTTGTCGAATCGCAACAGAAATGTTCGGAAGCGATTAGGTTCGATCGATCGCAGAATCGCGATGTCATTGAAATGAGGAAGGTGAAAACTTGGCATGATATCCCTGATACAAAATGCGGCTCATTATGAGCGTCCGTGAAGTCAGACCTGCCGCAAGCGATTACTAGCTATTTTTCCTTGTGGCGATCTATCAGACGGTAGGTTGTCGACAACTGTGGTCACGCTAGGCCGGAAAATCAGAAAAATCGAAAAGGTCACGAGTCAGGATCGCACAGAAGCTAACACGCACCGGTTTGGGTGACCGGAGCGATATAGGCAACTCAATTGGGATCGATTTTCAGGCGAAGAGATGCAATTTCACTCAGGGCAAACCGTGTAGCCTGTTGTGGCCGAATTTCTACGGCAATAGAATTTGCAATTGACGCCAAAGTTCATGGTTGCTAATTTCTATCACAGTAGAAAATAAAGATATCTTTGGAGACCACGCAATGGGTAAAGCAAAACCGCAGCAGCCAACGGAGCTCGAGTTGAAAATTCTCAAGGTGCTTTGGGCGGAATCACCTCTAACAGCCCGCGAAATCAGAGATAAACTAGCCATAGGCGGTCGTGATCTTGCGCATACTTCCGTCATAACGACCCTCCAAAAAATGGTGCAAAAATTGCAAGTAAAGCAGTTGGAGCCTGTGGAGGGGAAGTCTCTTCGTTTTGCGCCACTAGTGACGGATCAGTTTGTGGCGAATGGAATGCTTGGGGAATTCGTCGAACGTGTTTTTGATGGCTCCGCAGAAGCAGTTGTTCAGAGCCTTTTCAATGGAGCCGAATTGGATGAGAACGCCATAAAGCGTCTTCGAAGGTTACTTGATCAGAAGTTGAAGGAGCAAAAAAGATGATGAACACAACTGCTGAATTTTGGACAATGATTGCAAGCGAATTTTCATTGCGATGTGTTTTTGCCTTGTTCCACTTCCTGTGGCAAGGGACATTGCTGGGAATTGCTGCTGCCGTCGCAATGGCGTTGCTTCGAAATGAGTCGGCTTCGGTTCGTTACTGGCTCAGTGCAACTGGGCTCTTTGTCTGTCCGCTCTGCGTTGCGTTTACATTCTGCAGTATGTCGCCACCTCGGGAGACTCACTATCGACAGAATTCTGTGGTTGCTAGGCAGTTAGCAAGCAACGCCGATGGAGCAACTTACAATTCTAAGGAGACGATAGTTTCTCGATACAATCTCGAGCTACTTGTACCGGACTCGAAGCCAGAACCATCGGTTCCGGGCTATCAAACAGACAAGTTTCTTTCGGTCGCTTTCGAAAATCTTAATCTCCTGTTATCAAAGTTTTCCAACTTCTTGCTTTGCATTTATGCCATTTGCGTTTTGGTATTACTGCTTAGACTTGGGGCTGCGATTTTCGGGAGCAGTCGATTGCGTCTCGCAACCTGGGCGCTTGTGGACCCATCCAAGTTGGCCATTCTAGCTGACCGCTCAATGGCAATCGGAGTTCACAACTCTCCGACTGTTGCTTACAGCCAACGAGTCCATGTACCGATCGTGGTAGGACTACTGCGCCCAATGATTTTGTTGCCAGCATCGATTGCCACGGGAATTGGTCCGCATGAGTTTGCAGCTATTATCAGTCATGAACTAACACATATCCGTCGGCATGATCTTTGGATCAATCTGCTCCAACGATTGATCGAGTCTCTCCTTTTTTTTCATCCCGTTGTTTGGTACTTGAGTAGGCGAATGAGCTTCGAAAGAGAGTTGTGTTGTGACGACTTGGTTGTTGCATCTGGTTTGCAACCGATGAGATACGCTGAGGCACTTTTGCAAGTAGCTTCGCTTTGTTCTACAACATCCCAAAAACGGTCGTTTGCACTTTCCGTATTTGGAGGGCGCTCTAGCAGCTTTGAAATGCGTGTAGAACGATTGATAAACGTCCAAGAAATTCCTCGCGTTGAATCATCGCGAATTGTCTCAGTTTTGCTGTTGCTCCCTGTTTTGATCGCTGTAATGTGGACGACTGCCGCGCCATTCTGGAGTTCCAATTTCCTGCAACCAAAGCAGAGCACCGCGATGCATGGCCTACCAGTTCAGCAGGTGGAAGCACGAACTGTAGATGAGACCAATGAAAACTTGCAAGAGATCGACGGAACTACAGCACAGTTAACCATCAAGTACCACATTCCAGGAGGAGAGGACACTGCTCGAATATTGGTTTTTGATGTTGAGCGCAGTACTTTCCTTGGAACCAGTGACGAGTTTTATGGAAAAGGGAGAATCAACAAGGTGAAGAATGGTTCGGAGATTCAGTTTACTGATCTAAAGCCTGGAGAGTACCAAGTTCGCCGCATCGCTTACGCGGGTCAGTATAGTCGAACCTCCTTGGATCAATCGACTATCCAACTCAAAGCCGGAGATGCTCGATCAATTGAGATGACTCGCCCCTCGGGGAAAAACATCGCTGGAAGAGTCGTCAATCGAAACGCCATTCATTTGAGGCACGTTCAAGTTTGGGTTTGCCCTGCAATCGACGATTCCATTTGGCGATTTCATGAGGCGACGGCGCATAATATATGTGACGAAGACGGTTCATTTAAGACGGACCTTGTTTCGCCAGGAAAGTATTTTGTGTTCGTAGAGGGATACGAACGCGCATCTTTACCAGCAACAACCAAGAACTTCATAGTTCCAGGCTACACAGGTGTTGCTGAAGTCACTGTTCCCGCAGAAGGCGAGCCAAAGCTTGTTGATATCGAACTGCAGAATATGCTTGAGGATCCAACATGGCAAGGTCAGGCGAAAGGCAAACAGTCGCTTGATTTCATGGAGCGAATGAAGCCATCTTGGGGAGCCGCGGAGCAAGGATTGCAATTTGGGATAAGCCACGGCACAGATCGTCGAGGATTCCGGGAAGGGGAGCGTATCTCATTTGCAATGTTCGTTCGTAATACAAGCAACGAATCGCGTCTTGTATCCGTTTCCAACGATTTTGATTCCGAAGTAGTTGATCTAACGGATTCCGACGGGAAATCGATACCGATACAGAAATTTATATGGTTCCCATCATTGGACGGGGGAAGATTTAATTCCTGTTTCAGCGAAAGGCTTGAGCCAGGTGAGGTGATGGCATTTCGGCTTCCAGGTTTGGGGCTTGCTTTGCCGTCGACTCAAGAAACAGAAACGAATCCGATTTCTTTTGGCCCCGCACCCGATAGACCAAACTGGTCTGCTCCTACGATAGGAAAGTATTCGATCAAACAATCAAAGACAATTCGGTTCGGGACAACGGACGACCATTCCAGCCTAAGAGACATCCGTTTAAGCACCGGCTCAATTCAGTTCGAGGTACTGGAAGAATTGATTTAGTATCCTCCGTAGAAATACATGGCGCTGAGATGACCACAGTTTTTTGTTGTTGCTGCCGCCCTCACCGCGGCCAGATTCGAATCATTACATTGGCTAGATCCAAGCTACGGGTGGCTCAATAACTCGACCGCGTCCAGCTCAACTTAATAGTTTTGGAACCGTACTGCGATTTTGACTGAAGAGATGTCTGAAGAAAGGGGGCAAGAATGATCCGACGATTAACGCGCAAACAGTACCACGAACTCGCTCCGGTTTGGCACGCCGGTGCGCCGAATTCAATAAAGCGCTTTGGCTTGGCTATCATGACAAATTATTCATTTCGTCGTTATTCAATCATGCAATTCTGATGAGCGGACGCTACCGCTGATCGTTAGCTCTGATGGGTTGCAAACGCGATGCTCAATAACCTAAGCCGAAAATCTAAGGTGTTCCTAATAAATCCATGGTCTACCATGCCTGATCGTCCTCTTGATGTTCTAGAGCTCAATACGCTATAGACGTCAATTTCAACGACCAAACATGAACTCGGTATGGAGAGCGAGCTTTGAAGTTACCTGAAGACCCGGATCGTGATTTCCCTTTCTACCATGGGTCTCCTGTCGCATTAACCGCTACGCACTGGTGGTTCCTGCTCGCACTTGTTGCTCTCGCTTATGCCCTGCTCATCGCACCGATTACTTGGCCGGGTGGCGAAGTAGGTGCCTTCGTGCCGGCTTTTCTGTTTCCAGTCATTCCTCTTGCGGGTTTGGCCTGGGTCAGCAAAGGAAATGCTGGGTGTTTGTTTGGCAAGGTGGGTTGGCGTGAAATCAAACTCATGATCTTATTCGCGATCCTCAATATCGTCATAACCGTGATCGTTGGAGTCTTGGTCCAAGTCACTTTGGGAGCATCCTCCAACCCGGCAATTGCCACGGCCAGTGAATTATCGCCCCAAGGATTACTGGTTTTTCTGAGCAAGGCGGCTGTGCAGTTAGTCGGTGAAGAGGTTTTAACCGTGATTCCCATGCTGGCCCTTTTGCACCTGCTGGTAGCCCGCGGTGGTCTAAGCCGCAATGCTGGTGTCTGCTGGGCCTGGCTAGGTACAGCGATTCTGTTTGCCTTGTTGCACTTATCGACATACCAGTGGGATTTCGCGCAGTGCATACTCATCATCGGTACAGCGCGTCTGGTGTTGTCCATGGCCTACATAAAGACCAAGAATTTGTGGGTTAGCGCCGGAGCCCATATCTTGAACGACTGGATCCTGATTATGGTAAACGTGATTGGCTCGAGGCTTATTCAATCCTGAACGGAGAAGCGAAATGGAATGGTTTCTTCAGACTTCACCCAGGTTTCTCGGGATAAGATTTGCAGCCGAACTGTTGCCATATTTTTCGCTGATCGTCCCAGTCGTCGAGCATAGTGAGTGTGCCAAGAGACTTTTCGGAAATCTCTGGCTTGCCCTCGGACAGGCGGGGTAAGAATAGGAGCGTCTCTTGGATTTCAGGGGCAGGTATCGTTAGGCAGAGGATTCGCGAGATGCGTGGCTGGCTGACGTTGCCGATAGTCGCGAGGTGTTCAAGGCGCGAACTTTGCCGGTTCGTAGCAGTTCGTCACAGCGGATGGCCAGGGCCATTAGGCGTGTGATCCGTGGTAAGCGGCCAGGTAGTTCTGGTTCATCACACTGCTGACGCTCCTCACGTGTGGTGCAGTGAAGAACAAGCTTCTTCTTTACCGGATTCATCAAGCGGCCTCTTCTTCATTCTGGATTGGTGCAGAGATTGCGGTTGGGTGATACGAGATCGACAGGGCTCCTTCGAATCGATCGTATTGAACTCGTGAGACCAGCAACTCCATCATTTGCACGCGTTCCTTCGGGCGAAGGAAGTCCAGAGCTTATCGAAATTACTTACCGCTTCCTCGACGTCACTCTGTCCGAAGCGACATTGCTTCAAACGCTCGAGGTCTTTACCTCGTCGTTTTGACCAGTCACAGAGAGCGAGGAAACCGGACTAAACTCAAGCCGTTGGGGTAGAGAGTCCGAGACTATTTCCGAGATTTTTGACCATTGTTCTTTCTCGCGTTTCCATCGCAGCAACGCTTGTCCCAACAGTGTTGCCACCCGCGTTACCTGCTCCGCCGGCGAGATCATCTCAGCCATATAACCTCCTGACGCATGTTTAGGCACATTCAACCTACCGAAACGAACCAAACCGCTTCTCAGGAATAGCTATGCAATTTGTCCCGACGACGTCCCACAGAATGATTTTTTGCAGGCCAAAACGGCGTTTTTGGGTCGGTTTCTTAAATGAAGGCAATAACACCCTCGATTGGATGCGTTGGTTAATGTAATACCAACCGGCCCGGCTCTCCCACCCGAGTTGCGTTTCTTAAGGATAGTCATGCGCGACGAATCGTACTGATCGGTATCCAGATTCTCGGTCACTGGGAAGCTGCGAATGATACAAAAATCCATAATTCACTCTAACGGCGGGAACCTTAGGGACCCTTCGGGCGTTGTAAAGGGCATGAAACTGATGCGAGCTGGTGTAAATGAGGAGATTGTCGAAATTAGTCACTTCAAATCCGT
>JALOQS010000220.1 GCA_025459355.1 Pirellula sp.
CAAGAATTGGCAAAGAATAACCTGGGGGGGAATATGGTCCGCAAAGCCTTTTTGATAGCGGTTGCGAGTGCCGTCATCGGACTCGTCGCAACAGAAAGCTCACACGCTCAACAACCGCAGCAGGCATATGGCCGCATGTGGGGAGGAACGGCAGGGCAACGAGATTACAATCGTTTCCAACACTATCCGTACGTTTACTATCCACAAAACTTTTGGGGTAACGAGTACTATCGCAGTGCCGATAGTCTCTATCATCGCTATCCAGCCGAGATGCAAATCCCCGTCTATAATCGCAAGTGGCAGAACTACTATCCCACTTCGCAACGATATCACTCAGGCCACCACTTCATCTTGGACGTGTTCTAAGACATCTCGGACGTGTCCTAAGATTTGGATCCTAGAGATTATTATTCCCGCACACTGTGGAGAGCTCTTCTTTCCACAGTGTTTTTTTGTTTACAGTTTGTTTGTTTACAGCGGGTTCATCGTTACCAGAGCATCTTGATTTAGGATTGCTCAACGAGATGGGCGTCTAATCACATCAACGACAAATGTGGTAAACTTTTCGTCAGTTATCGATGCCTCTTTCCTCTCGCTTTCACGGAACAGTGATGTCACATATCCTGGATCAATTTCGTCTCGTTGGTCGAACCGCGCTCGTGACAGGTGGCTCTCAAGGATTAGGCTTGAAGATTGCCACTGCATTAGCCGAAGCGGGGGCATCGATTGTCATCGTAAGCCGTCGACTGGATGCTTGCCAAATTGCAGCCGAAGCCGTTCACAACGAGACCGGCCAGCCGACCTTTGCCTTGGCAGCCGACGTCACAGACCCTGAGTCGGTGGAACGACTCTTTGGGGATGTCACCGAGCGAGTTGGCGGAATTGATATTCTGTTAAATAGTGCTGGCCTGAATAAACGTGGCCCCGTTGCGACCTTGACAGCCGAGGATTGGGATAGTGTTGTAGACGCGAATCTGAAAGGTCCCTTTCTCATGGCCAGGGCGTTTGGCCCGAGCATGGCGGACAGGAAGTGGGGACGGATTCTAAACTTCGGCTCGATCTTGTCCCACATCGGAATCGCAGGTCGCACTCCGTACGCATCCTCCAAAGCGGGATTGCTAGGGCTAACCCGAGTCCTAGCGCTCGAATGGGCACTGAGCGGAGTTACGGTAAACGCGATCTGTCCCGGTCCGTTTGCGACGGAAATGAATCGTCCTCTTCTCAACGATCCAGAGCAATACAAAAATTTTGTCTCGAAAATTCCGATGGGGCGTTGGGGTGAGTTGGACGAGATCTGCGGTGCAGCCCTTTTCCTCTGCTCCAACGCGAGTTCTTTCGTTACCGGCACGACTCTCACTGTGGATGGTGGCTGGACTGCGCAATAAAGCCAGCGAACACTGGCGTCTTATCGGGCATTAACTGACCACAATGGCAAGCCGAATCGTATTACCAAAACCAAAGTCTACGGATCGTCATCGAGCAATGATGGCAGCCCGTGCGAGCAACGTGCATAAAGTCAAAAAATTGATCCACGTAGCCAGACAAATCACGCTGGATTTGGCATCGGGTAACGAAAAGATTTTTGGCTTGTAGTCGCAAATTACACCTAACATCTATGTTGCCGAGCTCGCATTGTCTCTTATATTTGAAGAGGGTACGAGGGACTTTGTCGAGCGATCTTGCACGATATCTAGGTCTAGCGATCCGATTCGAAAAGTATTGGAGGCTGGGGTGGCGAAATTAAGTGTTGCGGGCGTCGCAGCAGAAGACGTCTTGAACTGTTTGCCTGAGGGTGTGGCGATGATCGCCTCAGACATGACCGTTCTATGGACAAATAGTTGCTTTGAACAATGGACCGGCGGCGTGAGTCGTCTGGGTGAGAATTTCTATTCCGCATTGTCGAATCCAGAGATTCTCGGATCGGATAGTTGCCCGCTGCAGACCTGTTTCTCGACAGGCAAGCTTGCCACGTCAACGATCTTTACGAGTGGTGGAGCGTATTTTCAGGTCTACGCAGCTCCGCTTCATAAGAATCAGACCAGTGGGTTGGTAGAGAAACTAGTAGTGACTCTGAGCGATGTCACCGAAGAGGTTCTTCAAGAACAGAAATTGGCTGCAATCCACCAAGCAGGCGCAAAACTCACCGACTTGAAACCTGACGAAATTTTCTTGATGGATGTCGATCAGCGAATCGAACTGCTCAAAGAGAACATCCGACATTACACGCGAGACCTTCTCAATATCGAGGTCATCGAGATTCGATTACTCGAACAATCGACCGGAGATTTGATACCTCTGCTCTCGGTTGGTATTGATCAGATCGCTGCAGATCGCCGATTGATGGCTAGCCCGCAGGGTAACGGCGTGACGGGATACGTCGCAGCGAGCGGAAAAAGTTATCTTTGCCGCGATACAACCAAAGACCCGATGTACCTCGAAGGGTTCAAAGGAGCCAGGAGTTCGTTAACCGTTCCGATTTTGCTGCACGAAGAGGTTATCGGAACGATCAATATCGAAAGCCCGAAGCTCGATACCTTCTCACCCAGCGATCAACAGTTTCTTGAGATCTTCGCTCGGGATGTTGCTGTTGCTTTGAATACGCTCGAATTGCTTGTCGCACAGAAAAATGATGCGGCCTATCAGAGCATCGAGGCGATCCATGCTGCGGTGGCTCTTCCGATTGACGGATTGCTTCGCGATGCCGTCCACTTGATGGAAAAGTATATCGGGCACGATCCAGATACCGTATTCCGCCTGAGAAGCGTTCTTTCAAAGGCTCGCGCGGTTCGCAATTCGATCCAGTCCATCGGTCAATCGATTGCGCCGGTGGAGGTCAGTCCAGTTGGTGTGACGAGTGAATGTTGCAGTAAACTGGCTAGCAAGCGAGTGCTCGTCGTTGATGCTGATGAGCAGGTTTTACTACAAGCCCATTCGTTGCTAGAACGATACGGTTGCGTTGTGGAAACCGCACGATGCGGCGATGAAGCCGTCGCCATGGTTAAGACCGGCATTGAAGAACCATACCAAATCATTATCTCTGACATCAAGCTCCCGGATTATTCGGGCTATCAATTGATGGTCCGTCTTCAAAAACTGATGGAGCACGTGCCGATGGCTTTGATGACCGGCTTTGGATATGACCCAGGTCACTCCATCGTTAAAGCGAGACAAGCGGGTTTGCACCCGAAAGCCATACTCTACAAGCCCTTCCGACTAGACCAGCTTTTATCCGTCTCAGAAACCTTGCTTGATTATCGCCCCGATCCGAACTCCCTGCCCACCCCAACGCAATCAGCGAATGAAACTGAGCAACGCCCCGAATCAAACTAAATCACTCACCTCAAGCATCCAATAACTCAACCTGAACGGCTAGTAGTTTGTTTCTTTTGGCATTGATCATGTCCTCGCTGGCAGGACAAGCGTACGTGATTGTTGGAGGATTCAATCGTCTTAATGCACAGGGCTGGAACAGAAGACTCGTTAAACTCAGTGAGAAGATCCACGTTCTCACAGGGCTGACCCTGCCAATCGCATTTTTGATCATGGAGTGGTACTCCCTGAGTCATTCCGGCAAACCATACACCGAGCTGACTTTTGCGGATCTTCAGCCGGTATCGCAGATTTACATGATTGCGATGACAGCGATTGCGTTAATCTATACGCCGCTTTGGCTTTCTATTCGACCTCAGTTCGTCGTTGCTAAAGACAGATATCACGTTTCAGCTGAGCAAAAGTGGAAGACGGATACGTTTGAATCCAGCCCCTATACGAACAGCACCACTAAACTGTTATCCAAGGTACCGCGTAACGAGATCGCATGGACCGATGCAAACCACAAAACCATTCTGATTGATCGATTGCCCGAGAGTCTGAATGGACTCAAGATCGCGCACTTGTCAGACATACATCTAACAGGCCAGCTCTCACATGAGTTTTATCATAGAGCCTTTGATTGGATCACGGCACAGCAACCCGATCTCGTAGTGGTATCAGGTGACATTGTTGACTACAACGAGAACCTCGAAGACATCGAACCCGTCTTTCAGCGATTAACCGCACCGCTTGGCTGCTACTTTATCCTCGGCAATCACGACAAGCGGTTGACTGATCCTATGCAAATTTGCAAAAGACTCGAGGGGATTGGTTGGCGCGACGCAGGTGCAACCCACCACATCATTCGATTCAACTCGATCCCCATCGAAATTATTGGCAATGAGAAGCCGTGGTTCGATCGATACAGGAGCGACATGCCTACCGTGGAGCCTGAGACATGGAGAATGGGAATTGCCCACTCACCCGATCAGTTCTCGTGGGGAGTAAAGAACGATTGCTCGCTACTGCTATGCGGTCACACGCATGGTGGACAAATTCGATTTCCCGTATTGGGTCCGTTGGTCTCACCGAGTATGCATGGCAGCAAGTACGCATCGGGCGTATTTTATCGTAGCGGCACGCTGATGCACGTAAGCCGAGGAATGGCAGGAGTTCATCCCCTTCGCTGGCGTTGCCCCCCTGAAGTCTCCATTCTACACCTTTCCTCTATCTGAACCCGTTTCCAACGCTAATCGATTCCGGCGCACAGGCCGAGTAACACTGGGAACGTTGCAGATGAATTTTCATTTTTTACTGTAACAAAGAACACGTCGAATCTACGCCAACCCATTGATTAACTGCCTATTGCCTGGCGTCACCACATTTATCATACGTCCCTTAACAAATCGAAACCCAACCCTGCGTGTTTACCCAAGTGGCACTTGACACCAACACACGGGATGAGAAAATTCACCGAGGAACGTCGCTGCGAGGACACGATGGGACTTCTCTAAACGACAAACATCATACGAATAAACGTATTTGGATTGGATGTTGATTTCGATTTCCTCACTGCCTGATCTAGCATACTTGGAGGTACGATAGTGAGATTTGCATTGTTTTTTTTGCTAATCATTTGGGTAGAGTTTAATTGTGGTTTCGCACAAATCAGCGACCTGAAGGATTTTGACTTAAGCACCAGATTGGACAAATACTTTTCTGAAGCGGACCGACTAAGCTAAAATCACCTTTGGATCTACCGGGTAAGTGAAAATTCCTTCATGAAAGAGGACGGGTTGGTAATCGAATCCGAGACGATCGGTTTCAGGGTTGCCGACGCAAAGCTTGGCCTAAACTACTCAAGTTGTGAAGTACGAGATTCGTGGAATGCACCGAGACGCTCCGAAATGTTCCGTCTGAATGGCAGAGAAAAAAGCAAGATATGCATTATCACCGATCCAAACGAAAATGTCGACGCGGAAAATGTAGAACCGGATTCCCTCACAGGGGGAAGGCAACATTGGACAAAGATAAAGTTGCTGGGTATCGCCCACACGGAAATCGATCCGTTCGGACTTCCTCTTGTTAACAGCGTTGGCGTGATGGGAAGGCTTTCTCACATCCAGGAACTGATGGCTGACTGGAAATCGGGAATGAGCTTAAAAGGCGAAGTGTTTGAAAATGGCAAGCTCGAAGCGAGGTTCGTCTCGAACCGTGGCGATGTTATGATCAAACAAATCTACGATGACAAATTCGGAGGGATGCCTGTTGTTTACCGAATTCAATCTATCGACAGAAACAGAAAGGTAACAAAGAAAGAATTTTACGAAACGAAAGTGTATTGGCGGGAAAGAGACGGCAGTTGGATTCCGAGCAAGGTTGATTTTGTCACAGATTGCTACCTGAAGTCTTCCAACGTAACCGTCAAGATTAACGTTGCATCCAATGAAAAACGAAATGAGTTTATAGGTCAAGTTGACTGGTCTAAGCTCTTTCGGGAAGACTCATCCCAGTCTGCGAATTGGAACACCATCTTAACGGACAAATTGAAAGCGTTGCATCTCTTTGAAGACGAATAGCTGATTTCGTACAACGTGAGCATTAACAGAGTGCAAAGCGCATAAAACGAGTTGAACTTAAATGCACGCACTACCTCAGACCACGCAAAAAAACTCGGCAGCGTTTGTTTTGGGCGGCTGTTACCGTCCTTGCTTTGGTCGTAGAACTCGTCCCATTCGTACCGAATTGAGATCGTAGTTGTGTGATTTGGTAACAGTCAGATTTCGGCCTGCATCTCGCTCCCCGTAGCTCGCGCCGCAATCCGCCCATATTGCTTAATTACTGTACCATGCTCCTACCCCGCCCTATTTCGCAATCGCGTTTTTAGTTCTCACCTTCCCTCCTGCCAAAACTTTAGACTCGCGAGCGAATTAGCGCCCTATTCGTAACTGATCGAAGTGGGCCGCCCCGCTAAATCTCTGGCAGCATTGTAAGTGGGTTGCACTGTTTATTCACTCTGTTTACTCACTCCGTACCTTTTGCACAGTGGGTGGCACTGCTCTGCTGTACTGCTGTTACTCTACAGCTTCCGCGACTCCCCGTTTACTCTCGCAAAACGTGTAAGGCTTCAACAATGGTACGAATCATGATCGAACGATAACCAACGC
>JALOQS010000221.1 GCA_025459355.1 Pirellula sp.
CAATTTGGTTGCCAACCTCATCTTCACACCGATTCAGTTCGGCATGAGAAATCTCCCCTTAGCATCGATCGACATCGTGATCGTTTGGGGAACGATCCTTTGGAGTATGGCAGCCGTCTGGTCGCACTCGAAATGGTTGGCATTGGCACAGATCCCGTATCTCGTTTGGGTCTCCATCGCCAGCGTGTTGCAATGGACCATCACCATCTGGAATTGGGGTAAATGATAGCATTATAGGAGAGTGCTTTAAATTAAGCGTTAGCCGGTAAACTGTCACCAATCCCAAGGAGTAGTTGTAGGTCTTTTTTGTTTATCTTATAACTTCGCCTAACAAGAGCTACATCGAGGCATGATCTGCCTATACCAACCGGTATACGGCAAGCCGTAATGGACGTCGTTTGCCGCACAAAAAGGCAAGATTCTCAATCGAGATCGTCGCAGATCTGGTAATCCCGAAATGGATGCTCCTGTTTTCCCGTGTGGGGAGTTCGGCAAATCGAAGGGAGTCAATTTCGAGATGGAACGGTTGCGTTACGATGGAGCGGGAGTCGGTGCACGGACATTGGCCATTATGTTGATGGCGGTTGCAGTTGCCTTGCTTAACACCAATGCTCATGGCGGATTGATTCTAGGCCCCAATCAGCTTGGCACAAAGCAAACGATTTCTAAAAATGGTGCCATCGAGATAAATCCAAGCGGGTTTAAGGGTCTCTTTTTCGGCCAAAATGTTTCCAGTTTCGGCCAAAACAATTCCAGTATATGGCTCGCGGAAAACGGCTACATGAGCCTAACTGCTCCATCTGGAAGTGATGTTATTTCGCAGTCGCTCGCTGCCAACACAACTCCACTAATTGCAAACTTCTGGGATGACATATCCCTGTTTACGGGCTCACCAGAAGTCGGTTCCCACCATGGGATCTTTCTATCTCATCAGCAGGGGCAGTATCTAGCAGCGACATGGTCGCAGGTTTATCTGTTCAACGATCTGATCGGAGGTGAGCCAATCACTAGTCAACGATCTGGCAGTTTTCAGACTATATGGTTCGAAGCGGACACAAACTTAGCAAACTTTCAGTTCAAGAAAGATGATATCGCCATGGGGTTTAGCGGTCTATCCGCGGCCAGCATTGACGCCACCGTTGGTATCCGTGATAAATCCCAGTTTTTCACGATTGATGATGTAACCGGTCGCGATCGCGGATTAGCCCCCGGCGGACTCATATCCACCAACCCAGATAACTCAGGACTCGACAACGCTGATCTGTTGCCTTGGGCTGATGACAAGATCCTTCTCTTTCGGCCAGAGTTAGACACAACAGGCCAATTCTCCCATTACAGAGTTTCGATCGAAAAAATTACCGCGATACCCGAACCAAGCAGCTTTGTTCTCTTCGGTGCAGGCGCATGTTTTCTCTGGTGGTTAAGAAGGAAAGGAAGACGAACAAGACACGCCACGCTCTTCGCTCAAAAATGAGTAAATTCTCTAGCATGGATTAGGTAAAGCTCACTTTTGGATTTTCGCGTTATCCAAATCGGTAACGGTGATTTTTTGATCGTACGTTTTGGGTGGTCCGTCTGGTGTTTTGACTTCACATCGCAACGTATACTCACCTGGTCTAAGTTGATTCTCAATCGGAAAGAAGATGGGGAAAGCGGTATTGGGCATGGCCCATTTCCCGAATCCGCTTAGCACGACCGCGCGATATCCAGACTCGGAAAGAATCGACAATCGAGCATCGATCGGAATGTGACCAATACTGGAATGAGAGATCTTAGTACGAAAACCAACTCGTTCACCTGAACCGTCCCAAACTAACGGTGCAACTTCAAGTTCAGCGGGTGGCATCTTTTTCAAGACCATTGCCAACGGTAACTTCTTGGATTCCACATCAGGCGACTTTCCAGTGGTCGATTCAATGTTCAAAAATCCAAATCGAACGCTATCTGCGGACTGTGGCTGACCTTTGAGCGTCAGCGAAATCTTACGAGAAGCGCCTGGGGCTAGGCTCACTTCACCGGGCTGGGCAGATATCTCGCCTAGATCTAGTCCGCTAGCAGATTTAGGGGCAACCTTTACGGTTTTGTTGCTTGTTCCATTATTCTTCAGGAGGACTGTTACCCTGCGGTTTCCTCCACGAATTTGCGAGAGTTCGATTTGAGCAGGAGAGACTTGTAAATCTTCTCCGACTTGTGCGATGAGAACCTCTTGGGCTGGAAAATCTCTCGCATCAACTGGGAGCGGAAACTCCTTTTTAACAACGGCTTTCTCACCGACCAGTATTTCCACGTCGACTTCGTAGGATCCACTCGCGATGGCTTCGGGCAAAAACTCTTCAAGCCTAACTTTGGATTGAGGTAAGATGCGGCAAACGTATCGAGACTCGTCTTCGATATCGGATCGGATAGGCAAGGTTAGGCGCAATGGCTTGTTCGATCGATCGCTCGGCGAGGAACGTATTCGAGCTCGAGCTTCGAATTCAAACGTTGAATCGGTGGGGTTGACTAGCACCATCTGGAAGCGTGGTCGACCGTCTTGGGAAATCAATCTAGGAGGCTCCAAACGCAATTGCTGACCACCTTCTCCGCGTGCCGACTCCACATCCAAATCGATCCGCAGCACATATTGCGTCATAAATTTTACCGCCGCTTGTGTCGCAATCGAACCATCAGCAGCACGTTTGGTGGTCAGACCAGGATCACGTCCTAAGTCTCGAACCAGGATGCCGATGGAGTGGTGTTTTGCATCCGATTTTGGCAATCTGACAACCCCCTCGATCGTGGCAGCTTTATTGGCCGATAGTTGCATTTTGGAAGGAGTTAAAAGCGTGACATCGTCAGCCGCTTTGGCGCCTAGGTCGTGTAGAATCTGACCGGATAGCTCTTGCTTGAGGCCCATAGGCATTACTTCGATTTCGCCGTTGAATTCAGCGTTCAAATCAAAGGTAAATGGAATAGCATCACCCATTCTGCCAGTTAGTCGATGAGAGAGGGGCTCAATCTGAAACGACGGAGCAAAGGTTTCCTGAACCGAAATTTGGCCAATGCCACTTGATTGGGGCGAACTGTTGGCTTCTTGTTGCCCGAAACCGAGAGCACTGATTCCTGTGAACGCGATCCATGCGAGAAGAATGGTGGAGAATCGAAGAGTCCGCGTCTCGTGTTGGTAAGGCATAATGGGTAGAGGGTATTTGTATCCTGAATTGCAGGATTGGTTGGTTTATTGATTTAGGGAACTAGGCAACAGCGATTGAGACTGCGCCCGAGCATTTAGGTTAACCGTGGGAGACTCCGGCGGAACGATTCGAGGAGAGATAAAAATCGCCACCTCGGCATCTTGCTCCTGCTTTTCCACCGATTGGAATGCCTTGCCCAGCAATGGTATTCGACTCAGTCCCGGAATACGGTTGACTCGATCTACGGTCTGCCTTTGGACCAGTCCTCCAATGACCACGGTGTGCCCATCTCTTACCACAACATCTGTTGAGACTTGTCGACGGTTAATGATCGGAAACGGGTTCGCAGTCAGTTCGGACCGTGAGTCTTGAGTTCGGATATCCTCGCTTACCTCTGCTTTTGCGATACGACATGAAACCATATCACCGTAAACTCGAGGCACGATATCGAGTGAAATTCCTGACTCGACCTTTTGCACATCTTGCCGAAACAATAGATTGCTATTAGCAGGTTGCAAACTGAAAAAGGTTTCGCGACTAATAGAAATCTGCGCTTTTTCTCCATCCTTCGTTGTTACACGCGGAGCCGCTCGGATGGTAATGTAACCTTCTTGTGCGAGCAGCCTAACAAAGGCTGAGGTCACGGCAAAGTCGGCAAACGTATCACGCAGCCCTTCGCGGCTTGCTGACCCGCTGAAAGATAATCCTGTCATGCCCGCTTTTAAGCTATCGATTCCTTGAACACCTACAACGTGTCCCCAGTCCAAACCAAAGCGAAACCCTTTATCGGGAGAGGTCACGCAGACGATTGCTTCTAGTTCCACTTGCGGAACGGGCTGATCCAATTCCTCCAAACGCTGAAGGATTTCGTTTGCCTTTGAGGAATGAGCTTCAATCACAATCATGTCTCGATCGTTCGAAACCTGATAATACGGCTTGTATCGGGGAGGCAATAATCCAACGAGTGATTGAGCGGAATGATTTTGGGGCTGATACTGAAATCGATCTGCCACTTGGGAAAACAAGGGCGAATCTGGAGTGCCTGTTGACACGATGTATTTATCGCCTCGCTTTGCATAGACCAGACCTAAGGGCATGAGCACTTTTTCAAGCGCCTGTTCGAAAGGTTCGTTTTCAATTTGTGCACTCGTAATTCCACCAACCGAATCATCGACGATAACTGTTTTTTTCCCAGTGCTAGAGAGGATCGAAAGAGCTTCTTGAATGTCCGTCTGCTCAAAAATCTCCGAGATCCGTTGGTCCATGGGATCACTACCGGCATCGACAACTTGCCATGACGCTTGAGCCACTTGCGGTAGGACAGGCGTAAACGGACTCGTTGTCGAAGCGACGTAGTTACTCGCCGGCAACGCTGCTGTGCTTATAAACCCTGCATGTAAACTCGCAGGTTGAATAACAGGAGGGCGATTGATCGACTCGTTGATAGCATCTCGATACAACTGATCGATCGATTTACGTTCCACCCTTTTCGGCGCAACACAACCGCCGCCCGTGAGCGTAGCCAAAACGACCACAAACGTCATCCATCTACACATACCAACGCAACAATAGCTGCGATTCAACCAAGATTTAAGACTACGTCTAGGCATGGAGAGCAAATTCAAGGTGCAGGTGCAAGCGGGATGTCACGCGGGTTGTACAAATTGCGGCAAACCACAACAACACCGGTTTGAAGCATCTGCGGATTGCTAGAATTGCTAGAGTAGCCACAAAGAAAGCTAGCGAAACAGAGAATGCACCGAAGCACTCTCCGTTCGCTAACCAATCGGTTTAGAGTAACAATGCAGCAGCAATTTTATGGATTACGGTTTAGCAGCGATGGTACCAGTTACAGTCGTGACGTAATTGCCAGCTGCAAAGAGGCTGAAGTCCTCGGTAACGAAGGTCACTTTCAAGTTCAAGTTTGCACGCCCCACGCCGTTGCTAGAAGCGGCTACTTGAGCAACGTTATCATTGCTAGCGAAATCGGTTGTATCAGTTAGAGTATCGACTCGCCAGGTTGCTGGACCTTGTCGGACACCTAATGCCAGTTCTAATTTGGCATTTCTTTTGAACGTGTCGTCCTCGGTATGCACAAAAGGGGTAGCGGTTGCGAACGTCACTGTCACACCGGTACGCACGTTACCACGCACAACCCAGGCTTGTTCGGGGAAGGCTTGGGGGTTGTCGGATTGATCGTGTGTCAAACTGACTGCAGTGGGAGCAGTGATGCTCAGGCTTTGGGGCACGGAGACGCTAAAGCCTTGGCTACCAGTTTGAGCCAACATTACACTAGGAGAGCAAACGAAAGCGGCAGCAATAGCCGAACGGAGAAGAGATTGAATCTTCATAGAAAGGGGGGCCTTCTACAAAAGGGTTGATGGAATTGAGCCCGTGCAGTTTTTTGGGGCTAACTGCAACTCAAATCATTGGTTCGGGGTATTGAGCCGATTGAGTCATGCCGAGCTTGGGGTCCAAAAACCTAAGTCGTGTTTAATGAAAGTCCAAAAAATCGCCTGAAAAACCAATCTATTAGTCCACCTGATGCTGCCATCCCGGCAGGCTCCATGATGTCAGCGTGGAAGCCTGGCAACGTAAGTGTATAATCAGAAGAGACTTGCAATTTCAGCACCGAAGCATCACCCAGATGATTCTTCCCCATATGGTGCCATCCATTGTTTGTTGACAGTCCTTTTTTTGTTCGGTATCATGTTCCCAAATCCCGTTTTCTAAAGGAGCAAAATCATGGTGCGACCCAAACGTTCCGAACAGTTTGGGCATGACGAGATCGCTATAGTGCACTGTGTGCAGCGATGCGTACGGAGAGCCTTCCTTGCCGGAGACGACGATGTCTCGGGCATTGATTACTCCTATCGTCGTGAATGGATCCGGCGACGATTCGAAGCGCTCGCTTCTGTCTTCTCTATCGATGTTCTAAACTACGCGATTCTTTCCAATCACGTACACGTCATCCTTCGAAGTCGTCCCGATGTCTTAGCGAATCTATCCGACCAAGAAGTTGCTATTCGTTGGCTTCGCGTTTTTCCTGGCCGCAGAATCGAAGAACAGCTGGCGGAGCCTTCGGAAATCGATGTCAAACAGTTGGTGGCTGATCCTGAGCATTTGGCGGTGATCCGAACGAGATTGTCGGATATTTCTTGGTTTATGCGAGCCCTCGCAGAGCCGATTGCTCGTATGGCCAATTCCCAAGACAAGTGCACTGGTAGATTCTGG
>JALOQS010000034.1 GCA_025459355.1 Pirellula sp.
ACTTGTTTTTGCATGGCGTGGGATCGTCCATCCCAATGGTTAAAGTCCCCGACCACTTGAACGCTCTGCGCGTTGGGGGCCCAAACGGCGAAATTCACACCTGTTTGACCGCCAAAATCGCGAAGATGCGAGCCGAGTTTTTCGTAGATTTTCCAGTGTTTACCCGAGTTGAATAGGTAGCGGTCAAAATCCGTTACGAAGCTCGGTACTGAGTATGGATCTGTCATTTCAATGGTGTTTCCGTCGCGATTTGCCAGCCGAATGCTGTAATTAGGAATGGTGGTTGAATCGTTGTTGCTGAAGGATCTATGGGTGCTGGTCATGGATTCGCCCTCGGGCATCACTCCCTCAAAGATTCCTGAGGGATGGATGCGACGCATGGGTCTTACGGCTTTGTTGGAGTGGTCTACCAACCAAGCTTGATCGTTTCCTGGAAAGTATCCACGAACAGCGATCGCTTTGCGTCCATTCGCTTGGATAGGATGCGGTCCTAAGATGCCACGTGGATCCGCATGAACTCCGTCGATGATGCTGCTTAGGGAACTTAATGGAATCTGTGTATGCACGTTTTCTCCGAATGTTATATCGAATCGAGTACGAAAGGAGTATGCCCCGGTTGGATTGGTAAACTTGTCTCGAACATTACTGAACGTGATCCCGGCTAGAGATCACGTCTGGGTGGCCGCGGCTCCATCAGGAGCAAGCATCGAAGATAGCCTTCGATTTCTTCATCGAGCCGCAATAAAGAACGCCAAACTCTATTTCGGACGGATGAAAGCCTGCTAAGAAGCTTCGGGGAGGGTGGTCCGATCGAATCTTGGAGTGCTGTAGATGGCTCTGTCGAGTCATGTTCAATATGGATTGGGGAGTCGATGCGAGTGTAAAGCGATGGTGCTCTACTCGCGTGGGTCAACATGGAAGATGTTTCGGATTCTGGCTCGTCCTTCTTTTCAACTTCTGCGATTACGTAGTTGGTAGGAACTGTACGGGATGTTCGGCCTGAATCGAAAACGCGGCTGACGGTCGCTCCGCGGTCTTTGTAAATTGCTGGATGCTCCAGTGGTTTTCTTGTCTCGTTACGTGGCTCAGGTTGGTCTTCCTCCACCTCGCTCTCGGTCGCAACGACCGGCACGGGTTCTCTCTCTTCTGCTGGAGAACTACTTTCTATCAGAGCGTTATCCTCTGATGAATCTTGGGAAATCCAGCGACACTGCACTTTGTGGAACGACAACGTTCGATCGATTCGACGCCATATGTCTGCATTGCGGATAGGCTGTACCGCCCCGAAGTGCTCCCAGCTGAAATCGTTTTCTCTCCATTCGGTCAATCCATATTGAAGACCGCGAAAGACGTAACGACTCGTTGTGACCAACGTCACGCGACTGGGTTGCTCGAGAGCCTCCAATCCTCGAAGGACTGCGATCAATGCCGTGCGATCAGGGGTTGCACCGGTCTCTTTATCCGATGCTTCAAACTTTTCGCCGGACTCCAAATGCTCCAGCACGAATTTCCATCGCCCCGAACTCTTCGGCAGGCCGCCGACGGCAACGCTTTCCGCGCTAGGAATGTTTCCATCGCAAAAGAGTAAGTAGTGTGGATGTTGACCGTTCATCGCCTTGAAACCCTGCCCCGGGAAGAAAGATGAACAAGAGTGCGCGGTGAACTTGAGTTGGGGGTTGAGGGAAACCTAATTTCGTAGAGAAAGTCGTTGGCCTATTCTTACTAAATCGATAATGCACAATTTAGCGGCTATCGAACGTCAAAAAGATTTATTCAATTTCCCTATTCGCAGCCGATGCCCTCGATTCGCGAGCTAAACAGCCGTCGGCGCGAGACATTCGGCACATGCTAGAATTTGTACATTCTCGAATTGTGATCAATCTTGTGATCTAGAACGATGCAATCGAGGGTTCTCGATATACGCCAGCACGAGACTGATATCGGCAGGGGTAATGCCACTGATTCGACTGGCCTGATCGAGATTCACCGGACGCACGCGGCCTAGCTTTTGTTTTGCTTCGGCACGAAGACTGGTGATAATCGCATAGTCAAAGTCTCTCGGGATTGCTTTTTCCGACATTCGGTTTTGTCGTTCGACCTGAATTTGCTGACGAGCGACGTAGCCAGAATACTTGATATCAAACTCAACTTGTTGAGAAACCTCGGAGGCATAACAAGACAACTCACTTGGGAATCGTTCTACCATTTCGGTCCAAGTCACCTCGGGCCTTCGCAGATACTTGTCACCAGGCACATCGCCGATTCTAAGTTTTGTAACCGTCTTGTGAGCCTCCTGGATTTGATGAAGTTTTGTTTGGAATCGCTGATAGCGGTCCTCGCTAACTAAACCAATTCGGTATCCCAGTTCCGTAAGACGACGATCCGCATTGTCCTGTCGGAGGACCATTCGGTACTCGGCCCGGCTCGTAAACATTCGATAGGGTTCGTCGACTCCGCAGGTCACCAAATCATCGACGAGAACCCCCATGTATGCTGAGTCGCGGGAAAGAACCAGTCCATCCTTCCCCTGAAGCTTTAAAGCCGCGCTGGCTCCCGCAACCAATCCTTGGGCGGCGGCCTCTTCGTATCCGGTTGTTCCATTGAGCTGTCCGGCAAAAAACAGACCCGCAACCCCTTTGGTTTCAAGCCAGGGAAAGAGCTGATCGGGAGGACAAAAATCGTATTCGACCGCATAGCCATAACGCATGATTTGGGCATTTTCTAGCCCCGGGACCAGCCGCAGCATTTGATCTTGCACATCGCGTGGCAACGAAGTCGAAATACCATTCACGTAGACTTCGTTTGTATTGCGTCCCTCTGGCTCAAGAAACAATTGATGACGATCTTTGTCCGCGAAACGAACCACTTTGTCCTCGATAGATGGACAATAACGAGGGCCTGTCGATTGGATTTGCCCTGAGTACATCGGGGCACGGTGCAGATTCTGCCTAATGAGTTCGTGAACCGCTTCGTTAGTAAACGTGATCCAGCAGGGCACTTGAGGTTCGGGCAATCGATCCGTCATAAAGGAAAACGGCTGTGGGTCGGTATCACCCGGTTGCAATTCGGTCTTGGAGTAATCGATCGTGCGACTATTGAGACGAGCTGGTGTGCCCGTTTTGAATCGATCAATTCGAAAACCTAGAGAGCCGAGAGAATAACTGATGCCAGACGATGTTCCTTCGCCCGCTCGTCCTCCTGGGGTTTTGGCCTCTCCGGTATGCATGACCGCTTGGAGAAATGTACCCGTCGTTAGCACGACAGCCCGGGCACGGTAGATCGCATCACCGCGAACTTGTACCCCGACGATCTGGCGTTGCGCAGTTCCCGCATCGTTTTGCGAGTCCGGAATTGGTTCCGTGAGCAGCGCTTCGACTAGCTCTTGTCGCAAATCCAGTCCAGGAGTTTCTTCGATGACTCTTTTGATTTCAAACTGATAAGCTTTCTTGTCCGCTTGAGCACGAGGCGAATGCATAGCCGGACCTTTGCGGCTATTGAGCATACGGAATTGGATTCCCGTTTTGTCGATGGCCAGCCCCATCAAGCCGCCGAGAGCATCGATTTCACGAACAATCTGCCCCTTGGCAACACCTCCGATAGCCGGGTTGCAGCTCATTTGACCGACCGTATCCAAGTTACCGGTCAATAGTGCGACGCGTGCGCCGAGCCGTGCGGCCGCCGTCGCAGCCTCGGTTCCAGCGTGCCCCGCGCCCACCACAATGACATCGTAATCGTATTGGTTCATAAATTCTCAACGCTGATCGGTACCGATGTGTGCACTAAGATCCCGGCCGGTGATCCCGGGCGATCGCCCAACCACATCGCAATGAAACTAACGCAAAACCCGGCAAAACGAAGACTTCGCTCCTGTCTTTTTGGGATGTGGACGACTACAAGCCTCTGATTTGGTATGATTTCGCTCGGAAAAGTATTCCACTTCAAACTATATGCGGAGCCTTTTCATCACGGAAGAGTTGGAATGGCTAATTCTCGCCCTGGATTTGTTTCCTTTGAAAGATGCCGTCTATGCGATCCATCCTCGCGTCTTTGCTTGTGTTTTTGGGATTCTTACGTTGGCACGATACGCGTTGGCCCCGAGGATGGGATTTCCTGGGGTGGATGGCGATCTGCGGCTTGGTGTCGATCTGCCTAACGATGCCCGTTGCGCGAGGGGAAAACGAATGGCCCAACTGGCGTGGTCCCTATGGAAACGGCACGAATCCGTCAGCCAAACCACCCATCTCATGGACCGCTGACTCGAATGTCGCATGGAAGGTGCCTCTACCAGGCGCGGGCTCGTCGACTCCTATCGTTTGGAATAACCAAGTCATTGTGCTGGCAGCACAAGAAGACAGCCAGGACACGAGCAGTGTGATTGATGCAGAAACGTTGATGGTGAGAAGCGATTCGCATATGATTCTGCGATTCGATAAATCAGCCAACTTTAACGCAGCTCCGGCTGAGTCCGCTAACGATCGATACCTGGCTGAACAAAAACTAACCCGTGCCAAAAAACGCTATCGATTTTCGGTTCTGTCGTTTGATCTCGAATCGGGTAACAAGTTATGGGAAACCGAAGTCATTCGACAATTGCCTCACGAACCCTGCCATGCGACTAACAATTTCGCTTCGGCTTCGCCGGTTACCGACGGCAAGCATATCTATGCTTTTTTCGGGTCGCGAGGCATCTTTTGTTTGGATATGCAAGGGAAACTCCGATGGCATTACTCACAAGGCCGCATGCAGACGTTGGGTTCCTTTGGAGAAGGAGCGAGCCCCGCGCTGTTCGAAGACTATTTGATCTTTCCTTGGGATCACGAAGGGGGGTCGTGCCTCGTTGCGCTCAACGCCAAGAATGGTTACGTCAGATGGAAAGTCGCTCGCCAGGAGCGAACGAATTGGGCTACTCCCATCGTCGTAAATCATAACGGGACCAAACAAATCGTCGTAAATGGACGCACTGTGCGGAGCTACAAACTGGAGACTGGCGAACTGATATGGTCGTGCCCGGGCCAAACCGAACAAGCAATCCCAACTCCGGTCGTTAGCCAAGGAAGAGTGTTTGTGACTTCCGGGTTGAGGGGTTGGGCATGCTTCGCTATCTCTCTAGATGCCGTTGGACCGGTCCCAGAAAACTCGGAGTTTGTTCATTGGTCACTTAAGAAGCAAACTCCGTACGTGCCAAGCCCATGCTGCTATGAAGGCTGCTTATACTTGTTCAACGAGAATAGTCGCACCATCTCGGTCGTTAAAGAAGATGATGGCGAGGCAAACGTGCCTCCCAAGCGACTACCGGAATTGGGGGAAGTCTACGCATCTCCGGGGGCAGCGAACGGCATGCTGTTTGTCACAGACCGGTCCGGCAAGACCCTCGTACTGGATGCCAAAACCCTCGAATTAATCTCGGAAAACACACTCGATGAGACGGTTGATGCATCGTTGGTTTTCGTGGGAGAACGAATTCTCGCTAGATCATCGAACCACTTGTTTTGCTTGAAATCGGAGTAGGTGGTCCGACTCATCATGGCAACTAGACCCGTTTCTTCGAAAAATTTGACGCGATAGTTACAACAGGAACTCGGACGGGCTACGCGAGAAAATTTCGTTAAGAGAGCGGCCCATCAGCGCTTGCAGGAGACAAGTGCGGGGCTATAATCACCCACACAAACGAGGGGTCGTAGCTCAATTGGTTAGAGCACCGGACTGTCGATCCGGAGGTTGCGGGTTCGAGCCCCGTCGACCTCGTTTTTTTAGGTTGTTTTATTTAAGTAGTTTCGTTCTGGCCGTTTTCTTTTAGGCCATCGCGGTCATGCGGGCCGTTTCTACCGTGGATTGCGACGGGCGGCGATTGGTCGCCGGTCGGTGACTGCGAGACAGCAGGTCGAATCCCGAAAATTGACGATCATCGTCTCGTGAGGATGCTCCATCGGGCAAAGACTTTTTCTCGGCCAGGAGTTTAACAGCTGGACGCTGTAGCAATACTACACACCATGTTCGCGTTGTCTGATTCGCTCACCTTTGAGAATGACTCGGGCTTTCTGATTAATCGCCTCAGAATTATTTCATTCTTAACATTCACGATTTAGCCTGCTAACGCGTTGCAGCCTTACATTCGGCATAGTTTTTCTCACGTGCCCACATACTTTTTTTCCGCACGGCAGAACGTAGTGCGGTTAATGTTTCGCAGTCTTCAGTCCGAAACAACCCACCGGGAAAAGATTTCGCCAGAACCCTTCCCCCTAATCAGCATCGAGATTTGATTGCCCAAGCCTCGACAGCCCCAACTGATTTCAACGAAAGACAAAGACTGCCCCCTATGAGCACCATTCCTCCTGGTGTGTTATCAGTCACAGACGCTGATCTAGGCCACCGCCTGGACTTTAATGTCCTTGATAACGAAAATCGACTTCTATTCAAAGCCGGCGAAGTGATCGATCAACATATGGTCGCTCAAGTTGCAGGGCGTGCCATCCATGCTTGGACCAACGTTCAAGATGTCAGAAGCGAACACGTTAAAGCAGAGCTGTTCCAGTCGTTCCCCGAGGAAAAAATCCATCGACTGATCGAGGTTGTTGATTTGATGGCGCAGACGCTAGCCTCAACATCTGACTCCCTTAGATTCAAATCGAATATGAGGGTCTCTGAGGTTGTGAATAGCGTCTCGCAAGTTGTTCACGAGACGACTCGAGATCTTCAAGCGATGATTGTCGCCTTGACGTTAAGAACCACTCGCAGAGATCCTGATCTGGTTGAACGCCTGTTAAACCACTCGACGCAACTGTCGTCGCTCGCCGCCGCGATCGCCGTCATGGCTGGTTTAGAAAAGCGAACTGTTACGGAAGTCGCTGTGGCTGGGCTGCTGCATGATCTATCGCTGATTCTGCGCTCGGAGAATTTTGATCCATCGCAGTGCAAAGTGAATCATGCACTCAGAGCCGAATTCAGAAGACATCCGCTAGTCTCGGCGGAGATGCTCAAAAGCATGCCTGGGCTTTCAGCAGAATCCTTGTTACTTGTCGCGCAAGTTCACGAACAGTGCGATGGTTCAGGGTATCCAGAAGGGCTCAACAGCGAAAGTATTCTGCCGGGAGCTAAAGTACTTAACATCGCGGACGCCTATCTAAGTTTGGTGAGCCCCCTCAAAGGCCCCTCCATGGTCAGCAGCGACGCGCTCGCGTACCTTTGCCATCATGCGACCCGAGGCAAGTTTGACAGAACTATTCTCCGACTCTTCGTGAAACACATGTCGATGTACCCGCTGGGATCGGTCGTTGAGCTGGATGATCGCTCTGCCGCTGTTGTGGTCGGGAGCAACCCACTAGCCCCTCTGTCGCCAATCGTCAGCATTCACGGCAAGGAAGTGAATTTGCACACAACGAACCGTACCATTGAAAAGGTAGCCACCAATGGCCTGCTCAATAGCATTCGCATAAGCAAACGCCGACTCAACGAGGTACTCTGGAGACTAGACGCTTGATGTGACCACCCCATTTGACAGCCTGACCGACGCGAAGCAGACTAAGGGCTTCGCTTTTTCTCCAAGAATGCTTTCCTGGCGGGCTTATCAATGAATCGTTCTAAGCGTGGTCTTTGGTCCAATCTACCGAGCCGATTGGCAATCGTGTGTTTACTGCAAGTGTTGTTCGGTATAGACCCGCTACTCGGTGCCGAACCCGTCATGGTTAACATTCCTTCGGGTCGGTTTTTGATGGGAAGCGAGGTTACTCCGCAACAATTGGTTTCAGACTTTCCCAAATATGGCAGAAAGGCTGACTACTTTCGTGATGAACACCCGCGGCATCTCGTTGAGATATCCCGACCTTTTCAGATGTCGAAAACGGAAATTACGTTGGCTCAGTTTGAGATGTTTGTCAAAGAGACTGGCTACCAATGCGAATCAGAACGAGATGAAACGGGAGCGTGGGGATTCGACGAAAACAAAAAACAATGTTACGGACGCGATCCAAAATTTTCCTGGCGCAATACCGGCTACGAACAACTTCCCGACTCACCTGTGGTCAACGTTACATGGAACGATTGCACAGCTTATTGCCAATGGCTATCTAAGAAGTGGAACAGGGTCGTTCGCCTCCCTACGGAAGCAGAATGGGAGTATGCATGTCGCGCTGGCTCGCAATCTTATTATGGTCCAGGAATCGAAATCGAAGATCTTGCTCTTCAAACTCGGACCATAACACCCACCAAATCCAATATCCGCGATGCCATTCAAGATCTCGTAATCGACAACTCTTCAGGACATTACTTCCCGGTTCCGGTTGGATCGTTTTCTCCGAATGCGTTCGGTCTCCACGATATGATCGGCAACGTTTGGGAATGGACCTCAGATTGGCACGATGAGGAATACTATTCCCACTCACCCATTATGGATCCACAAGGCCCGAAGCAGGGTGCCGTAAAAGTACGCCGCGGCGGAGGATGGAACTCGTTTCCATTGTGGGCTCGGGCCAGCTTTCGGAATTGGAACAGTCCTGAGACGCGTTGCGTGAATCTAGGATTTCGAATCGTCGCTGAGCTCAGAGAATTTGAAATCGCCGAATCTCAAAAATCGAGACCAATTCAAATTCTCTTTGTCGGGGATATCATGCTCGATAACGGCCCGGGTCATGTAATCGCTAACGGAAATGACCCATTCGAACGATGTGCGAATCTGCTTCACGATGCGGATTTGACGATCGGAAATCTCGAATGCGTCTTGGGACGCGGTGGCGAGATGATTCTCAAGAACTATTCGTTTCGTGGCGCTACCGGATCGGAACGTTATCTAAAAAAGTATTTCGATGCGGTAAGCCTTGCAAACAATCATGCTTTTGATTTTGGTCCTGACGGCTTGCAGGAATGTATCAATATTTTGACCTCAAACGAGATCGGTCACTTCGGTGCAGGTGATTGGCATGACGCGAGAAAGGGGCTCGTTCTAAAATGCAAAGGTCGATCGATTCTTTTGCTTGGGTACAACGAGTTTCGCGCGATCAACTATCAGCCATCGGAAAAGCATATCGGCGTCGCTCCACTGGTCGAAAAAATGATCCTGGAGGATGTCACCACCGCTAAATCCTCGGGCGAGTACGATTACATCATTCCCTACGTACATTGGGGTGACGAGATGATGTCCATGCCGACCGAGACGCAACGGCAACTGGCGCGTCGCATGATCGATGCTGGCGCGTCCGCGATAATTGGATCGCATCCGCACGTAACACAAACGATCGACTATTACAAAGGAGCCCCGATCGTCTACAGTCTCGGAAATTTCGTCTTTGACTACTATCCGGTTGATCCACCACTTTGGACAGGTTGGGCAGCTCGATTAGAAATGCACCCCGATGGCCGAATCGACTTGGAAACAACTGCCGTGGAAATGGATCCAGCCGGTATCCCCGATCCGGTTATACGTTAGTGATAACCGCGCAAGTCAAAGAGGCCCTTTACACCTTTGAGACCCAAGCTCCCCCTGGGCCTAGTGCTTCTTTGGTTTGTAGATTTCGGTAGCGGTGCCGAAGTGAACTTCACCGGCGTTCATAAGCGTTTCGCTTAATGTCGGATGCGGGTGAACCGTTTCGGTGACGTCTCGAATCTCGCATCCCATTTCGATGGCGAGCGCGGCTTCGGAGATCAATTCCCCTGCACCAGAACCGACGATGCCACATCCGAGCACTCGTTGCGTTTCAGGATCTATGAGCCACTTGGTAAAGCCTTCGGTGCGGCCTAGCGCTTGTGCACGACCGCTGGCGGCCCATGGATACGTTTCGGTCGCCACAGCGATTCCTTCTCGCTTGGCTTGCTCGTCGGTGAGCCCCGCCCATGCAATTTCCGGATCGGTGAAGACAACCGCAGGGATGGCGGCTTTATCAAAAACAGCGGGTCGGCCAAGTATGACTTCGATGGCGACGCGGGCTTCGTGACTGGCTTTGTGAGCCAACATCGGATCACCCGCCACATCCCCGATCGCAAAAATATGCGGGTCGTTTGTTCGCTGTTGCTTATCGCAGACGATAAAGCCACGTTGATTGACTTGAGCAGCGGTGTTTTCGAGTCCAAGGCCCTGGGTTACAGGACGTCGCCCCACACTCACCAGCACTCGGTCGAATCGCTCGTGACCAAATTTGCCTGGCCCTTCGAACGTTACTTCAACTTGGTTATCCACCTCAGCAATGGAGCCTACTTTGGTGTTGAGATAGATACGGTTTTCGAGCAAAGTCTTTAGTTTATTGTGTAGCGGTTTGACCAAGTCTCGGTCTGCACCGGGTAACAAGCCTTCGGTCATTTCCACCACGGAAACTTTCGATCCCAGGCTGGCGTAAACGGTTCCCATCTCTAAACCGATATAGCCACCACCGATGACCAATAGCTTGGCAGGAATGTCTCGCAACAAAAGAGCACCGGTCGAATCCATGACTCGGTCCGAGCCTATCTTGAAGGCTGGAGGCATAGCAGGAACCGAACCGGTTGCTACGACGCAATAGTCGAAGGTAATCTTCTTGCCTTCGGGTATCGAGGGATCATCGCCTTCGAGGACCAAGGTGGTAGAGTTTTCGAAAGAACCTCTTGCGCGGATAACCTTCACGTTACGACGCTTGGCCAATTGACCGAGCCCACCGGTCAAGGTCTCAATGACCTTGTCCTTTCGAGCCCGGACTTTATCGATGTCGATCGTGGGTTTAGAGAATTCGACTCCCCAGCCCTCGGTCAATTCGTGCGCCTCCTCGATGACTTTCGCCACGTGAAGCAAAGCCTTGGAAGGGATGCAACCTCTTAACAAACAGGTGCCCCCGAGCCGAGGCTCCGCCTCTACAAGAACGACTTCGAGTCCTTCGTCCGCTGCCAAGAAAGCCGCGGCGTACCCGCCAGGTCCGCCGCCCAAAACAACAACTGGTGCGTGCATGCGCAACAATCCACTACGTCAGAGGGGAAAGGGACTCGAAACCATTGATCGCGAAAACGACCAAACTATCGAGATAGGAATTCAACCACGATATTGGCATTAACAGGTAGCGAGATATCGCTAGGACCTGGTTGCCCAAGCATAGTAGCCTTGAGCCCCTCGGTGTCCAGTGTTACCCAATCCAACGGAACGGGTGAATTGTTAGCGATGATGCCTCGGTACAAATTGCGAACCGCTTCGTTGCTGCGAATTTCGACAACATCACCTGGACGTAGCAAATACGATGGGCTGGTTACCTTGACACCGTTGACTTTAAAGTGACCGTGAACGATCCCTTGTCGAGCTTGAGGCCGAGTCTTGGCAAAGCCGACGCGACGCACGACATTATCCAGTCTTCGTTCACAGATCAGCAGCAACGTTTCCCCGGTGTTACCCTTTTTGCGAACCGCGTCAGCGAAGTATCGTCGCAACTGTCGCTCGCCGAGTCCGTAGTAGTACTTGATTTTTTGCTTTTCAGAGAGAGCAGTACCGTAGTTACTCGTTCGGCGGCTCTTGGGGTGCATCCCAGGTGGCTGCTCGCTTCTCTTCTCATAAGCTCGAACGGCACCAGCACTTTCGAAAAGCTGTGCGCCGAAACGACGATTGACCCGCGCTTTGGGTCCGGTATATCTCGCCATAATTCTTACTTTCTAAACGGGGTTCGAGCAGTGCTGCCGAACTCGGTTACGAAGGGTTCGCGGCAAAGTCCATGTTCGTCGTCGTCGCCGAAGAAACCGTCACATAACGTGCTAGTTCTTCACCGAACTGTACAAAAACGAACAGCCACTGGACAAACTCCGTGGCTGATAAACCCGCTACGTCGCGGGAACTGGCTTCGCCTAATGTCATGAAAATCTAGAGAAAGTATGTTAAAGTACCGCCGATTTCACAAGTGCAAAAAGCAAGCTCACGATTTCGACTCCCCCAGAACGGATCGGCCCGGAAAATGGGTTCGAGCCGCTCGGTCCACGTTTGTTACTAATCGCCAAAACCTAGAAATATGGATATTCCCAGCCAAGTACAACAATCTGTCTCCTTTATCCATAACCAAATGGAATCCGCTGGGGTCTCGGGGGAGTCTCGTCATTTCGGGCTGATACTTGGCAGCGGACTGGGGTCTCTGGCTCACGAAATCGAAGACAGCATCACGATTCCTTATGCCAAAACTCCAGGCTTTCCACTTTCTCATGTTTCGGGGCATGCCGGCAATTTAGTGCTGGGGCGTATCGGCCAGACCAAGGTGGTAGCTTTAGCGGGGAGGTCACATTTATACGAGGGATGGGCTTCGCAGCATGCCACACTCCCCGTTCGTGTCTTGGCTGGATTGGGAGTAAAAAATCTGGTGGTTTCCAACGCTTCGGGAGGGATTAACCCGCGTTTTCGAAGCGGGCAAGTCGTTTTGATCGATCAACACATCGACGGCATGCGGCGAAGTCCATTCACTCCGGAGGAATTGGCAACGCAAAAAGCTGCCTCCGACCAGTCGACAGCGGCGATGCGGGCCGGCCACCATGGAAGACTGGGGAGCACCTACGACGAAAATCTAATGAAGCAAGCGGAACGAGTGGCGATATCGCTTGGTTTTTCCTTGCAGCGAGGTACCTATTTGGCCACCTTGGGGCCGACATACGAAACCAGAGCCGAGTACAGAATGTTTGCCCGAATGGGTGCGGATATGGTTGGGATGAGTACCGTTCCCGAAGTTTTGGTCGCTCGGAGCTTAGGCGTTCGCGTCCTAGCCTTCTCGATCGTCACAAACGTAGCGACTCCGGATGCCCCAACAAAAACCGATCACAGCGAAGTGCTTGATTGGTCCAAGCAGGCACAGTCGCAACTCGTGCCCTTGATCAAGACCATGCTTACGGAGCCACAAGCTGACCTGCTTGGCTAGGATGATGAACTGTGTAGCTAGTGCCGCAACTTGGAGATGATGTCGATCATAACCCGACGCGAAAGCAAGGGAATTTGCCGGTATATTGTCCCTCGCTCACGCTGCGGGTTAGGATTTCGGCAGTTCTCCAATCAACGTTATCTCACAGTTGTGGCACTAGCCACCTAATCGCATCGGTTTAGGGTTCCGGGCCGGCCGGAATCAAACCCCGGCTTTAATGCCTGAGGCGATGAAGTAGCGGCGCGATGGGAATACTTCGCAATCCTCGAACCATTTTTTGAGGTTCTCTTCGTACCAGCTTGGCTGCTTATTCACCAAAACGACTCGGCCGCCGGAACGCAGGGACCGCTGAGCGGCCGCGATGAACTTTTCCGCAATGTGGAAATCTCCGTAGTAAGGCGGGTTGGCCAGAGCCATGTCGTAGGAATCCGGCTCTCCGTAAATGCCGGTTGGGTTTACTTCGGCGGTGATATTTTCCAAGCCATTAAGCTTCATGCCTCGCAACAAGCAGTCGACGGCACGTGCGTTAGAGTCAACAGCATGAATGTGGGCACTGGGATCACGCATAGCGAGACCGAGCGCCACCGATCCGCTACCGCAACCGATATCGAGCAATCGAGCTTGCGGGTAAACGTCGACAGCATCGAGCAATTGTCGGGCCCCATTGTCGAGTTGACGATGAGAAAACACCCCCGGGCGGGTGACTAGTTTGATCAGCTCATCGCAGTCACGAAACGCGAGTTCACAGGAAAAGTCCTTGACCTTTTTCAATTCCGCCGTCTTTTCGATCCAGTAAACCTTGCCCCGTTTGTGATTCGTGAGCTTGACACTCTTTTCGAACGATTTGAGTTGGTTCAGTAACCAGGTATCCTCTTTGTTGTCGACCGATGCGACCAATCGGCCACCTATCCTCAACTTGCAAAAAAGCTGCTGCAAATAATCGCGAGCCAGCTCGGTTTCCCCCGTGCTAACTAGGCTCAGGAGAGCTAAATCGAAAGGGCCGTCTGGAGCATCCGCAGCACACAACACCTTCAAATGAGCTGGCTGGGCAATCGATTGATTTTCGGAATCTAGCGAAAACTGCATCGTCGTGCGGTTGGCTTGAAATGAATCGATATGCCAACAAACGGCTTCGATATTGCTCCAAGCTTGGCCTAACCACTCGGCCGCTTGGTGCCTGCCTGATGAAACGCTGAGCACTCGCAATCGAGCTTGTTCGGCAGGTTCCGGACGCTTGGCCTCCTCCCACGACTTCAGCTCTTCGATCAAAAGTTTTTCTTCGAGTCGCGGCGAGGATCTTTTCGCAAATTGGCTGTCAAATTGGCTATCAAAGTCATCCATAGATAAAAAACGTCCCGAAGCAGCATGCTTGATGCAAAAAGGGTAGGTGGGTTGCTGATTCAACCCATTCCGAGGTCAACACATTACACGCGTTAAGGGAAGAGCTCAACCGGATGGCAACGGCTCGCCGTAAAATCGGCCGGATCGTTTACCTAGGCATAGCGCAAGGGGCCGAGCAGTTATCAACCCAAACCAGTTGTTATATTAAACAAACGAGAGCGATAGAGTCACGAATACTAATCCAATCGAAAGATCTTTGCAAATTCGAGGACATTTTGAGGTGGTTTTTTCAAAAAATAGACTCTGTTACCCCGAAACCTTTATTACACCCATGGGTTTACATTTGTTGCGGTTTTTGCTTTCACCTAACCACTTTGTGTTCGGCCACTGCACAGGAGGGCGGGCAGAACGGAGAAACGAAGACGAATATGTCGATACTTTCCATCCCAAGCACGCCAGACGCTATAGGCATCTACGACTCCTTGCTACACTCGCAGCTAAAAAACATGGAAACGACCGTACAAGTTGCGGTTCTGATCGTCGACAACGACAAGAAGGCTCAAAAGAGCATCTTTGATGTCGTTTCTCGTCGTGGAATCAGTTGTCAAGTATTTGAGTCCGCTTCCATTTTTCGGCAATTGGTTACTACCGAACCGGTAGGTTGCATGTTCATTGGAAGTGAGCTGGACGATTTGCCGGGTGTTGAATTGCTGAGGCTGTTGCGAGCCAAAGGCTGGAACGTCCCTACTATCATCACAGCCCAGGCGGCCACCGTAGATTCGTGTGCGAATGCATTTTTGAATGGTGCCGTTGCGTATTTGGAAAAGCCAGTCCCACTGGAGCGGCTTGAGGCGAGCCTTTCGCGAGCAATCGATCTTTGCACGCAAAAGAAGATCGGAGAAGACCAACGCCATGCCGCTATTGCCAAATTGGCGACATTGACCCAGCGAGAAAAAGAGGTCGTAGCCAAAATTGTCCAAGGCTTACCGATCAAGAGCATAGCGGCTCTCTTCGGAACCAGCTTTCAAGCGGTAGCTCGTCACCGGCAGCGGATTTTAGACAAACTGAGCTTATCAAACGACGTTGTACTCACTCGCTGGATTTTGGAGATGCGAGTGATGGACGAGCTGCCGATCGAATCGGTTGAACCAACTTAATTCTCTGGATCCTTCGAGCCTAATTCTTTTCCAAAACGGCATTTTTTCCCTTTGGCCGTGAGAATCCAGCAGCAGGAAACGGTTACAAGCGGCGACTCTCTGGGTCGCCTTGTTTTTTCCGGTTGTCTTTGGCCTCCGACGGGGTGCGTTCTTTCCAGGCTTTCCTGTCGCAACTAGAATGCCGAGTGACTTTAGATCCCGCGATTCCTTTTTTGGATTTATGAAACTCATGATGTTTGTTCGATTGGGTATCGTCCTGCTAGCTTGTGCAGTGGCGTTCGACAATTCGCGTCTCTTTTCCCAGGATGCGATTCGAGTTTTGATGCTCGGTGACAATGGACACCATCGGCCCGTCAGTCTTTACCGAACGGTGAAAGACTCGTTGAAAGAAACAGGGATCGACCTGGAGTATCGCGATGATGTTGCGGCAGTTCTGACCCCCGAAACTCTCGCGAGGTTCGATGCGTTGCTGGTTTACGGGAATATCGATTCGATCACTCCCGACCAAGAAAATGCACTGTTAAACTACGTCGAAAACGGAGGTGGGTTTGTCCCCGTTCACTGTGCATCGTATTGTTTTCTAAACTCCCCCAAAGCGATCGCACTTACCGGCGCGCAGTTCCGAAAACACGGCACGGGTCGATTCATCACCGAGATCGTTGCCCCCGATCACGAGGTGATGAAAGGATTCGGCGGGTTTGAGAGTTGGGATGAAACCTACATCCATCATAAGCACAATCCGGAGAACCGAGTCGTTCTCGAAGTCCGCAAACAAGGGGACTTGGAAGAGGGAACAACGGAGGAGCCATGGACATGGATTCGAACGCAGGGCAAAGGTCGAGTTTTCTACACTGCCTGGGGGCATAACGAAGAGACCTGGAGACAACCTGGCTTTAAGAATCTGCTCGAGCGGGGCATTCGTTGGGCTGCGAAAAAACCTGTGAAAGTCGCCGCTTTCCAAGATCCCAAGCGTTTTCCTATCCCAGCCATGACGAGCGTCCCCCAAGACTATTCGTTCAACTACACCGACGTCGGTGGCAAGATCCCGAACTACTTGCCTGGAGATCGTTGGGGCGTACAAGGAAAGCCGATGACACAGATGCAGAATCCGTTGCCGGCGGCCGAGTCACGCAAACTGTATTCGACTCCTGAAGACTTTTCTTTGCAACTGTGGGCAAGCGAAGATGATGCAACCAAACAACAAGCTGCATCGAAGTTAGCGGGGCTAGCTGGCAAGCCGTTGGCTATGAAATGGGATCACCGAGGTCGGTTGTGGCTGTGTGAATCGATCGATTACCCAAACGACTTGCAACCTGTCGGTCAAGGCCGTGACCGCATCCGCATTTGCGAAGACACCGACCACGATGGCGTTGCAGACAAGTTTACCGTGTTTGCCTCGGGACTCAGTATTCCTACGGCAATCGTTTACTGTTACGGCGGCGTGATTGTTCAAGATGGACCGGTTACCGTTTTCTTCAAGGACGTAGACGGCGATGATATTGCAGATTTTCGACAAGAGTTGATTACCGGATGGGAGTTGGGTGACACACACGGTGGCGTCAGCAACTTTCAGTATGGGCTCGATAATTGGGTTTACGGAATGCAGGGTTACAACGACTCTCGTCCGGTCATTAACGGTCAAGAGCAGCAAGGATTCCGACAGGGATTTTGGCGTTTTGCCATCAAGCCCGGCAAGTCAGATGAATCAGCACCAGCCTTCGCAACGAAGAAAGGGGCATTGACCACTCAGAAAACCAACCGATTTGATGAGCACACGATTCGAGTCGCCAAGCTGGAGTTTCTGAGATCGACCGACAACAACACGTGGGGATTGGGACTCAGCGAAGACGGATTGATCTTTGGCTCGACTGCAAATGCGAACCCGAGCAATTTTCTGCCGATTCCCAATCGCTATTATGAATCGGTCAGCGGCTGGTCGTCGAGCGTCTTAAAAACGATCGCTGACACCTACAAATTTAAACCGATCACCGACAAAATTCGTCAGGTCGATCAGTTCGGAGGCTATACAGCCGGAGCTGGTCACGCCCTATACACAGCAAGAACGTATCCCAAGCATTGGTGGAATCGCACGGCTTTCGTTTGCGGACCAACAGGCCATTTGGTTGGCACGTTTGTACTAAACAGGGACGGTGCAGGATATCGCAGCACCAGCCCCTTTAATCTCTTAGCGAGTATTGACGAGTGGGCAGCCCCCACGATGGCTGAGGTCGGACCCGACGGCAACGTTTGGGTGATCGATTGGTACAACTATATCGTTCAGCACAATCCAACACCTCAAGGATTTCAGACTGGAAAGGGGAATGCTTACGAAAGCGATCTTCGTGACAAAAAACACGGACGGATTTATCGTGTCGTCTATGAAGGAACCGAGGGACGAGATCGAAGCTTCCTGGCTAGCGAATCTGAGTCGATCAAAAAGGGTCTCGATCCTAACAACGAGGCTAAACTCATCGCGACCCTAAAGCACTCTAACTTTCTTTGGAGACGCGCCGCGCAGAGGCTGTTGGTGGAGAAAGCTACGTTGTCGAATGATTCGATTCAATCTCTCAAGAAGCTTCTAAGTGATCGGAGCGTGGATGAAGTCGGATTGAATGTGGCAGCCATTCATGCAATGTGGGTTTTGAATGGCAGAGGTATCGATTTTGATTTCGCATCATTGACTACTCATCCAAGCCCCGGCGTTAGAAGAAATGCCATTCTTGCATCGGCCAATACGCTGGTAGCTATCCAGGCCATTCAGTCTTCGAAGTTGCTGGATGATGCCGATGCGCAAGTCCGCTTGGCATCGATCTTGAAGTTGGCGGATGCGACCGAATCGAACCGTGACATCGGCCGCGCGCTATCAGACCCAACAATGTTATGCAGGATCGATGGAAAGGAGCAGCCAGATCGATGGCTTTTGGACGCGTGGACTAGCGCGGCAAGCCGACATTGGCGATACGTATTGCCCGAACTCATCCGGAACAAATCGCAGCAATCGGATCGAGCCATCGCACACATAGCGATCGTAGCCGAACATGCAGCTCGAAGCAAAATGGACAGCCAAAGCATGACATTGCTCGGCGAGAAACCGGGCAACCAAGAGGTCGCCATCGCCATTGTCCAAGGTTTGAGCAAAGGATGGCCGAGGGATCATACCGTCCAAGCCGCTGCGGAATTAGGAGAAAAGTTGACAGACATTTGGCTCAAGGGGAGCATGCCTGTTGAATCCAAGAGCCAAGTTGTCGTACTGGCCGGCAAGGCGGGTATCGCGGGCTTAGAGGAAGCACTCGCTGGAATTGTTACCGAAATGACGACCGTTTTTAGCGACTCGGGCAAACCAGTTGAAGAGAGAATTGCAGCAGCCAAGCAGTCCATATCGATGATGCCAAACGATACGAAGCTGGTCGGTCTATTGCTTGAACAAGCCACTGCACAGAGCTCGCAAGAGTGGCTAGATGGTGTTTTGTCGGCCTTGTCTAATGCCCGCGTCGATGGATTGGCAGAGAAGCTTATCGAGACCAGCAGCGGTTTACCACCAACCTTCCGCAAAGGCTTGGTCGGGCTGTTGCTGTCCCGTCCGCAAACGACAAACGACATGTTGGACTTGATCGATCGTGGCAAGATGACTTGGAACGACCTGCAACTTGATCAAAAGCAATCGCTGCGAGAACATCCCGATGCAGCCATACGAGAACGAGCCATTGCGCTCTTGGCCTCCAAAGGTTTTGCCATGAATGCAGACCGTCAGAAGCTTGTTGAAGCTTGGTCACCAATCACACACGAAGAAGGAAACATTGCCAACGGCAAGGCAATGTATCAAAAGCATTGTGCACTCTGTCATCAGCATGGTGATTTGGGAACCAATATTGGCCCCAATTTGACTGGTATGGCCGTTCACCCGAAAGAAGAACTTTTGGTTCATATTCTCGATCCGAGCCGAAGTGTAGAGGGCAATTTCCGGACCTACAATGTCAGGACCATCGACGATGAAATCATCACCGGTATGTTGGTGAGTGAAAGCAAAACAGCTCTCGAGATCGTCAACGCACAAGCCAAAAAGCAAGTCGTACTGCGCGAGGACATCGATCAGTTGGTCGCATCTCAAAAGAGTTTAATGCCAGAAGGGTTCGAGAACCAAATGAGCAAAGAGGAGATGCGCGACCTGCTGGAATTCTTGACCAGCAAAGGCAAATTTGTTCCATTGTCGATCGACACCGTTGCAACAACGATCACGACTCGCGGCATGTTCTTTGACGAGAACGGCGAGATCGAACGATTGGTCTTAAAGAACTGGGGTGTTACAGTGTTTAAGGACATTCCATTCATGCTTATCGACCCACAGGGAGCATCGGTCCCCAATGCCATCATGCTGTATGGTCCCAACGGAACTCGCGCACCCAAGATGCCAAAGAGTGTGGAGCTGCCGTGTAGAACATCCGCCGTTGCGATTCACATGCTGGGAGGTATTGGCGGATGGTCCTATCCCGCCAGCGATGCAGGTTCCACGTCAGTCATTGTCAGATTGACGTATGCGAATGGTCAAACCGAGGATCACAACTTGGTCAATGGAGAGCACTTTGCAGACTACATTAGCCGAGTGGATGTTCCAAAGAGTGAATTCGCGTTGGATGCGGGAGGTCGCCAGATTCGTTATCTATCGATTCGCCCCAAGTCCAAGGATTTGCTCAGCAAAGTGGAGCTCATCAAAGGTCCGGACGACGACTCCGCACCGATTATTATGGCGATGACCATACAAACGACCGAGTAACGAGTTATTAGCCAGGGTTATAGAGACCCTTCATTCATCGTTAAAGATTGCATGAGAAGCATTTTGGTTGTGTTTCCTCGATGGAAATGAGCCAAGTTCGGGTTTGACGGCCTCATCAGGGGGGGTAGTAGTTCAGAATGGAAAGGGGATCTGGGATTGGGCATCCGTTGAAGATTCCTGGTCCCAATTTCGATTGTGACGAAAAGGAGGGGGATTTGTTTGCCCATTACAAACGATGTACAATCCCCTTTGAGATCCCCGGATCGATGCCGAATTTTTGCCTCAGCGTTCAGCTTGTTTGGCGAGCGAAATGTTGAGGAGTCGGACTACTAGTAGAATTGGAGTTTTCCTGTGCAAGTGAACGTATCTGCCCGTCATGGCCATCTAAAGCAAGAAGATCAGGCCATTATCGTTGAAAAGGTCGAGAGAGTACGGCGACTGTTTGACCGCATTAATTCCATCGACGTCACGGTAGATTTGGGTCACCAGGATCGTCCCAGTGTCGAAATAAACGTCTCAGCGGAGCATGCTCCCGACTTTGTCGCTTCGACCGATTCTCAGTCGATACTTGCAGCTTTGGACTTGACGATTGCCAAGGTTGAACAGCAAATTCGCAAACACAAAGAAAAGGTAACGGATCACAAAGCCGCCAGCATCAAGCACATCGGCGGCGAATCCGTTTAAACGCATCGTAGTTTCGCCTTGTTGGAAGAGATCCGACGAGGATAAAGTTCAATAAAACAGCCTAATTCGGGCCACATGATTCATTGGAAGGATTTTATAGTCCATGAAGTTTTCTGCATTTATTTCTCCGAAAGCAATTCGGTCCAGTCTGACAGCCAATTCGAAAGAGGGTGTCATTGCCGAGTTAGTTGATGCATTGGTCGAGGCCGGGGAAATCAAAGATTCGGATAAAGCCGACATCATCAAGGCGATCATGAAGCGTGAGGAGCTTGGCAGCACGGGAATTGGACGCGGTGTTGCGGTCCCACACACCAAGCATGCGAGTGTCGAAAAGTTGGTGGGCACGGTCGGAGTTAGCCCGGAGGGTTTGGACTTTGAGTCGCTCGACGGGCAAGACGCGTCCCTCTTTTTCTTGTTGGTTTCGCCGCCTGATCGTCCTGGCGATCACTTGAGAGCGCTTGAGAACATCTCTCGTCAATTGCGAGACGACACGTTCTGCCGTTTCTTGCGTCAATCGAAAACGGCTGAAGACATTCTTCACTTGTTGGACGAGGCTGACAGCAATCAGTTTGGTTCTTAATAGGATTTAATGGCTCCAGTAATGCAGCACTGCGTCGTTACAGTCAAGAACCCCGAGGGGTTGCACATGCGGCCGGCCGACAGGCTGGTTCGCACAGCATCGACATTCCAGTCACAGATCGAGTTAGAACGAGCTGGGCAGGTGGCTGACTGTAGAAGCATTTTGAGTTTACTAACTTTGGGAGCAACCCAAGGTTGTGAGCTAGTGCTTCGAGCGCAGGGACCTGATGCCGAGGCTGCGATTCAGGCGATCAGTTCGTTGTTTGATTCGCAATTTGACGAGCTGAATGCGTCTTCTGCGTAGCTCGTCAATCGACCGTTAGCACTCAATCACAATTTAATCAGTCAAAGGTTTGAACGGATTCATGGTATTGAACCCGCACCTTAATGTCAGGAACCGGGACCAGCATGCTTGAGCTGCAAGGAATCGCGGTATC
>JALOQS010000222.1 GCA_025459355.1 Pirellula sp.
CCTCGAATCCATTTCGTCCGTGCAGAGAAAATGTTTCCAATGCGGTCCCACCAAGACCGCCGCTTAGCTCGCTCCTGATAAGCGAGTGAGTGTGCGGCGAGTCCCTTAAGAAGGTGTCTCTTAAGAAGGTGCCCCTTTGAGAATGCGGCCAATTGGTCACACCTTGCAGGTCGAACGGCTTACGGCTGTTCACCTGTCTTGTAGCAGCTCGCCCCTATCGCTCGGGAGTAAACGAGGCGAAGACCTCGTTTTATCCCAGAACTCCAGGTTTCGGCCGCATCAGGCTACTGACGGTGCGAATCGTGATACTGAAGCTCTTGTGCGGTGTCGGTTAACGACCGCATGGTGACGGATTGCTCTTCGACTGCTGCCGAAATGACCAGCATGTTTTGGCTTACATTGGCAACGCTGTTGGAGATGTTTTCTGTCGAGGAAACAACCGCCGAGATGCTATCCTGAATCAATCGAACCGTTTGCTCGATGCTCTGTGTCGCTTTCGAAGTCTGCTTGGCTAACTCTTTGACTTCGCTGGCAACCACTGCAAACCCACGACCTGCTTCTCCTGCTCGTGCTGACTCGATAGTCGCATTCAATGCCAGTAGATTGGTCTGTTCTGCAAGGTCTCGGATCGTTTCAACAACCTTTCCAATTGTTCGGCTTTGACCGTCCAACTCCTCAACTCCTCGTCGTGCATCAACGGAGAGCGATTCTGCTTCTTTAGCCAGAGTCGCGGTGGAGGAAACATTGTTAGAGATCTCACGGATCGTGTGTGTCATCTCGGAGACGCTCGACGATACAGCACTCGCGACTTGCGAGCTGCGTTTTCGATTTTGGACCGCCTGAGTAATGTCGCTTGCAAACTTGACAATCGATGCAATCTCGCCATCGAGACCGAAAATCGGGTTGTAGGATGCCTGAATGTAGATTTCTTTACCGCCTCGTCCCACTCGTCGGAACTCCCCAGCGTGGAATCGACCGCTGCGCAATACATTCCAAAAATCTTTGTACTCAGCGGAGTTTCGGTAATCGGGATCGACAAACATCGAGTGGTGTTTCCCGCGAATCTCATCCATGCTGTAACCAACAGTACTTAGAAAGTTTTGGTTCGCATAGGTGATGACGCCTTCGGGGGTAAACTGAATCACGGCAAAGGTCTTTTCGACAAGATCGTTCTTGCTTTGCAACTCCGAAACTTTGAGCTTTTGGTCGGTGGTGTCCATGGCATACTTGATGACGCCGATGGGGTTGCCGTTGGAATCGAGAAGCGGATTGTAAGTTGCCTGTAGCGATATTCGCTTACCGGATTTCGCAAGGCGAATGAATTCACCAGAAAAGAATTCTCCACGGCGTAGTCGACTCCAAAAATTCTCGTACTCTAAGCTGTGAGCTTCTTCTGGAGCAACAAAAATCCTGTGGTGTCTGCCGACGATTTCTTCTAGGGAATAACCTAAGGTGTTCAGAAAGTTTTCGTTCGCATTGACGATTCTGCCATCTAGGCTGAACTCAATCATGGCTAGCGATCGATCGATAGCAGCAATCTTCTGCTGATTCGATGTTCCAATTCCCGTTGCTTCATCGAGAAGCGTTTTCAAGTTGTTGATTTCGGTGTCAACGGACGATTTTCTTGTTTTCGAAAAGCTGAGCATAATGGGAGAAGACTTACGGTTAAGACACGTGGGCAAAAAGTACGCTGGAATAAGTACCATAGCAAAACGTGCTGAGCAAATTGTTGCACCGTTTCTCACACGGTTTTTCTGAGGGACCGTGCCGGTTGTAGCGAATGCGCCTCCTGTTTTCTCGAAGTTTTTGACTCTGCGGATGAATTTCTCATGTTAATGCACTTGAATCTTACGGAATATCAAGTGTTCCGATCGTGGGTCAGATGATTGGCATCTAGGTCTTAATCTTGTCTATGACATTCCCGTGCACATCCGTTAATCGAAAGTTACGACCCGCGTAACGATACGTTAATTGCTCGTGATCGAGTCCCAGTAGGGAAAGAATTGTTGCGTGCCAATCATGGATGTGGCATTTGTCTTCTACGGCGTTAGCTCCATGCTCGTCGGTTGAACCGTAACTAAATCCACCCTTGACCCCGCCTCCTGCCATCCAGGTTGTGTAGCCTTTGTTATTGTGATCTCGACCATCACCATTTTGTGCATACGGTGTCCTGCCGAACTCTCCACCCCAGACTACTAACGTTTCTTCGAGCAGCCCGCGCTGCTTTAAATCCTGCAGTAAACCTGCTATCGGTTTGTCAATCTCTTGGCACTTTTCTGGTAATTGACTCGAAAGCCGGAAATGATGATCCCAGTTGCCATGCGTTATCTCTACGAATCGGACCCCTGCTTCAACAAACCGCCGGGCCATCAAACATTGACGACCAAATTCGTTGGTTGCGTTTTGATCGATGCCATAGAGCGACAACGTTTTTTCCGACTCGCCCGATAGGTCCATCAGCTCGGGCACAACACTCTGCATTCGAAACGCGAGTTCGTATGACTCAATCACTCCCTCCACTTCAGGCTGATAAACATCCCGATCTAGTTTTTCGCGATTTAGTTTCTGAATGAGATCAATCTGGTTGCGTTGCTGTTTGGGACTCCATTTCGGATTCTTGATATCGGGAAGGGACGCGTTCGATTCGCCACGAGCGGCTCCTGCAAAACGACCTCGCGATCGATCAATTTTGGTGCCTGAATAAACTGCGGGCAAGAATGAGCTGCCATACAGTTGCGATGACGCAGCCGGTGGGTTTAAAGCAATGAAACCCGGCATGCTGCTGTTTTCCGTGCCGAGTCCATACAATGTCCAGGCGCCTAGCGACGGTCTCACAAATTGCGCTGTGCCGGTGTGCATCTGTGTCATGGCCCGCGCATGAACCGGTTGGTCACAATGCATGGAGCGAATCAAACACAATTGATCCGCTTGTTTTTGGAGTTCAGGAAAGAGTTCCGATATCCAAAGCCCACTCTTGCCCGATTGCTGAAATTGCCATGGTGAAGCGAGAAGCGAGCCTCTACCGCCCGATTTCTTTCCTTCGTCTTTTTTCAGTTGAGGGCGATAATCAAAGGTATCGACATGTGAAGGTCCCCCTTGCATGCAAAGAAAGATGACCCGCTTTGCCTTGGCACCATGGTGAGGCTTCTTGGGTGCCAAGGGATTTGCAACAGCGGTTTCGGTCGCCGTCGTGTCTTGCCCCCATAGTGTGCTGAGACCAGAAAATGCCAAGTATCCGAAGCCAGCGGATGCGGTTTGCAGGACTTCCCGTCGACTTAGAAACGATGTAGGAAACATAATTTTTGCTATCCGTTGTAGGTTCGATGAAGACTAGTTGATGATCCGGAACTCGGCCGAGCACATTAAGGCTTGGCAAAGTTGGCTCAACGCTTGAAAGTTTGACTGCTCTTTGTTCTTGCCAGCGCTGAGTTTGTCAGCGCTGAGTTTGTCCGCATTTCGGAAGAACGATTCTGTCGCCTTGCGTTCGGATTCTGTTGGCTCTCGTCCTAGGATTTGGTGAAATGCAGCCGTCGCTTGGCCTCTTCGATTGCTGGCCTGCTTTAGAATCTTTCGCGCCAGTGCATCGCTTTGTTCAAGGACGAAAGCGTTGTTCAGCATATAGAGTGCTTGGTCGGGTGTGTTAGACGTTTCGCGTTCTCCGACGACCAGCGACGGTTCTGCGAAATCAAAAACGTCCAGCGACCGCGGTAGGGAATTTCTTGCAATCGGCAAGTAAACCGAACGGACATAACTCGTCGCCTGCAACGCCTGCGCATTGCCTCTCAAGCCGCTCGAGAATTTTTGCAACGCAGAGAAGTCATTCCCTTTTCCGATGAGGGCAGTCAAAGTTCCGGGGGGCAAGACAGCGGGGCCGTTCGCTCCTATGGGAACTTCCCCCATCTTGGCGATCGGGCTTCTTTCCGGTCGCTTGAGATCGATTTGACCGCTAACGGACAAGATTGCGTCGCGCATGCTTTCGGCATTCAGTTTGCGACTATTGCCGCGTGCGATATGAACATTTTCAGGGTCGAGATCCATCTGCATAGAATCGAATTTGCTGGACAATCGATACACTCGCGAGGTTGCGATCAGCCTGACGATATGCTTCACTCGCCAATCATTGTCCATAAACTCCACAGCCAGATAATCGAGCAGTTCCGGATGTGTTGGTTTCGGCCCAGACACTCCGAAATTATCCGTTTCCCTCACGATGGCTTTGCCTAGGAGGTGCATCCAAATGCGATTAACCATGACTCGCGCGGTTAAGGGGTTGTCGCGCGATGCCAGCCAGTTTGCCAATTCCAATCTTCCTGAGTTAGACTCTGAAATCGGGACAGGTTGATTCGCCAAAACTCTTACTACCCCGCGATCTATCTCTTGTGCAGGTTGATTGATCTCGCCTCGCACCAGAAGTTTTGCGTCTCGGGGACTGGGACGATCCTGCACTCCCATGCACAGCGAGTACGGTTTGCCCTGTTCATCATAACTGTTCAGAATGCCTCGGGTTTGGCCAATTAACTGATCTAACAACCCGACGTTGATCAGGTTTCGTGCTTGATTGGAATTGGTGCGGCGTTCTCGACGCGCTTCTTCGTAGAGTTCTTCTAACGCCTTTAGTTCCTCTTTAAGTTTGTTGCGATCTGAGGTAGCCAGGACGGTCAATTTTTCGGAATGGTCATTGATGGGCAACTGGATTAAGCGACTAGGCTGACGGATTCTCTGCGTTCGATTCCCACCGAAACACGTTTCCGTACTGGAAAAGATTCCAGCCATGGCATAGTAATCTTCTTGCGCGATAGGATCGAATTTGTGATCGTGGCATCGAGCACAGGAGACGGATAAGCCAAGAATGACTCGCGTTGTAACGTCGATCTGTTCATCGATCACATCCGCTTGAAACTGCCGTGGGTTCTGCTCCATCAGAGCTTTGGTGCCGATGGCCAGAAATCCGGTTGCGACCAAATTCTCGGCCCACTCTTGATCGGAGTCGACTTTGATCAGATCCCCTGCGATTTGCTGTTTGATAAAGAGGTCATACGGTTTGTCATTTTGAAAGGAATCGATGACAAAGTCGCGGTACCGCCACGCTTGTGGAAAGGCCATATCGACTTCTTGTCCCGTACTCTCTGCGTAGCGAGCGACGTCAAGCCAGTGCCTGCCCCATCGTTCCCCAAATTGTGGGCGCCCCAAAAGCTCATCAACTTGTTTTGCAATGGCCTCCTCGGGATTTTTTTCATAAGCGATAAGAAATTGATTTCGCTCCGCGATCGTTGGTGGCAAGCCAATCAAATCGTCAAATAAACGTCTTATCAAATCGGAAGGATCGGCGTCCTGTGCAGGGGAAACGCCCGATTCAGCCCAAGTGCTTGCTACATGGCGATCGATTTCGGTCTGAGCCCAATCGGAAAAGTTACCAGCCTCGGCATGCACCTTTTTCGGCGGCTGAAAGGACCAGTGCTTTTTTCCTTCTTCAATAATCTCTGGCGTAACCTTGGAATGCACGACGACCCCTTCGTTGACACGTGGATCGGGAGCTCCCATTTCGATCCACGTCTTGAAGTCAGCCAAGATGGATGGAGACAGTTTGCGATTGGGCGGCATTTCGTAGTCAACATAGTTGATTGCGTTCCACAAGATGCTCTCTTCTAAATTGCCCGGGATGACGGCAGGCCCCGAGGCGCCGCCGCTAAAGAGTGCTTCGCGGTGATCCACTCCCAAACCACCCCGTACCGTGCCGCTTTCGGTCGAGTGACACCGGTAACAATGCTCGATCAAGACGGGACGAATCTTTGCCTCAAAGAACTGGATCTGTTCCGCAGTGGGTTTCGTCTCCTCTTGCGAAACGACGATTGCGCCCTCTTGCGCAACCAAGATTGCAGAGACTTGAAGCGTTAAAAAAGTCCCCGTGAAAAGCAAGAGGCATCGCAGAACGTTTTCCATGTTCATTTCTCTTTTTTCTTTTTGCAAAGGTTGGGAATCCAAAATCCAAAAGACGAGAGTCAACCAAAGAGGTCATCTCTCCGTACGGTTACTTGCCAACTAGTTTGGGCGCTTTGGTTTCGCGGGGCCGTCCCCTTCTTCTCCGCCGCGACGTCCGCCCGCACCTTGGCCATCTCGCATTCGTTCCATCATCCCCGCTTGAACCTGCTTAAACTCGTCTTTGGAAATGTTGCCATCTCCGTTTTTATCAACCCGACCTACCATCGCTTGAAGCCTCTCGGGAATTTCCTCTCCACTCAACATTCCGTCACTGTTAGCGTCGCGTTGTTCGAACATGCGAGCAAGCATTTCGCCTCCCATACCTGGTCGACCTTCGCCGCCCCGACCTAAACCAGCCATTGCACCATGATTTCGACGCGTTCTCAATCTCGATGGTAGAGAGCTCCCCGTCCGAGTCAGCGTCAAGTGCTTTCACCAAGGGCAATGCCTTCATCAATTGCCCCAGCATTATGCTGCCGTCAAAGCCCCCAGGCCCGCCCAATGCTCCTGGTCCGAGCCCGTTGCGTGCTTGGGCTCGCTGAGGCCCAGCACCATTCTCGCTCCCCTGGCCGCGTTGGCCCCCTTCGCCACGTTGGCCCCCTTCGCCACGTTGGCCCTCTGGTCCTCGGCGACCACCTTCACCGCGACCACCTTCGCCGCGTCGTGGCGGATTTTTATCTTTGCCCTCTTGGGCCGAAAGCTCCTGGGCGAGCAGGGTTGGTAGCCCTAAAGTCGCTACG
>JALOQS010000223.1 GCA_025459355.1 Pirellula sp.
CGAGGTCCAACCGTGGGACTGGGAATACTACGCCGAGAAAGTTCGAGCCAGCAAATACCAAGTGGACGAGAGCCTCATCAAACCTTACTTCGAAATCAACCGCGTTCTCGAAGATGGTATGTTCTATACCTACAACAAACTTTACGGCGTCACATTCAAAGAACGACACGATCTGCCTACCTATCACCCAACGGTACGAGTCTTCGATGTGTTGGGTAAGGATGGTGAACAAATCGGTATCTTCTATGCTGACTATTACGCTCGCGATAGCAAGCGAGGTGGCGCGTGGATGAACTCCTTTGTCGATCAATCGCGACTGTTGCACCAATTGCCTGTCATCGTCAACGTGATGAACATCCCCGAGCCAGCCAAAGGTGAACCGACCTTGCTCAGCCTCGATCACGTAGTCACCATGTTCCATGAGCTGGGTCACGGCGTGCACGGATTGTTCTCCGACGTCGAATACCCACGCCTCTCCGGTACTTCTGTCCCAAGAGACTTTGTTGAGTTCCCCTCGACCGTTCACGAGGATTGGGCCATTCACCCTGAAGTGCTGGCCAACTACGCAAAGCACTACAAGACCGGTGAGGCTCTACCAAAAGAACTGCTTCAAAAGAGTATCGTCGCGAGCAAATTCAACAAAGGCTACGAGACTCTCGAATACTTGGCAGCGGCATTGCTCGACCTGGGATGGCACTCCATGGCTGCCGAGGAAAACGTCTCTGACGTCGTGAGCTTTGAATCCAAAATCTTGGCCAAGTACGGAGTTGACTACGCCCCAGTCCCACCTCGCTACCGTAGCACTTATTTCGCTCACATCTTCGCCGGCGGCTATTCTGCGGGCTACTACGCCTATATGTGGAGCGAAGTTCTGGCCGCCGACGCCTACGCCTACATGCAGCAACAGGGAGGACTCAACCCAGAGATTGGCCAAAAATTCAGGCAAACTGTCCTTTCTCGTGGCGGAAGCCGAGATGTTATGAAACAATACATTGACTTCCGCGGTTCGGAACCAAACGTAGAAGCATTACTTATTCGCCGAGGATTAAAGTAGCCCATGGCCCTCTTCTCTCTTCTAGCAAAATTTAGTCGGTCCCCTTTTTCTAAGCGTGATCATGCTGAATGGCCCTCAGAAGAGCAAAGGACGGCAATCGGAATTCGGAGCCTTGGGACGATCCAGGTTGCGGCAAACGTCATAATGTTTGCCGCTGTTTTGGGGATGCTGTCACCCACCGCTTCGGCGCAGCGAGTTGCTGTCACTCTTAAAAACGGAATGATTATCAGCCCGGTATTGGGCGCGCCGATCTCCTCGGTCAAGCTTAAAGCCAAAGCCAGCGGTGCAGGTCAAAACACGGCCAGCATTGCCGAAATGGATGACGGTCTCAGACTGACGCTGGTTAATAACAATCTGGTCCAAGGTGAAGTGCAGGTCCCACGGCAGGCAAAGATCGAGTTTCCCGGAAACGCTCGCTTGGTGGTCCCGTCAGGTACACGACGTGTGGACGTATTCACCGCCGCATCAACAGTTTCCCCATTCAGTGTTCTCGGACGACGCTTCTACAAATTTGGGACTGGTGACGTCGTCGTACAAGGGATCACCGAAATCACTCCGCAGTACATTAGACTTGAGAGTCTTCGGGGCGCGACCGGCGCACCGGTTTGGGACATGCGGATGTCATTGGATTCCATCCCACCTAAAACGCTCTACGACATTCTGATCAAAAACGCAGACATCAACAAGGCGAACACTTATCTCGAAGTCGTTAGCCTTTATAACGCTGCAGGCCGATACATTGAGGCTAGAGAAGTCGCGCAGCTTGCTATCCAATTATTCCCAGAAGAAGAAAACGAATTAAAGTCGACTCTCAAACAACTGGATCAGTTAGCAGTCGACCAAGTTTTAAAGATGGTTCAGAACCTGAAAAGCAAAGCTGGTCAACATCAATTTGCGGAACAAATCTTAAACAGCATCGCCACGGATTCTTTCTCACTCGAGAACTCGATTCAAATCAAATCGCAGAAAGACGCATTAACAAAAGAACGAAACGACCGCGATGCGATTCTGAACGCTATCAAGACCGACATCGATCAACTCCAAGATCCGCAAGCACAGCAGGATTGCTTGGAGATTTGGAAAGAGATGGAGACTTACCTCAATCAAGACACATTGCCCCGACTCTCGGATTACGTGAGATTGAAAGAGGACTCTAAACTAGACGCACGCATTGCATTGGCAATCGGCGGCTGGATCTACGGATCAGGTTTGGCAGAAGAGAACCTTAAACTAATCCTTTCGGGCATTCGCGCTAAAAAACTGGTTCATCAATATCTCTCCGCCCCCAGCCCCAACGACGCCACCCTCGATGAGCTTACTAAGCTCGAGTCGGGCTCTCCTCGATATGTCGCGAGGATTGTAGCCAATATGGCTCCCCCCATGCCACCACCCGACAACATGCTATGCCCCATCTCCTACCGTCCAGACCAAAGCAACCCTGAGGTTGTCGCAGAAAAAACAGTACCCGGCCGATATTTGATACGTGTTCCTTTGCCTCGCGAAATGGCTGGGATCGAAGCGACTTACGTCGTGCAGCTTCCGCCTGAATACAATCCCTATCGTCGTTACCCATGTGTTGTGACGATGAATGGCCAAGTGTCAGAACCCAAAGATCAAATCGATTGGTGGTGCGGTCCGATTGATCCTGAGTCAGAACGGGGCTGGGGGGAAGCATCAAAGAACGGCTTTATCGTCGTTGCTCCCTATTGGCGACTCGAAAAACAGCCTTCATACAACTACACCGAGAACGAGCATTACTTCGTATTGGCATCGCTCATGGATGCGAAACGACGTTTTAGCATCGATAACAATCGAGTCTATCTCTCCGGCCATCACATTGGTGGGGACGGTGCTTGGGATATCGCCACAGCTCACCCCGATCTATGGGCTGGGTGCGTCGTGATTTGCGGAGTCGCATCCAAGTACGTGATTCAGTATCTGCCCAACACACGCTACGTCCCTCACTACTTTGTGACCGGTGAATTGGCGGCAAAAGGCGCCGAAGTTCATCGAGAAGTCAACTCCTTGGTCTGGGATAAGCTCCTACAAAATCGCTCGTATGACACGATGCTGACGATTTATAACGGCCGTGGATTTGATCATTTTCTGGAAGAGTTACCTCGTATTTTCGAATGGATCAATTTGCCAAACCACGTTCGAAATCCGAACATTACAGAGTTTAAAGTCAAAACCAATCGACTTGGAGATCGCTTCTTCTGGTGGTTTGAAACCGATCAACTTAAAGAAGGCAAAAACATTAATCACCCTCTCCTCTTCACACCGGGAACGGAACACGAAGTAGAGTCGGAAATTATCCGAGAGCCCAACAATGTCGTTCTGATGAAAACCGCACCTGCGGATCGGTTCACCATCTGGCTAACCCCCGATCTACTAGACCTGAGCCGCAACGTACAAGTGACGGTGAAGGGAAAGAACGAACGATACGAACCTAATGCGGACACCCGCGTCTTGATGAAAGACGTTCGCACTCGCTGCGATCGACAACATCCGTTCTGGATGAAAGTCGATTTCCCGAAGTAAAGGTTAACCTGCTTCCCCAACCCGCAGGCCCGAGGGCGTGTATTAGCCTCTTTCTAAGAGGCGTCTCCTGAAGCGTAGCGACCGACAGTTCCCGTATCTCTACGCCAAAATATCGCTTACTACATTTCCATGTACGTCGGTCAATCGAAAATCCCGTCCCGCATACCGATACGTGAGCTTGGTATGATCGAACCCCAATAGATGCATCATCGTGGCATGAAGATCGTGCACATGCACTTTATTCTCGATCGCTTGAAATCCAAACTCGTCCGTGGCACCGTGAACATAACCACCCTTCACTCCACCACCCGCCAACCACATAGTAAACCCGTAGTGATTGTGATCTCGCCCACTATTGGAACCGGCATTCGCTCCAGGCTTTGGCAACTCAACGGTCGGCGTCCGTCCAAACTCACCACCCCACACCACCAACGTGCTGTCCAAAAGCCCTCTTTGCTTCAGATCTTTCAACAAAGCACCAATCGCTTGAGAACATTCCCCAGCTAGATTACGGTGTGCTTCCTCGATCTTGTCATGACTATCCCACGGCTGCCCCGCTCCGTGCCATAACTGAATGTACCGAACTCCGCGTTCTACTAGACGTCTCGCGATGAGAATCTGTTTCGCTTGGACCGTGTCTCCGTACATTTCTCGAATGTGCTGTGGCTCTTGGCTGATGTCAAATGCATCGCTCGCTTCCATTTGCATTCGATAAGCCAATTCAAAACTCTGCAAACGAGATTCGAGTTCCGCGTCGTTTTGTCTAGCCTCTTGATGCTTGCGATTCAACGCTTGCAACAAATCTAGCTGACGCCTCTGATCCGATTGACTCATCCCCGAAGCATTCCGAATGTTCGCAATCAGCTTCTCGATGTCTTGATTCTTGGTGTTAACGTAGGTCCCTTGATATGCTCCAGGCAAAAAACCAGATTGCCAATTCTCGGAACCTTTGATCGGGTATCCACCCGGGCACATCGAGATGAAGCCGGGCAAGTTCTGATTGACGCTTCCTAATCCGTAAGTCACCCAAGAACCAACCGATGGGCGAACCAACGTCGCATCACCGCAGTTCATCAACATGAGGGATGGTTCATGGTTCGGCACATTGGCGTGCATCGATCGGATCACGCACACATCGTCGATCATTTCACCGACATGCGAAAATAGCTCACTAACCTCGATGCCACTTTGGCCGTATTTTTTAAATTTAAAGGGAGAACGATACGCAGCCCCGGTTTCACGTTCCGTTCTCAAATTGTTGGGAACCGGTTGACCATGAAGCTTGTCGAGAGCCGGCTTGGGGTCAAACGTGTCAACTTGGGACGGTCCACCGTTCATGAACAAGTGGATCACCGCCTTGGCTTTGGGCTCAAAATGCGGCTTCTTGGGAAACATCGGGTTCGGATTCCCCTGCCCATTCGACAGCGTGGAATCGGCAAATGCGAACGGATCTTCGGTGTTCAGCATGCCCGCCAAGGCGAGTGCACCGAATCCGGTCCCGCTGCGTCTTAGAAATTCCCTGCGGGTAGGGGGGAGGGCCGAGAGATGTTTCAACAAGTCTCTGGATGAATAATTGGTGTTCATGCCTTTATAATACGCCATGGAACAGCCGTATTCCAGATCTTTATCCCCGTCCCGATCCTGACGAGGCAAAAAAATCCCGGTTATCCCGCCTGCAATCATGCTGTCTATCCGACTGTCGAATACAATGCGGTGATGCGAAACCCAATCGTTCCCCTCCTTGGTTTCGTGGCGTTTTTTTCCCACCTTGCCACGGCGACCCATTCCCAACAGTTTCAAGAGTCGGTTCTCCCGATCCTGCAATCTCGTTGTGTTTCCTGCCATAACGCGGACGATCTTAAAGGGGGCTTCTCTTTAACCGAGAAACACTCCGCCCTCGCCAGCGGCATGATCGAACCGGGCGATCCCGACAGCAGCCAACTCTTGGACTCGGTCAAATCCGCCGGCAACGATCCTCCCCGCATGCCAAAATCGGGACCACCCCTGACCGAGCAAGAAATCGATACACTCGCTCAGTGGATTCAATCTGGTGCCGAGTGGCCCGAGAATTTAACAATCACTCCACCGGCCATTACCGACTTAAACTGGTGGTCTTTTCAGCCCATTAAGAAACCTGAATTGCCCCAGCTTGACAACAAAGGCACCTTCGGCGCACCTATTGGTTCCGACCACCCCATCGATAAATTCTTAGAAGTCAAACGTCGCGAATTGGGACTAACCTCGTCTCCCGAAGCTCCTGCCAAAGTTTTGCTCCGCCGCTTGTTCTTAGACTTGACGGGTTTGCCTCCCACAAAAGACGAACTCGCACAATTCGAGCAAGCTTATCAACCAGGATCGGATAACGCAGATGATGTCTATACGCAGTGGGTCGATCGCCTCTTGGCCTCTCCCCACTACGGCGAACGCTGGGGCCAACATTGGCTCGATGTCGTTCGGTATGCCGACACGGCAGGTTACGATAAAGATAAACTACGCCCGAACGCATGGCCGTACCGCGACTATGTGATTCGCTCCTTCAATACAGACAAACCTTTTAGTCGGTTTCTCCAAGAACAAATCGCTGGCGATGCACTCTTTCCCGGTGAACCCGATGGTATCCTCGGTCTAGGATTCTTGGCCGCCGGTCCCTGGGATTGGATTGGTCACGCCGAAGTTCCCGAATCGAAAATCGATGGCAAGATCGCACGTCACACCGACCGCGATGAAATGGTCAGTGCGACGATCAAT
>JALOQS010000035.1 GCA_025459355.1 Pirellula sp.
AGATTTACTGCGAACTCTTCGCATATTGAAATTGTTCGACGTTGCTGTCGACCAGAACGGCAATAGAATAGAGCCTCCTCCACATATGATTGAGGCCGAAAAGCAAGCAGCCCGGACGTTCGCTAGCCGAAGCTAGTCGAATCGAAGCCCGGTTCTGGTTTGTTTTTTGATTCGGTCCGTTTTTCGATAGACAGGAATGGTTGTAATGCGTCGACGAGTTGTCGTTACTGGTATTGGGATGATCAACCCTCTAGGGCACGACGTTGAAACCGTTTGGAATGCTCTCAAGGAAAGCAAGAGTGGGGTGGGCCCCATTTCTATTTTTGATGCCGCAGGCTACCCCACAACCATTGCGGCAGAAGTGAAAAATTGGAACGTCAGCCTTTGTGGCGAAAACCCCGAAGAATGGAAGCATCGCGGACGGCACACACGATTTGCAATCGGCGCCGCCCATCAAGCGGTTAAGCAATCCGGCATTTTAGACTCGGGGCTCGATCCTCGTCGACTCGGGGTCTACATGGGTGCGGGTGAAGGCAATCAAGACTTTGTCAACTTCACCACGATGATGGCCGCTGCCGTTCGTGAAGGAGATTTTGACTTGGCTGCGTTTCTGCGTAAGGGACGCGAGGTTCTCGATGTTAACGCAGAACTCGAACAAGAGCCCAACATGCCATCAGCCCACTTGGCTGCATTGTTCCATGCCCAAGGCCCCAATTCGAATTGTTTGACCGCGTGTGCTGCCAGCAGCCAAGCGGTCGGTGAAGCCACCGAGTTGATTCGTGCGGGAGATGCCGATGCGATGATCGCTGGGGGCGCTCACAGCATGATTCATCCATTCGGTTTAACAGGATTTAGTTTGTTAACCACCTTGTCCCAGCGAAACGGCGATCCGACTCGGGCGTCCCGGCCATTCGATAAAGATCGTGATGGATTCGTTCTTGGTGAAGGAGCGGGGATTGTGATTCTCGAAGAGTACGAACATGCTCGCAAGCGAGGGGCGGCTATATTGGCCGAAGTGCTCGGTTATGGCAGCACGGCCGACGCGTATCGGATCACCGATATTCATCCTGAGGGGCGAGGGGCCATTGGTTGTATGCGTCATGCGATCGCTGACGCCAAGCTCAACATAGAGGACATCGGTTACGTCAATGCCCACGGCACCTCAACATCAGTCAACGATCGAACCGAAACTCTGGCGTGCAAAGGCGTGTTCGGAGATTTGGCCAGATCGATTCCCGTCTCTAGCACAAAGAGCATGATGGGGCATTTGATCGCTGCGGCTGGCGTGACGGAAATGATTGTTTGCATGTTGGCCATTCGAGATGGCGTGCTTCCTCCCACGATCAACCAAGAGACTCCAGACCCAGACTGCGATCTAGATTACATTCCGAATGTTGCACGGCCGTCCAAGATAAAAGTTGCACTTAATAACAGTTTCGGGTTCGGAGGCCAAAACGTAACGTTGGCTGTTGGCCAGCTTCGTAACTAAAGGTTTCCCATTCCATGCATACGATTAGTGACGCAACTCTCCTAGCTTACATCGAAGAGTCTTTGCCGTTGGAGCAAATGACCAACCTCGAGGTGATGCTTCGTCAGAACGGAGACTTGCAATCAAGGCTTAGGGAACTGATCGCCAAGCGTGAGAGTGGGGTCCATTCCATCGGTGATATTTGGCGTCGTCATAGAATCAGCTGTCCCACTCGCGAAGAGTTGGGAAGCTATCTGCTCGGAGCGATGACGGACGAAAAGAGAGACTATATTAAGTTCCATATAGAAGAGATTGGTTGTCGATATTGCCAGTCCAATTTGTCCGACCTATCGGATAGCCACCACAAAGAAGCGGTTTCCGCTCGGCGCAAGAAATATTTTCAAAGCAGTGTCGGTCGATTAAAGACCGAGGGGTAAGACATCAAGATGCGGGTTGGAGTCATCATTACACTTTTAGCCGGAAAGAAATTCGGCTTTATTCGTAGCGACCATTTTCGGGATGATGTCTTCTTTCATCAATCCGTTCTCAAGGGGCTACAGTTTCGAAATCTGGAGGTTGGCACTCCGGTTGAGTTCGAGATCAATGAGATTCTGCGAATGGATGAACAGAAACTGGAAGCGACTGTCGTGCAGACTCCCGCTCGCCCATTGTCCAAATCGCTGGATGAGAATCCACAGCGCGAGATATTGGCGGCACACCATCCTCGTGCACGCCAACGAAAGCCGACGTGGCGAGAGAAAGAAAACAAAACGCCTGATCAAAGTTCGGAGAATCCTGAATGATACGCGTGGGGTTAGTCGGTGTTGGGTTCATGGGCTGGATTCATCATCTGGCTTACCAACGTAGTAACAAAGCAAGTATGGTGGCGTTTTGTTCCCGAGATGCAGCCAAGCGTTCCGGCGACTGGCGTTCGATCAAAGGGAATTTTGGTCCGCCCGGCGAACAAATCTCGCTCGATGGCCTATCCGTCTTCGAAACGTATGAAGACATGCTAAAGTCGGCCAACATTGATGTGGTCGATATTTGTTTGCCTCCCCATTTGCATACCGAAGCTGCCATTCAAGCCATCGAGTGTGGCAAAGATGTCTTTATTGAAAAGCCGATGGCTCTCACGGGAGATGACTGTCGCAGGGTGCTCCATGCGGCCAAGGCCAACAATCGGCTCGTTATGGTAGCACACGTTTTGCCGTACATGGGCGCCTTTGCGTATGCCACCAGGTTGGTTCAGCAGGGTGTTTATGGAAAGCCGATCGGTGGTTACTTTAAGCGTGTGATTTCGAATCCTACGTGGATCTCGGATTTCTTTGAACCCGACCGAGTGGGTGGACCGTTGGTCGATCTTCACGTGCATGATTTGCACTGGATCCAATTGCTTTTCGGAACTCCGACGAGCGTTGATGTGGTTGGTCGCATGAGAGGCCGAGTTGCAGAGTACGTGCATGTTTTGCATCGATTTGCAGATCCAGGAATTTGCGTGTCGAGTAGTTCCGGGGTTATCGATGCGCCCGGACGCCCCTTTACTCACGGGTTTGAACTGCACCTCGAACACGCGTTGCTCCAGCACGAGTTTGCGGCCTATTCGAATGGATCGGAATCGATGAGTTTGCGTATTGCGACTCGTTCGGGGGAGGTGCTAATACCGGAGCTACCCGCGGCCGACGAGGTGGATGCTTTTCGCGAAGAAATCGACGACATGGCGGACAGTGTGAAATCGCGTCAGATTGCACCACGATTGGACGGTACGCTGGCGTGCCAAGCGGTCGAGTTGGCTCTTACCATTCAATCGCAATTGGTGTCTTAATGAATCACGCGACGCAAGCGAGGTGGCTGTTCTGTGTCACGATGATCGGCTTCCTGTTTGCGTTGATTCTTTCGAGTGAGAACTGCCAATCTCAATCCCTATCGGAGCAGGGCTTTCAGCAGATCAAATCGGAACATATGACCTTGGTTACCGATCTGGAACTCAATAGCGAGCTTCGCAATTGGCCCGTTTATCTCGATCAAGCGATAGAGCAATGGAAGCAGATCTTTAAGCCTGAACCAAGCAAGCTTCTGCGTCTGCACGCAACGGTTTATCTGGTTGGCGATCGCACAAAGTGGAATGGGACAGGGCTTTTGAACGAGGTTCCGTTCCTTCAAGACGGATTTCAACTGGGCAACAAGCTTTATGTCGTCGAGCAACCATCGGAGTTTTATCGTCGGATGTTGTTTCTTCATGAGGCCACGCACTGGATCATGTACGAATGGCTTGGCGGTGCTGGTTCTCCTTGGCTCATGGAGGGAATGGCCGATTATCTCAGTACCCATCAGCTTCAAAACGATCGAGTTTCGCTAGGCTATTTTCCCGTTGTTGCCGAAGAGGTTCCATCGTGGGGTCGGATTTTGCAAGTGCAGAACTCCATGCAACAGAATACTGCACCGAGGCTTTCAGACATCCTCGCCTTTTCCGACATGAGACAGCGTCGGATGGATCGATATTGCTGGAGTTGGGCGGCGGTCTATTTTTTCGATCATCATCCCGAACATGGTGAAGATTTTCGTGCGCTGTATCGAGGCCAATTAGATTACTCGTTGGCCGCATCCAAACAGCTAAAAGACTTACTCGCGGATGACTGGAATAAGATTTCGATTCAATGGCGTTGTTTCTTGGACGATTTAGAATTCGGGTATTCTCCTCGACTGATGCTCCGTTGGGGGGATGCCAATTTGGAAACACTGAAATCGGATCAAGTTCGTCGGGTTTCGATTCAGGCGGATCGCGGTTGGCAGTCGACTGGTGTAGTGCTGGAGCCTGGAGACAAGGTTAGTATAAACGCGTCGGGGTCTGTCAAAGTCATGCGATTCTCAAACGGTGAGTCGTGGCTGGCAACACCGAAAGGTATTTCTGTTGAATATCACCGTGGCAACAAACTCGGAGCTTTGATCGGTGTGTTAGCACCTTTGGATGTTGAGCAGCCTAGCGAAGTTTGGAGTCGTGTGCTGGTAGGATCACAGGGGGAATTTCAAGCGACACAGAGAAGCTGTTTGTTGTTGCGAGTGAACGATTCCGTTGCGGGCGTTAGCGACAACTCAGGTGAGTTTGCGATTGAACTAACAACCGCACGGTAGATGATCCCCCCGGCCGTAGCGAGCGAGAATCGTCTCTACGGCGATGAAGTTATTGATCAATCAAAAACCATCTGCGAGTTACCGTGCTTCTTCGAGCCGACCGAGAGTAGAGTCGATTTGCGATCGCATCTTATCAATTGCACTTCGAAGCGATGACATAACCTCTGAAGTGTTTGCGGTGACTGCGAGGGGGTTCATTCCGTTCATGCGGACTTCGAGTACGCATCTCTTGTCGTTTCCGTAGGATTTTGCAGAGCTGTTTTCATCGTTAAAGTGAACTTCGATGCGCGTAATCCGGTCGTCGAATCGTCGAAATCGTTCGCGAAGGAGTTCCGCGACTTTTTCGTTAAACGCATCGGAAGCATTGATGTGATTGTCCGTGTTGATCAAGATCTGCATGATTGTGCTTTCTGAGAATGGGAGGGAACTCGTTCACACTAAGAGATACTACGAATGAGCTCGGTGAGGGTTCGTTTACTCTCGGAGACAGGACACCCGGGCCGAGCTGACTGCATTTTTTGTGCCTAAATGGGTGGGTTTCCGATTGAAATTAGGAAATGGCGGTTGGATTGCCGTTGGGAATATTGAGGCATGGAATTAAACTTTGGCGACATCGAGTCGGTTGCCAAGCAGTGGTCGGCCGCTAAACAGACACCATACGGTTTCTCCAACCAAAAATTTTGCATAAGGCACGACGATCGCGTCGCATCGGATATGGCTAGCAAGGACTTTGATATTGAACAGCTCGCGGATTACCTCCACTTGACCGTGGGGCAGGTGACCAAGATGGCGACGCGGGGAAAGATTCCCTCTCGACGTGTTAACGGCGAATTGAAGTTTTCCGAAGCGGAAATCCATCATTGGTTAGAGGAACAAATCGGCGTAAGCGATGCTGATGAGTTGGAACGCATGGAGCGTGTCTTGCAAAAGAACGTTGATGTCAATTCGGATGATCGTGCTATGTTGGTCGACTTTATGTCACCGTATGCAGTTTCCATACCGCTCAATGTGCGAACTCGAAACTCGGTGATTCGAGAAATGTGTGCATTGGCTGCGAACACGGGTTTGCTCTGGGATGCAGCAGCCATGAGCGAAGCGGTGCTTGCTCGGGAAGATTTGCATCCCACGGCACTTGAAAATGGGGTGGCGTTGTTACACCCACGTCGACCGCAGTCGTCGATTCTTTCCGAACCATTGGTTGCACTGGGGATTTCGCCGCAGCCAATTCCTTTTGGAAATACATCGGGGCATTTGACGGATGTTTTCTTTTTGATTTGTTCGACGGATGATCGCGTTCATTTGCGAATATTGGCTCGATTGGCTAGGCTCGTAACGGACGAAGTGTTTTTGACCATGTTGCGTTCATCGACCTCGAGCCAAGATGCATTGGACTTGATACGCACCACGGAATTGGAACTAACTCAAGCCGCAAGATAAAGGTGCGAGAGGATGGCAGCTATCCAGCGACGCATTGGGTGGGTTGGTCCGCAGAACAAGTGTTGGGCTTGGATATTAGATCGATTGCCAGCGGTTGATCATCTGAGTTCGCTCAAGGATTGGAAGCTGGAGTCAGCTGACGATTTATTGATGGTGGCTTTAGAAAGCCGCCTTGCACCGGAGTGGGACGAAATCTCCGCAGCACTGCCGACTTCTTTAAGCGTGGAAGCTGGCTTATCAAGTCAACTGAAAAAGAGTCGCAAAAAGAATGACGCCATCTCTTCCTCTCTGGACTCCAGCGTCTGCGTGTTATTGGGGGAGCCATGGGTTGGCCACCGTCGCACTCAGCCGATACCAGAGTCTTTAAATACGTTTTACTGGTACGAACTATACGATCGGTTGTTACCGAGTTTGGATCTGGGGATCGGTCGGACGGATGTTCATTCCCCAGAAAAAGGGCAGAGGATCGCGCGTTGGCATTCCGTTGCTGAGAAGTTGGCTCAGATCGAGGTGTCGGGAAAGAGAGTGCTCGTCGTCGCCGATTCTAGTACGACGCACTCGATGTGGTGTGAGAGTTTTGAAAATCGATATGCTTCGGTTCTAGGGGTTGATTCCGAGCAATTGCATCGCTTTAGGTTTCAGCCTCATATGGTTCTTATCGATCATGAAGCTGGACCACCCATGGCAGACGAACACGCGAGCGAGCGACACTGCCAACGCGTGCTCGATACGTTACAACACGTTCGCAATCGATTCCCCGAGGCGATGACAGTCGTTGCAAGTGGTTTTCCACGTTGGGTTGATTGGGAGCGATGGTCGCTGGGCGGCGCAGATGTTCTGGTCCCTAAGCCTGGTTGTTTGCTAGGTTTAGCGTGGGGCATCCACCGTTGGGAACAAATGCAATTAGCGGAATAGCTCTGGAATGACCTCGCCATCGCGTACCAGCGTGATAGGTCGGCCCGTTTCGGTTTGGAATTCTTGTTTAGGATCGATTCCCAGGTTGTGGTAAAAAGAGGCCGCCACATCGTCTGGTTTGTAGCCATCGTTTAGAGGGCCTGATCCGGTTGCGTCACTTTCTCCTAGCACGCGGCCGCCGCCGATTTTGCCACCCGCAAGAATCATAAACATGCATCTAGGATAATGATCGCGGCCACCCAGGGTTGCACGCGTGTTGATTTTAGGTGTACGTCCGAATTCACCTGTAACCATCACAGCTGTCGATGACAATAGTCCCTTTTGGTCTAAGCCATTGAGCAAAGACGAAAGACCGCCATCTAGCTTTGGTAGCTGTTTGGTCGAAAGAGCGTTAAAGATATCGGTGTGATTATCCCAGCCTCCCAAAGACAGCGAAACGAAACGGACGCCGGATTCGATCAACCTGATGGCCAGTAAACAGCTTTGTTCAAAGGGATCGCTGCCGAATTGTTCCGCAAACTTGGGAGACTCCTTCGAAATATCGAAAGCCAATCTAGCACGCTCGCTGGTAATCATAGAAAAGGCCTTTTGCGAAAACCGGTCGAGGCCTGCTAGCAACTGATCTTTACCGTTTAGCGAATCGAATGTTTTATCTAATTGGGTCAGTAGATTCTGACGCCGATCGATCTGATCAACCGTGACGCCGGCCCCCAATGAGATGCCCCGCACATTAAACGGTCGATTGGGTTGCGGTTGGGCTGCGGTGTTCATGGGACCGTATTCGATCCCAAGAAATCCAGCTCGTTGGCCGCCATTGGGAATTGCAACGAAGGGAGGAATGTCTGGGTCGACTGGGCGTTCTTTTGTTACCACAGCGCCGTATCCAGGGTATTCCAACGAGGCTATGGGGCGGCTGCCCGTGTTGACGTACTCGCTACCGAGTCGATGGGCTGCCAAGGTATGCGACACACCTCGAATGAGTGTGTATTTATCGAAACAAGCTGCCAGTTTCGGAAGCCGATCTGAAATGCGAACTCCGGCAACATTAGTGGCCACCGTCCCAAAGTCCCCACGAATCTCCGGTGCAGCATCTGGTTTTGGATCAAAGGTGTCGATGTGGGAGGGGCCGCCATTCAGGTCAATGAAGATGCCTGATGTAGCCGCTCCCTCTTTCACCATACCAGCGTTGGCCATTTTGTAATAGTTCGCCAACGTCAACCCACCCGTGGCGAGTCCACCCATTCGAAGAAAATCTCGTCGACGTGTTCCGTCGCAGTTCCTGTAGTTGCTCATAGCCGCTCCTGTCGTCGTGTTACGTTAGCTTGAGAGGGGATTAATGATTGAGGATAAATTCTTTGGAATTGATGAGTGCCCAGAGAACATCGCTGAGTCCACTAAGTGGATTGGGGGCCTCAGAAATCGACTTGAGTGACAATTGGATTTCTTCGTTGGTGGGAGCTCGTGACAAGGTTCTGAAAAACGCTTCTTCTACAAGAGTGCGAATCAGCTGCTCATCGTGCCCTTCGCGTGGCTTGGGATTCTTGGTTAGATCGGGCGGGCTGACCATGTTCGAGCTCTCGCTTTCTACTGCTGATTCATCGCGACTTTCGGCGTTCTTTTTTCGTTGCTCTTCCAGTTTCTTTTCGGCCCGTGCTAATCGCGTTTTGATGTTTTGCAGTCGTTCTGGAGGCGTTTCTTTTTGGGAGAGTCGCTCCCATTGTGTTTTAAGGCTTCGGACTTCGCGATCTAGCGTTTCGATCGTATTGTCGGAGGCTTTCGATTGGCCCATCATGGCGTCAGGCGAATCGGATTTTGTATTGTTTGGATTTCGACTGCCGCGAAGGGAATCGATGGGCCAGTTATGCTCCTTTGCGACTTGCGATAGCCAACTTTTGTTCGGATCAACCATAGCTTGCAGGATATCGCTATCGTTTCGGATGAACACGGTTTGAAGCAGGCTTGGATCGCTGGTTCGATCGCAATCGCAGTTGCTCTCTCGAGTGGATCGTCCGAAAACGGAGAGTGCATAATTGCTGCCGCGATTTCTGGACTGTGCACTGGCACCGGGCATTGTGATCGCGCGATCCTCTTGTAGATTGCAGATAGCCAGAGCCCGTTCATCGCTCGAGAGTGCGATCCTCAGAGCATCGTAAGCGGTTTCAGCGGGCAATCTTCTCAAAAGGGCGTGCGAGAAATTTCGGCGATCTAGTTCGTTGGTTGGATTCGTTCGCCAGCTTCGTTGGTAAGTCGCAGAGTTAAGGATCGTTCGATGAACCCATTTCAGATCATAGTTGTGTTCAACGAATCCGCGTGCAAGATAATCGAGCAACGCAGCATTGCTAGGAGCGTTCGCTAGATTGAGATCATCCGCCGGATTCACAATGCCAACTTGAAAGTAATGGGCCCAAACGCGATTGACCAACGCCTTGGCAAAGTACGGATTATTAGGGTCTCTCAACCATTTCATTAGATCGACACGAGGGTCAGGTGTTTGAGACAGGTCCAATCGATCGCCGCCCAGAAGCTTGGCATAGATCGGCTTGGGCGGAGAAGCCTCTTTGCCCTTTTTGTTCTTGCCTTTGCTATCATCGCCTGCGCGTTTAGGTTGATTAATCACTTCGGGGAAGGGGATTGTTTTATCGTATTCGCCGGTTTTGTACTTTTCACGAATCTCGCGAGCGAGTTGGTTACCTTTGGCTGATTTGGAAACTCCCAATTGTTCGACGATGCCATCAATGGCTTTCTTGCCCTCGGGTGACAGAGTACCTTGTCTTCCAACGACATTGCCAAACAGCAATTCGAATTGATCGAAGTCTTGCTTAGACCATTGATCAAACGGGTGTTTGTGACATTGCGCACATTGAATCCTGACTCCGCAGAAAGCGTACGCAAAACTAATGGCCCGCTCTTCAGCCGTTTGTTGATTGTTACGAGCCCAGAAATACGGCATTTGTGATCGCGACGCAAACAGCCTACCTGTTTTCTCGTTCGCAATTTTGGTCATATTCTCGCAATACTCCATGTACGATTCGTTGGGTTCGCGAGAAACGGCAGTAACAATTCCCTCGACAATTTGGTCGTAAGGCACGTTTCGTTCGACGCGATCGTAAACCCACTGGTACCAGTAGAGAGATGGCGAGGTAGGCAGATACGTCGCATTGCGAAGTTGATCTTCGTTGTTACCGGTGATGTCGCAGAGAAAGGTTGTCCAAACGGCTGCATAACCGGGTGAGTTCAAGAGTTTCTCGATAAGCCGTTCTCGTTTATCCGAAGATGGGTCGGCCAGAAAGTCTCGTACTTCTTTGGAGGTTGGAAGAGTGCCTGCCACATCGAGGCTCACGCGTCGAAAGAATTCTTCGTCCGATGAGAGCTCAGCAGGTTGAATCCCGAGCTTATCAAGTTTGGTTAAGACCAATCGATCTACCTCTAATTCCGACGTAGCGATCATGGGGCCAAGCGTGCCTGATGGGCCAAAGGGTCTGATCACAGGAATGGGAACGACAGCCACATCGTAGGCGACTACGACATGAGTATCTCCCGTTTGACCAGAGGTGACGCGACCGAATTCATCGATTTCGGCAATAGACGTGTCGTTGCTAAAGAATCGACTTAGCGAGGTCACATCTTCGCGTGTCCCATCATTCCACACTGCCACGACATGTAGATTGGCTGATTGCCCCTTGGCTTCAAAAAACAATTCGGTGGGTTCTACGATTAGTTGTTCCAGCTTAAGGTTTGGGGATTTCGATTTGGTTTTTGAAGCGTTGGCAGCTCCTCGCTCGATCCAGCGCTTTAAGACTTGGTATTCCCATCCTCCTTTTTCAAATCGTTTGCCACCTTCATGAAGTTCATCGCTGGTAGGTTTTAAGAGAATCAAACTCTCGTCGGGCTTGTTGACGTTGACTCGGTCTTCGCCAGGCTCGAGCAAGGCTTTATGGTCGACATCAAAATCGTAGCCGAACAAGGAAAGCATGAAGCCACCCTGGCCTTGAAATGAACCATGGCATGCACGTCCATTGCAACCCAAGCGGCCTAGCAATGGGGATACGTGCTTTTGAAAGTCTGGTGTTTCGTCTGTGGCAGCTTCGCCACTATCGGTTGGGGCAAAGCGAGTGGGAATGGGCTTTTGAATTGTGTCGTTTTGTGCGACGAGGGCGCCCTCAAGCCCGAGACTAACCATGCATAATGTAACGAGGTGCTGTATGAATTTCATAATCATTCCAGGCTAGGCAAGCTATCACATAAAAGGAACGGCCCAAGCAAATATTGCTCAAGGTTCCTGGTCTTTGACTTTGGGTTTTTCCCCTCTGAGCCGTTTGAGCATGTTCGCGTATTGTTTATCGACTTGCGATTGGCGGTTGCTCTTTAGTTTGGCAACAGATTCAACAAGGCTAACTTTCCGCTGGTCGATCAGTTCGATTTCTCGATTGTTGCGTTGGATTTGATTATCGATTCGATTATCCAGAAGCTGCTTTAGATCGCTTTCTTTGAAATTCTTGTCCTTGGCCACTCCCTTTGCTAGGAGCAAATCGATCTTGGACTGAATCTTCCATCCTTCGACTTCGAGGGTATAAAGTTTTTCGTCACGTTTCCGTGCTCCTTCAAGTCGTTTAATGACCTTGGAGACATCTTTGATAGCCGAGTTGTATTTAGCTAGATCCGACGTTTTTAGCACCTCTAAAAGCGTGGCGAGTTCTGGATGATGGCTGCGGATAAACGCAGCGGCTTGTTGTTCATCGGATTGAGTCTCTGCGACTTCGGATTGTGCTTTCGACTTAATTGCCGATTCCTGAGCTAGACTCAGATTTGCCAAGCATGCGGAACAACCAAGAACCGCCAGGGTTAAACGGAACATTCTCATGGCATCGCTCCTGTATCAGTTGTTTGGGAAGAGGTTGCGGCCAGTAGCCATTCAGGCAAATCAGGTAAATCGCCATCCGAATCGTCACTCATTAGTACTGAGGCATCGCCGTAATACTCCGCAGAATCCATCGGTGAATCGATTGGTTCGGAAGGGTTGTAAGACGTTGGCTGGTGGTGTAACTCCGACCACGTCTGGGCCAGCGATGACAAGGATAGATTCGTTTTGGTTTCTGCGTTCCACTGCGACGGGATAACCAAAAAGACGACAGCAACGGCAATTGATAAAGCCCATGCGGCATTCACCATGTATCGACTAGCGTGATGGGTCTCTAGAGTTGAGGTGGCCAGTGCGGTCGTATTGGCCTGCGACATGGCCGAGCAGGCGGCCTGTATCTCCAGATATTCTCCGACGGCTTGGGCGACTAGTTCCGCCAGATGGGGTTCCTTTGGCAATCGATCTTCAAACGTAGCTCGATCCAGAATGGGGTCATTCCAAGCGTACAATCTCGCTTGCTCCAAATCGTCAATCACAAGTTCATGTTGCTGATTCGTCATTTTGTTTCCTCAGTTTTTCGAGGGCTAATCTCATTCGGGAGAGTGCCGTTCCGAGTGGAATGTTTAGCGTGGTGGCGATCTCAGTAAAAGAACGCTCATCAACGATTCTCATTCGCAAGATGGTTTGCTGTTCTGGGGGAAGTTGTGCGATCTGGTTCCGAACAAGTTCGACACGCTCTTGTTCGATCAAAGTTGTAAGTGGTGACGAATCGTAGTGACACTCTGGCTCAGCCACTAATTCTGTGCTTGGTTGCAACCGCTGCGATTCTCTTAGGCGAATGGCTTCACGATACACAACTTTGAACAACCAACTTTTCCTTGCTTCGGGTGTAACATCTCCACCGAATCGCGATAGCGAGACGAACCCGTTCTGAGTAGCGTCTTTAGCCAACGACCAATCTCGCAAAATCGCCCACGCATACCGCTCTAAAATCGTCTGGTACTGATTTACGCAGTTCTCAACGATCTCGGGGGGCAACGGTCGATCGCGAGCCAAAGCCTCGCTGTTCATTTCGATCTCGATATCGAGAAAGTGGAGATTTGACAGGTTAAAGCAGGGGGCACAAAGTTCCCTTTTTGGAGTTCGACTCGTGGGAGCATGAGTAAGAGGCAGGTTAGTCTCGAATTATTCACAAGCGAGACTAAGAATTTCCATAATTCGCAATCTGCCAACAAATCGAGCGAAAACTGCAACGATTCTTAGCGTAAAGCGGTTTTGTCGCGAGTGGAATTAGCACCGCACCCAATGATGCGGGCAAAGATCGGCATCGATAATCTCCTCATTCGTGAACCAACGAGCCGGAGCTATGGTTAGCCCTTTCGACGGCCCTGCTAACCAAGCACCCCACCAACTAAAGGTGGAGTTGGCGATGATGTGGTGATGCCCCAAACTCATCAATTTTAGATCTGCGAGTCCAGATCGAGGCTTTCCGTCACCGACAAAGACTGCAGAGTCAGCCAGGTTAAGGTTTTGCTTAGCCCAGGGAATGTCATCGGAGAACACGAACACAGGGCTATGGGCCGGCAGGTACGTCAGAGCCCGTCGATAGTAGTCAATCGTGCACTCGGCAAAAGTTTTCTTGGCCTTGGGATTGGTAACATAATCGCCACGCCTAACGTGCAGGATCGTTGACTGTTGCGTGGAAATTGCCTCGGCCAATCGACGGTTGTCATCCCCCTCCAATTCCGGTGGCTCCAGTTCCTTGCGAATTTCGCTTTCGTGGCCCGCGAAATACTTGTGCGATTGAAAATATCCGATGAGCACAGTCGGTGCATCAATCTGTTCAATAGCGGAAGAGTAATGAAAGGCTTTTTCGCGATACTCACTGCCGTTGGCGAACGAACTTAGAAACCTTGTGAGTACGGCTCGCAATTTGCCTTTCGGTAACGCGCGAGGCTTGGCCTGGATCGGGAATTGGTTTAGTTCGAAACTGCGATGACGCCCGCCGTGGTAGAAACTCAGGTCCAAGACCAATTCTGCATCGCAGCGAATGGCGACTGCCCGAGCCGCAGCATATTGGAACAACTGATTTCCGAGCCCGCCAGAAACTTGGAGCGTTACGATTTTCTTCATGTTCATCGGTTCGTTACCGAGGCTCAGGCTTTACGGTCCCGTTCACGCAGCAACGGTTCTAGATTGCTCGGTGAGTTCCAGCATTGACATAGGCACGACGACTCGCATGTTTTCAGGTTGCTTTGCAAGTCGATTCGCGAGCCTTTTTTGTTGCAGCTTTTTCATCAGTCGGCGTAGGTCGATCAAAGGCCCGTGTCGGAACAATCGTCCACGAGTTTTTTTTCGTTCGATAGTCGAAGCAAAGGTTGCAGGTTGTCCTCTATGCTGAAGGTCTTTTTGGATGCATAGAGCAGGTTTGCATTGGAGAATTTTGAGCGAAGAAGAAATCTTGGAAAGAGGATTAAACATGGCTTGGTCGACTTGATCGGATATCAAATTCGTGGCCTTGGACAATTTCTCGGCACCTTGGAGCGAGATAACGTAACCGGCGGCGCCGCCGTGCCATGATTTGAGTTGATGTAGCGTTTCGCCGGAGGCAAGACAGGTATGGGATTCCTTGAGGACAACGCTACGAAGAGTTGTCTCCAATTTAACAACATCAAAGGAAAGTTTCGCGTTCTCGATCGATCGAAACGTGTCGACGATTTGCGGAGCGAGGATCGCATCATCTTCGAAAACGGCAGCCATGCTAACGCGATCACGGATCATTCGTTCCCAGATGGCTTTGTGGCTCAGGAATACGGCCACTTCGTAAACGTTGACGGGCTGAAATTCGAATCGTTCATCAACGATCGCTTTCCAAGTCGACTCGGGAAGGGATCGCCCGTCGATGGCGAGTACTCTTTCAAATGCAAGTCCGAGCATGCGGGCTTGATCGCTAAAGAACTCTAGTCGGTCTGGAGAACGATCGAGATTAATGAGATAGGTTTTCATGCCTTATCCACGTTGCGAGTGAGTCTTGAGGGTTTCACGGAACAGATTGAGCATGTGAGGTGATACGGTGTGCCTCAAAGCTTCATCGCATGTGTCGTAGGGAAACGCTTCACAGATAGCTTGATCTCGTTTGCAGAGAAGTGACTGCTTTTCAGAGAAAAGGGACTTGAGTCCTGACAAGGTTTGACGACCTTTTTTCTGCGCCAGTTCACGAAGTGGAATCGTTGGGAACTCATCAGCCAACAATCGATACTTTCGCTGGGCATAGCGACTGCCCTGGTAGTTTTGCAATTCGTAATTCGCGAAGCCCATTTCCGGTTTTAGATACTTGAGATGCCAATACAGATAACCTGCGAAGCGGCGAGGTATCCCCCCTCGATGAAACTTCTCGAACCGTCGATCTCTCGTAAAATAGGTGTCATCGGTCACTCGAAAAAAGCCAATATCTCCACCTCCAGAAATCGGGTCTCGGCGGCAGAGCGACATCTCGTTCGGAGTTGGAAATAAATTCAATCCAGAAAAGCACAACATGCTCTGCTGTCGCGAGGATTGATCACGGATTTGATCGGTCACGCGCTGCAGCACATTGGGAATCGCGAGATGGTCATCATCGAGCTTGGTGGCATGGGTGAATCGTGTTGCCGCCAGTGCAAAATTGTAATAGTTGACCAAACTGTTTGGCGAATCAGCCGGCGTTTTCGAATGATCATCGCTGCCAGGTGGAAAGACGCGATCAACGTAATGAAATATCCGCAGCTTTTCCGGCCCAAACTCTGCTTGTAAACGCATGAGAATTTCGGCTGTGGAATCGGTGCACTGGTTATAAACGGCGACGATTTCGTCGAAAAACGCGATGTGGCTCCTGATGGTCAGTTCGAGAAAGTCCTCACCATTCCGTATTCGCATGAACGCGCTAATGCCAGGCAGCCGATCACCAATCCTCAGATCAGATCTCTTGAACCGATAGCCAGCGACTTCCATGTGTTGATTTTCGAGACAGCTGGTTGAGTACACAGTATGGGGTGCGGTGGAACGGAGTCTTACGGCGGGTTGCCAGATTATCCATGCCTGTCAATCGACCCACCTTCGCATTAACAACGCTAGCAGAATTAGGGTCATTGAATCAAGATCAATAATGATTTCGGTAGGTATGCTAGCAAACCGTATGCGATCGCTCTGGATAGGCCCGCAATCGATTTATCAGCTACCAAAGTCGTCGAGATACTCTTCTACAATTTGTTCCAAGGGTGAGACGTTAGGTAAGCCCAGCCTCAGTCCTCGTCGTCCATCGATCGCGGTTGGCCAGTTATCAACAATCCGTTGAATGCGTGGCTGAAAGTCGTCGGCGATTTCACCGAGTTTGAGGTTTCGTTTGGCAGCGACTTGACGAAGCACCGCAGCGGCTTGGATCGGAGTAACGGACATGGCGGGCAGACCGACGGCGCGATCGTCCCCCAAATCTTCCTTTGGCAAATCATGTAATTCGATCAATGATTCAATGACGGTCCGATAACCGGTCATGGGGTGAGATTGACTTCGTCGAATGGGGAGCAAGCACGTTTGGCCGTGAAGTGGTTCCCGAAACATACCGCTGGCCCAACTGGAGGCCGCTGCATTGGGTTTGCCGGGTCGGATGATAACGGTCGGCAATCGAGCGGATCGGCCATCGAAATGTCCTTTGCGTGAATGGTCGTTGATGAGAAGTTCGCAAATCGCCTTGGTCATTCCGTAAGTGGTTTGAGGGGTCAATTTCATTCGATCATGACATTCACCTTGCATGGCTTCTCCACCGAAGCAAGCGATACTGCTGGCGAAAACGACTCGAGAACTGGGTCCTGCTCTCCTCGCAGCCTCAAACAAATGGCGACCACCATCGAGATTAACGCGTAGTGCATCATCGAATGAATCCTCGCATTCGCCGCTGACCATAGATGCCAGATGAAAAAAGGAAACGCTACGTTTGGTCGGCAACGCGTCTAGAAATTTGGCTCTATTCGAGATGTCGACTTCGATTTGGCTGACTCGTTCCTCATTCGTTTGGGTTGAGAAACGTTGATCGAGGAGAAGAATTTGTTCGATCGGTTCGCGATCCCCTTTTTGATTTTCGAGGCTTCCTCGATTGAGAAGAGCGCGGCAGAGTTGTGCCCCTAAAAAACCTCCTCCACCCGTAATAACCACTTGCATCGCCGCATTCTTTCGTCGTAAGGAAACGTGTATCGCTCATCGGGTTATCGCATATCCCGGAAACGTGGACTTACATCATAACAACCCTGCACAGTTTAGGTCATTCGCATGCCTGATTGCACACACGTCCCGTCTGATGTTCAATATAGAGATGATAAACCAAAATAAATTAGCAGGGCAAAGGATTGGTTACATCGGCTTGGGCAATATGGGGTTGCCGGGTGCGCGGCATTTGCTCGCAGCAGGTGCAGATCTGGTCGTTTGGAATCGAACGCGAGACAAGGGGTCGGAGCTTTTAGAAAAAGGGGCACGGCGGGCCGATTCGTTACGAGAATTGGCAGAATATGTAAAGGGTGGAATCGTTTGCCTGAACTTAACTCATACGCACGTCGTTCGCGAAATAGTTCTCGGCGAGGCGGGGCTTGCAGGGTCGCTGGATGCCGAGGCATTAGTGATCGACTTTGGGACAACGAGCGTTGAAGCCACCAAAGAATTTGCTCAGCAGCTTCGTTGGCTCGATGCCCCGGTCTCAGGTGGTCAAACGGGGGCGGAGCAAGCGAGCTTGACGATTATGGTTGGCGGCTCGGAACAAGACTTTGAACGAGCCAAAGAGTTGTTGCATACCGTCGGCAAACGAGTAACACGAATGGGGGAATCTGGTGCTGGGCAAGTCACCAAGCTGGCCAATCAGTTGATTGTGGCGCAGACCATTGATGCTGTTGCACAAGCGATTCGCATGGCTGAGAGGGCTGGTGTGGATCCCAGCTTAGTTCGCGAAGCATTGATGGGTGGTTTTGCAGAGAGTCGCATTCTGCAGTTGCACGGAGAACGCATGATCAATCGATCGTTTCAGCCCGGCGGGCGTGCAGAGTTGCAGTTGAAAGATGTTCGATTGATCTGCGAATTAGCCCAGTCGATTGGCTTTTCTTCTCCCACTTTAGATAATTGTTTACGTCAGTGGGAGTTGTTAGTTGATGAAAAGGGGCTTGGCCAAATCGATCACTCGGGGCTGTTCGAGCTGTATCGGTAACGGCTACACCTTTTGCAGAATCAATACCGTATCGCATGCATCGGCATTGAGTTTTTGAGTCGTATCGATGTCGTACCAGAAATCGTGGACCGCGATCAGTTTTAGCTTCGTGCACTTGTCTAGCAATTCTTTTAGCTGCTTGACTGTGTAGATGCGAAGTGTGATGTGATCGGATAACCGGAAAGATTCCTCTGGTTTCTTAACTAGCATGGAGATGCGGAGTTTTTCGAGTCTCGTTTTGAGGCTCGTATCAACGACCGTCAAAGCATAATGAACGGCGACTTCGTCCGACTTGGCACTCCAGCGTTCGGTGCCCCAGAGGTCGGAGCCACGCGGCAATAGATGGAGTGACAAAACAAAGATACCGCCTGTCTTGAGGTGATCCGCGACGCAGTTCAAGTGGGCTAGTGCAGCCTCTTCGGATTCCAAGTGGCGAAAGGTGTTGATCGCATTAACGGCTGCATCAAACGGTTCGTCGAAGGAGAACTGGGTCATATCGCCGACGACCAAGTTGGCTTTGTTCTTGTTCTTTTTTAGTTTCTTTTCACAGTACTTGAGAGCGGTTGGATTCAGATCCAGACCGGTCATCGAGTAACCTCGACCTGCCATTTCACAGATCAATCGACCAGAGCCGCAGCCGGCTTCCAAGACGGACTTCACAGGGAATGGCACATACTTTTCAAAGGCATCGGTGAGAAAATCCGCTTCTTGGGGAGTCTCCTTAAGAAAGCCCATTTCATACAATTCGGGGTAGTCGTACCACGATCGGACGGTTTCCGATTTGATTTTCTTGGACGAGGTGTCAGCGGGTTTCTTTTTGAGGGGAGCCGACTTTTTGGCTTCAGCGGTTTTCGGATCAAGTTTTGTCGCCGTTGGCTTGGCCGCTTTTGCTTTAGTAGGTTTGGCTGTCTTGGAGGACTTAGCGGTTCCTTTTTTGGAAGCAGCTGGTTTTGCGGCGGTCGGTTTTGTTGCCGACGGTTTGTCTAATGCCTTCGCGTTAGCGGTGGACTTTTTTGAAGCAGACGATGCGGAATTCGCGACAGATCGAGCCAAAGGAAACCTCAATGAATGAAAAGCTATGCTGTGAGTGGTAGCGGGCTATTGGCAAAGGATTCCACCAGTTGTTGCCAATGATGAGAGGCAATTTTCTGGCGAGAGTGAACCAATTGAAGTCGCATTCTACGGATGACCCCTTTTTCCATAAAGCCGCCAAAGGCTAAAAGCTCGGGTTTTCTAGAGTTGGTTGCACCGACGCGAATGGAGTCGGAGTTGTTTAACCAAGTGCAATCGGCCACGTCTAGCGGATGAACGATCAAGCCCCGGGTCAAGTCTGCGGACAGGATCTGGCCAGGAGCGGTTTCCTGGAGCGGTGCGGGCTGATGATTCTCGGTAACGGGTTCGAAGCTCAGTCGCAGTTGGGGGTGAGATTCTAGGGTTGATGTTTGAACGCTCAGCCAAAGCTCTATCACCAGCAGGTCATTTACGGGTTGTTTCACGCAATAGTAGACTTGAAATCCGAAGGTCAGCGGACTTTGTTCGGGGTAAATAGTAACAAAGTCGTTTTGTCGGATATAGCTTTCCGCGAGAGGAGGATTCGCGACGACCGGGACAGCGTGTTGTGCCGGAGTTGAATCGAGTTGTGCCAGAGTTGGTTGGAGCGATAGTCGCGTGCAAATTCTATCGGATTCCGAGACGACAAATGTTGTATTCGGCTGGCACTGGCATTGCACTCGCCACGGATCGCTTGAGAATGTCGCCCCGGTATCGTTCTTTTGCCACCCGCGGACACTTTGATTGTTACTGATGGCGGACACGATCCCCTCTTTTCATTCCTATAAAGCAAGCACCTTAAACTACGCAACAAGATCGGAATACGATACCTTGTTGGCAGAAGCGAAACAAGAAACGCATACCTAATCCCAACTCATTTCCGATGGAAAAAACGTGAGCGAACGACTGATAGCGGATGCAAAAAACATAGCCTTAGAAGCGGCGCGAAACGCTGGGTTAGTGCTGCGGCAGATGTTGTTTCATGCATCCGTTCGGGAAAAGGGGCCTAAAGATCTCGTGACTGACGCAGACTTGGCCGCTCAATCGATTATTGAAGGAGCCATCAAAAAAAACTTTCCGGACCATGTATTCGTCGGCGAAGAGAGTCCGGGAAACTGGAGAGATGCACGTGGCACAGACGAGTGGACATGGTTGGTGGATCCATTGGATGGAACCACAAACTACGTGCATCGATTCCCCTGTTTTGCTGTTTCCATCGGATTGATCAAAGGGAATGAGTTAAAGCTCGGAGTGGTGTATGACCCCATGGCGGACGACATGTACTGTGCCATTCGGGGTGGAGGTGCGACCCGAAATGCCGAGCCGATTCAGTCCAGCCGTTGTCAAAAGCTAGAGGATGCGATGGTAGCGGCGAGTTTTCCGCCAAACGTGACCAAAGATTCCCCTGAAGTGCAGCAGTTTTTGGATATTCTCGTTCAATCGCAAAGTGTGCGGCGGCTAGGCTCGGCGGCCTTAAATCTTTGCTATGTGGCTGATGGTCGGCTCGATGGTTACTGGGCGAACCAGCTCAAACCCTGGGATGTTGCGGCAGGAATTCTAATCGTGCACGAAGCGGGAGGGAGTCTTCGGGGAATTAGGCAACAGGAGTTTTCCGTGTGGGATGGGGAGCTAATTGCTGCCTCGTCGAGCCCGCTCGCAATAGAAATGTTGACATGCTTGAGGGGTTAGGGGCTGTTCGGATCAAAAAACCTCGACAAAATTGGAGCTTGCATCTAGCCCGTGGCTGCTGGACAAGCGTACTATGATTTTGAACAAGCGGGGACGGACCCTCGGGTTGAATTGAGTTTGCTTGCCATGTCGGTCAACGAGGAACATCTTCCACTCAACTCTTCTCAGTGATGAACACGACAGGCAAGAACAGTTTCTTGGATAGCGCGGTGGCTTTCCTTTCACAACCGGTCGTTCAAGCGATTCTGGGAATTCTGATTTTGCTGATCATTTCAATTGTGGCGTACTACACGCTGTTAAAGTTGCGCGGATCGTCCATGGACAACACCGATTCCCTCGAATTGATACGAAAGAATTTCGAGGAAATGCGTAGTGAAGGTGACATCAGCGAAGCGGAATACCGAAGAATTAATGCGTCGCTAAAAGGAGGGATGAACTCCAGCATCCCCCGAAGCGATCCGAACACCAAAAGCAATTCTCCTCGCGAGTGACGTTCGCAGTCTGCCGGACTACAATGCCCGAACAGATTGAAATGAAATTGTTACGCCGAGAGCTGCGGAGTGTGTTAGACTTAAACTGTTTTGACGACTGGTTGGCCTGGGAGGCTAACGTTGCCTCGTGCGAGTTTTGCTCGTCCGAGTCAACAAGTTTTATCGGCTCGAATTTAGAGGACAAGGATGCCCAAATCGCAAGAAACCCCTGACGACTGTCAACCACTTGTGATGGCTCGAGCTACTATAGATCCTATGTCCCAATTCCCATTTCGCTAACGTGGCATACGTTTCCGAAATTAGTTAAGGAGTCGATAATGGCCCAAGGTAAGGATGTCGTGCCTGGACGTCGAAGCGTCGGTGGTACAGGTAGCGGCAGCAACCGTCGTAATGCGTTCTGTTCAACGCAAGCCACAAAAGAAACTCTTCAGCGATATCCCCACTCCTCGCGATATCGTTACGCACCTCGACGAGTACGTAATCGGCCAAACGTCGACCAAGCGATCGCTGGCCGTGGCCGTTCACAACCATTACAAGCGTCTTAACTCAACGTTTGAACGCAACAGCGACGTCGAAATCGAGAAATCCAACATCCTTTTGGTTGGACCGACCGGTAGCGGAAAAACACTGCTGGCGAGAAGCTTGGCAAAGATGCTGAACGTTCCCTTTGCCATCGGTGATGCAACCACTCTCACCGAAGCGGGTTATGTCGGCGAAGACGTCGAGAACCTACTTTTGAAACTACTGCATGCTGCTGATTTTGATATCGAAGCTGCACAACGTGGAATCCTGTACATCGACGAAATCGATAAGATCGGCAAGACGAGCCAAAACGTATCGATCACCCGCGATGTTTCCGGTGAAGGGGTCCAGCAGTCATTGCTCAAGATGCTCGAAGGTACTGTGGCTAACGTTCCTCCTCAAGGTGGACGCAAGCATCCAGAACAGCAGTACATCCAAATCGACACGACCAATATTCTCTTTATCTGCGGTGGCACATTCGTCGGCGTCGATGAGATCATCAGCAAGAGACTCGGTCGCAAGTCGCTCGGATTCGGTTCCGGACCGAGCGTTCGCGATGACAGCGACGTTGCATCGCTGCTAGCCCAAGTTCAATCGGATGACATTCTCGAATTCGGTTTGATTCCAGAATTGATTGGTCGGTTGCCGGTCGTGACCTCGTTGGCACCACTCGATGTTCCAGGGCTGATCAAAGTTCTTACCGAACCAAAGAACGCCTTGGTCAAACAGTATCAAGCTCTCTTTGGAATGGAAGATTGCGAGTTGATCTTCACCGAGGCCGCATTATCGATGATCGCCGAAAAGGCACGTGCCAAGAGCGTTGGAGCTCGTGGACTCCGCGGTATCGTCGAAGAGATCATGCTGGACGTGATGTTCGAGTTGCCTGATCAAGTGGCCGGAACGGTCTACACGATCGATGTCGATACGACCGATGGCCAAGTCAGACACTTCAAGAGCGTTCCTCAACGCAAAGAAACCGCTTGATCGTAAGCGCCGGAACGTATGTGAAACGTAGGATGGGCACTCGTGCCCGTCCTTGTGGACCGGATTGACTGAGTCGACCTGATTGACTGAGTTGACTGATTGACTGATTGGTAGCGAGGGATGATTGACATCTAAGCGGGCGGTTCCCTCCACTTCTTCGAACGACTCTCGTTCCTAACAACCGGCTCTCTTTACCTGATCTGAACGACACATCGGCTGTCGGCTCTTTCCCGTAAATTCCAGATCGGTTTTATCTCTCCTGGCCTGCTTCCGTGTTGTACTCTTCCCCCGGGAAAGGTCTATCGATTTAGGCTGCATTCACAGGACGAATGGAATGAATACAACGATTGGATTCGACAACCAGAAAGGAATGTTCAGCGTTACTCAACGTGCGGTGCATTCTATGCTTTTTGGTGTCGGGCTTGCCGTTAGTTTTGTGCTGTTCCTGCTCAGTGGATGTCAGACCTTAACGTTACCTCGCATTGATCCGACAGGGAATCGCATCTTCGCGCCGGGCGGCACAACGCTTGTTAACCCCCTCACTCCTGCAAGTGGATATCCGAGCACGGCGCCTGCTTTTCGTGATCCACCGACGCCCCCTAAATGCATCGACGGAGAAAGCTGCAAAGGCTGCCTCGGTTGCTTGTCCAAAAAGAACAACAGCTCGGCCGATTTTGAACGAGGTCGGTGCGGCGAGTTGTTATTAACCCCCAATCGATTGGTCGCACCTGTTGGTGGCGAGGTCATTCTCTTAGCCGGTGTTTGCGGCAAAGATGGAATGCTCGTGACTGATGAGCAAATCGAATGGATGCTCTCGCCTGAAAGCGTAGGCCAAATTGTCGAAGTCGGCGATGATGCCAAAGGTCAAAAGCCATCGTTTTGGAAAAAGAGCGAACCAATCAAAGTCGAGAAACTCGGTGTTGATTTTGCACGCGGTCGAACAAGCCGTGAGCCGGGAAACATCACCAAAGGGACATCCGACCCATCAGATGATTTACCCTTAAGAAAAGGTCAGACATGGGTCAGCTTGACTAGCCCGAGCGAAGGAACGTCCAAGGTCACGGTGCTCGCTCCCTCTAGCGACGTATGGGACAAGCGACGACAAACGGCGACCATCTACTGGGTGGATGCCAGTTGGGATTTTCCGCAGCCGATCACTGTCGTAGACGGATCTCCCGCTGTTCTGGTTACCAAGGTTATGAAGAGAGATGGTTTTGATGCCGCAGAGGGATGGACGGTTCGGTACCGATCTCTTAATCCCGATTTGGCAAAATTTGCAAATGGTATACCACCCGATATCAGTTACGCCGATTTGAAGGAAGTAAAAGTCGATCAAAATGGAGTCGCAGGCGTAACAATTGTGCGTGGGCAAATGAGCGGTGCCATGTCGCCGTCTGCTCCCTCGAACGGTACAGCTCTAGTCGAAGTCGAAATCGAACGCCCCGCCGTTGGGGATATGCCCGCCGTGCCACTCGCTCGAACCACAACCTCGGTTACTTGGAGTGCTCCGAATCTGGTGCTCGATGTGTTCGGTCCAGAGATAGCGACTCCTGGGCAAAACTTGCAATACGTAATCCGCGTTACCAACACGGGAGACTTGGCGGCCGAAAACGTTGAGGTCATCGCAGCATTTCCTCCCGGAGTTCGAGTCGACTATTCCTATCGACCCATTCAAGAAACCAACGGCTCAGCCGTGTGGGGACAGTTTGGACCGCTAGCCCCGAGAAGCGCGTTCGAGGTGGTAGCAAATGTAACTCCGGCGACAGAGATGCAAGGCCGTATTCAAGTCGACGTGCGATCATCGAGTGGGCAGCAGGTTCCGCCTCGAATCGTTCCGATAGTTGTTCAAGCACCGAAGTTAACGATTCAGTTTGCACCCCGCCAGAATATCACCGAAATTCCCGTAACGGGACAAGTTATCTTTGATGGTCTATTGGTCAACAACGGAACGCAAACCATCAACGATGTGCGATTGCAAATCGATGCAGAGTCCGGACTCGTTGATGAGCGTTACGGACAAAGTAGTGTGGTGACCAACTATGCCGCGATTCGTCCAGGTGAACGAATTCCCTTTGAAGTCCCTTTCCGAGTCACCCGAGAGGGGCAGCTTCGAATCACCGCAGCCGCCATCGTTCAAGGCCAAACGTTAGCGACTAAGGCAGCCACACTGCTCGGGGTTAACAACACGTCCTCGCCGGTCCCGGGTCGTGCGGGTGGCGCTCAGCAGATTCAGCTCGACGTTTTCGCTTCTCCCGACGCGCGACAGATCCCGATCGGCGCGACAGTCGAAGTTCGATGTGTCGTAAGCAACCCGACCGCGATGGTGCTTCCTCGGCCGGAACTCGTGATAGCACACGACAGTAGTTTCCGCCTGCAAAGTCGCGACCCAGACACGGAGTACGATCCGAATCGTGGGGCTGTGATTTGGCGGCTGCTAGACATGCAGCCTCAACAAAGACTTGAGTTCACAGCGTCTTTTGTTGCAACCATCGAAAATCGAGAAGCCATCATCGAAATGCAGGCATCAAGCCAAGGAGCGATATCTCCCAAAAGGATCATCTACTCCATCAATAACACATCACCCGCCCCCTCGACCGACAGCGGAGGACTCCCCTCAATAAATCGGGGTGGTAGCATCCTGCCCGGCACCCAGCCATCGGGCATGCCTGCGATGCCAAACGAGCCATCCCCCGGTTCGGTCTTGCCCCCGGTTCCCAGCAACCTGCCATTGCCCGGCACCTCCAATGGCAGCAATTCCAATGCACGCCTTCCGTTGCCCGTTTCTCACGCTTCCAGCATCGGCTCAGATCAAAGATTGGATGTCGCCATACAACCGATCGGAGATAACTTTCGGCGAGGTGATACCGTGACATATGAGATCAAGCTGACGAATCGAGGCCGAGAGCCCGATCAAAAGGTCTCTTTGCAAATAAATCTACCTACGAATGCCAAGCTCGTGTCGGTCAAGGCACTCGCATTGAACTACCGAACGAACGAAGAAGGGCGAATTGTTGAGTTCACGCCGATTCAATTCTTCCGAGCGAGCGACACGTTCAGTTACATCGTGCAGTTGAAACATGAAAAGTCTGGCAAGTTCGAAATTTCGGCAGCTGCCAAGAGCATCGGCCAGCCCGTGCCCGTCCTTGCTAAGCAAGCGATATTGGTTCATTAACCGGGGCTGCTGGGCCTGCCGGTGAGTCACGGGAACTGAGATGTCGGAGGGATTTTCGGGAAGCGGTTCGATTTTTACCTCTCGGCCCCGTGAAAACATGTTACTCCAGCAAAAACTCGTTAGGATATGCCCCAGTTGGTGGGAGGCCAGACTTCGCTTCCCTTAGCCTCCCCCAAAATCGTCCCTACCGCGTTGTCCCCCCTAGACCCGTCGAGCTTACAGATCAATACATGATGCGTATTGCCAAGACCCATTCTTACACGGGCCCGAATCGATGGTCCAAAGAGCCCGTTGCCGAGTATTACATCGAGTTCGATCGCGACACATCGCCAGCAGTGTCCGAGTTATCAAGCATCGTAGACGATTTGCATCGATTGTCTGGAGTTGAGGCGGCATCATTTCCTCCACAGCGATTGACAGATTTCTCGTTTTTATTGCCGTTCGAATACGAAGAGCTCGATCTGTTGACCGAATGTGTTCGGACTGCCATGCGGCTTGTACGGGAGACACCGGTCGGACAAGCGATCGACATCATGACGGAGCACCGTCGGTTGGTAGATTTGGCAGACGATCTACGGCTAGGCCCCAGTTCGCGGGCTATTTTGCGGGCTGCGAAATCCAAAGGGATTCCTTACTTTCGACTCAATCAAGGGAGCTTGGTCCAGTTCGGTCAGGGAATTCATCAGCGTCGCACATGGACAGCGGAGACCGACGCGACCTCGGCCATCGCCGAAGCCATCGCTAGTGACAAGCAGTTAACGCGGTCACTCTTAGAAGCGGTTGGCGTGAACGTTCCGCGAGGGCGTCGAGTTGCAAGCCGAGAAGACGCATGGGCTGCCGCACTCGAAGTCGGATTGCCTGTCGCCGTCAAACCTAGAAACGCAAATCATGCCGTGGGTGTATCGCTCGACCTATCGGACCGCGATTCGGTTATGGATGCTTTCGACTGGGCTTGCCGGGCCGGCCATACGACCGATGTATTGGTCGAACAATTCATCAAAGGGGATCATCACCGAATTCTGGTGATCGGAGGAGAATTAGTCGCTGCCGCACGCGGGCAGCGTGAATACGTTTGCGGAGATGGCGTCAGTTCGGTGCAACAATTAGTTGAAGAGCTGAACCGTGATCCGAGAAGAGGCGAAAATTACACCGACATTTTGCAAGTAGTCAAACTGGATGATGCGGCTGCGATCGTGTTGCGCAAGCAGGGTTTGGAGTTCCATTCGATACCAGAAGCCGGGCGACAAGTCTTGGTAGTGCATGTGGGGGATTTGATCGAGGACTGTACTGATAAGGTGCATCCGCAGACGGCCGATGTTGCGATATTGGCGGCCAAAACGGTTGGGCTCGACATAGCCGGCATGGATGTCGTCGCAGAAGACATTTCTAAATCTTTGACCGAACAGCGTGGCTGCATCATTGAGGTTAACGCAGGCCCCAGCCTCACTCCTCACGTAGCCCCTCTCATCGGGTCACCTAGACCGGTCGGCGATGCCGTGGTCAAACTGCTGTACCCATCGGGCACCCCCTCTACGGTTCCGATTTTTTTGTTGGTCGATGCCGCCCAGCATTCGGACTACGATACCAATGAGTTTGCTCATCGACTCATCGAGTCGCTTCAAACAAAAGGGCATTTCGTTGGCATGTCAGCGGATCGCGAAGTCTCTGTATCGAATCAAGCCTCTTTCGTTCAGCGGCCTGTTTCAGAGTTCCGCTCGCTTTTGCTTCATCCCAAAGTGACGACCATCGTTCTTCAGATGACGTGGCGACAAATCTTCGAAACAGGAGTGCCTTGCGGCGGCATTGAAACGATCATTTGCTCCGAAAAAGTGAGCCCTCTCAGTGGCGACCCGAAAAGCAACGACTCGCCAGCAGCGGCTTCATGGCTGGGGGCTCTCGCGTCCATAAAAAATGCCATGTCGGATACGGGAGTCTTCTACCGAGTAGGCAATCAAACACCAACAGACTTCCATTCCGTCTTCATCGATGCGACCGCTTCTTCATTTCAAAACAGGGAAAGCTTTGCCGGGCTTTCCGAATTGATAGGCATTTGATCTCGACTGCTCTTTTTACCTTCGGCTCTTCTTTGCTAGCTAAGCCGTATGTGGTTATTACGTTTTTGCTTGTAGCCCCGGTTGCTTATCGATACGGCACGCGTTAGATTGACGATCAGTCTCAGTTACTGAGTCTAAATCCGATGCAGGACCTTAAGTATCGGAGCGAGAGTGAACATCATGAACTACTTGTCACTTTGTCCGCAATCACAATCGCATGGAGCAAAAGTATGTCAAAGCAAACGATTTTCTCAGGCAAAGATTCTCGCCGAGGTCGAAATACGATAGCCCTCGTCGATCTATCGGTCGGGCTCAGTGAAGGGGTTCACGGGCAATCTCGCCTTGATGCAACCTTGAGGCGACTCGATGGACTAACGCTCTTGGAGTGGTGTGTTCGGCGACTGAATGAATCGACTCTCATCGATGCGGTCATCGTAACAGGCAGTCGGGAGTGCCGCGATCGAATCAGTCGAACGGGGCTATGTGATGCGAAATGGATACCCAGCGATGCAGAGACTCCGACACTCCGTGCGATAGAAGTGGCTGAGCAATTCAGCGCCGAATGGATCGTCTTTTCGAGTCCGCTTTGTCCGTTTACTGACCCTACGTTGCTCGATCGAATGATCTCTCGTGGGTGGGCGCACCCCGATGTCGATTTCGTTGGCTTCTGGTCTCCCAAGCGTCCTGAATTTTCGTTGCAATCGCTCGGGCTGGTCGGTGAAATGTGTTCGTTCGCGGCGATAAACAAACTGGTTTCGATGAAGCTTCATCACGAGCCATGCGATGTCCCGCATTTGCTTCGTCGGAATCCAAACTCGTTTCAATCGAAGCTGATTCCATTGCCGGATGAGCTAACCGAGCGAAACCTCCGTTTCGAGCTCGAGACGGCTGAGGATCGCGATCGCGCTGCATCATACCTCGAAGCAGCGGGCGATGATCTTTGTTGGCAGCGACTGGCCCAGATGTCAGACCGGTTGGCTTGAGCGTTATCCGAGTTGTTTTTCAAAAAGCAGGCCGTGAACTACGGATCGGAAACCTAGTCTCTGGAGCAAGGTTATGGTTTGCTGCTTTTGGGCTGAGGCGACCGCGCGAACCACTCGCTTGCGGTCTTGCTGCAGTTGCCTCAGCGACTCAGAAAGAAGATAAACAAATCGTTCGCGTTCGATTTCTGTTGTTGGCACGTCAGGAAGCTTTATTCTGACCACCCCGCCATCGACATCGGCAACTTCAGGGTCGGGAAACCAGCATGATAGTATGCCCTCTAGAGACGGTGGCGATTTGACCATCAAATGAAAGCGAATTTGTTCGCAATGCCCGAGGATCGTGCTTTCGAGCCAATCATCGTAGTCCTCTTCTAGCATCCGACCGATCGTACAGTTGCGCCGAACCTGGATCTGCATACGATCCATGGGCGGACGAAAGCTGGCCAGCTCCAATTCCCAACACTCGGTCGGGCAGATCGGGGCAAATCCGGCTGAATGAAACCACTCTTGGGATCGCTGATCTTGAGCCAAAATGCCCATGGAGTTATCCCCTTCGGCGATTCCGAGATAGAACACGCTATCCTCTCCGCATCCCAAGCTTTGACAAGCCGTTGCACCTTGAGATCGAAGCTGCTCGGCTGCGCAATTGATGAGAAGACTGGCAACCTCCGCTTCATCCGAAGACGGATTGATGCAAAGTCTATGAATTGAGCCGACGTTGGTTCGTGCTGGATTATTTCGAACAGACACGACTCCAAAGTGGACAAAGCCCACTGGCTCACCGTTGCTGGCAATGGCTAACAGCAACTCATCAGCTTTGAAATACGGCTTTGAAAAAATGCATGCATCCCAAACAGCCGGCTTGCATTCTAAACCTCTTGATTGCAGGTCTCGGGCATGCGGATCCCGATGAATGGGTTGAGAGGATGATGTTGGGCTAGCAACTCCGCCTGAGGCTGTGCCGAGCGTGGGCTGGAAAGACTGGCAATGCTGAGCCCATATCTTGGAAAGAGCAGGTGTGTCCGTGTTGAGATACGACCTGATGGTCCACACGCTTCACCCCAAAACGGCAGGGACTCGAAAGCATTCGCTATCGGAAGAAGGAGCGTTTTGCAGCACCTCATCACGTTTTAGCGAGGGCTGCATTCGGTCAGGTTGCAAAACGTTCGTAATCTCAATGGCATGGACCAATGGCTCGACGCCGTCTGTATCCACCTCACCAAGCTGATCGACCAAGCCAAGCACCTTTGCAAGCTGCACGGTCATTTCGGGCAGCTCATCCTCAGAAATGGAGAGCCGAGCCAAATGCGCGACTCTGCGAACCTCGGTCTCACTAAGCGTCATCATGCGCACCCAGGGAGTGAAGGAGCAAGACTAAGCTGGGAGGGCAAATGGCTTGTTCTTAACAGCCTTGCGAACTCGACCGCTGCGGATGCACTGTACACAAACTCGCAATGTCTTCACTTCGCCCGATGGCAAGGAAGCCTTGATGGATTGAAGATTTGGGGTGAACCGTCGCTTAGTAATACCGGTGATTTTGGTACCGACCCCACCCAGGTACTTAGCTTTACCGCGTGTTTCGACTTGGTTGCCAACCGAAGCCGATTTTCCGCAAACGTCACAAGCTTTGGACATGGTACACCCTAAAAAATATAAGTAATCACGTTAATCTAGATGTCTTTTCGGCCAAAACGAACCTGATCGTTTGGCGGCTTGTCGTACTAGCAAGCCCGTTTCCTGCGTTCTCCGAAGGGCAGGGAAGTATATCGGTCTATCGTCCTCTCGCAATGTCAAAAATACAGGACAAGGCACCAATTGCCCAAAAAAGCTTGGGAAACTACACTGTAAAGACGCCGCCGGGGCCCTTTCGTGCTTTCGTAAACCGTTTGCGGCAGTTTTGGACCGACAGATGCTCGATCTGCCGCGTTTTTTTGCTCGCCTAGTTTTCGCACCGTCTCTCACTCCTCGCATCTCACTCCTCGCATCTCACACCTCGCAAGCGGCATGACTTTCAAGAAATTTACTAGAGAATTTGCTAGCGTAACCGAGGCGGCGGGCCATTTGGCTGTTGCCATCAAAGCGGATGCGATCCTATTTCTTCTCGATACCGGCACCGACTGGGAACGGCTTCGGGAGCTGGTGCCGCCGGAGATCAAGCGGATCCTGGTGGCAGCGGACCGGGCTGAGGACCTAGCCGAAGCGGAGGAACATGGTTTGATCCCACTGGTCCTCAACAAAGAGGATTCTCCTCTGCTGGAACGATTGCAACACGCCCTCATCGAGGCCGTTGCAGACGAACTGTTGGCTAGCCACTGCGACGTGATCGCTGTCTATTGCGGGTTTGAGGTCAACCGAGTGGATTCGGTGTCCATCATTAGACTTGATGAACGCATGAGACGATTCACCAGCCGCGATCTGCAGCGTCTGGAGAGCTCGGTCCCGCTCAATACTCTTAAGCTGGTCATCGACCTCGCCGTTCAAATCGGACGAGAAGGTCGCGAGGGAAACAAAGTCGGCACCTCGTTCATTGTCGGGGATACTCGCAAGGTTCTGCAACACTGCAAGGACAGTGGTTTTGATCCACTCAAAGGGTACAGCCGAAAGAATCGAAACTTGCATGACCCTCGCGTGAGAGAGGACATTAAAGAAATCGCTCAACTGGACGGAGCGTTTGTCGTTTCGTCTGACGCAATCGTCGAACGATCTCGCCAAATACTCGAAGTATTGCACGAAAATCTTCAACTCTCCAAGGGACTAGGGTCTCGCCATTGGGCTGCCGCTGCTATCTCGCAACGGACCAAAGCAATATCCATTGTGGTAAGCCAATCTAGCGGAACCGTTCGCGTCTTTCAAAACGGCGCCCTCGTGCTTCGTATCGAACCGATGGACCAAGCGGTTAAGTGGCAGGAATTCAACTACGAGACACCGGCCGTCGAAGGCGATGATTAATGGGTTCAACTCCGTTCGTTTCCGTTGTGACGGGCTCTTCTTCAGGCATCGGCCGTGCCGTCGCAATGGAACTGGCGAAGCGTGGTGACTTTCTTGTTGTCCATGGCAACCGCAACGTATCTGGTCTGCAAGCGACGGCGAACCTATGTTTAGCCAGCGGCTCGTCGGGTGTGCTGGCCATTGCAGCCGACATTCAATGTCAGTCTTCGGCGCAGGAGTTGGTTCGCACAGCGTTCAATCGATTGGGACACGTCGATGCCTGGGTCCATATGGCGGGTGCAGATGTTTTGACGGGAGACAGCCGTCAGCGTGGATTCGGTGATAAACTCGAACAGCTCTACCGTACCGATGTTTACGGCACGATGCACCTAAGTCGTCTCGTCGCAGATCGGATGCTCAACCAAGCAGCCCGCCCATACTTACCCTCTATGATTCATATCGGCTGGGACCAGTCGACGACCGGCATGGAGGGAGACAGCGGGCAATTGTTTTGCACAATCAAAGCCGCCGTTGCAGCCTTTTCCAAAAGCCTAGCCATGTCTGTGGCCCCAAAGGTTCGAGTGAATTGTGTTGCACCGGGATGGATCAAAACGGAATGGGGAACCGCAGCATCACCAGCCTGGGACTCGCGCGCCAAAGGGGAGTCCATGCTGGATCGATGGGGTGAACCAAACGATATTGCAAAAACGATCGCCTGGCTTTGCAGCCCAGATTCGGCCTTTGTCAACGGTCAAACGATCTGCGTAAACGGCGGCTGGAAAAGCATGTCGCTCTCCGCTCGTTGCGAAACAACGTACAAGATCTAGCGGATCAACCGTTGGCGATAACTTGCGCAGCCATTCCATCTGACAGGCGTCAAACTCTTAGTGCATTAAGCGCATCCTCGATCGCAAGCACGATTTCGCTCGGCTCTTCAAGTCCGCAGGAGAATCGCAACGTCCGTGCGCTGACTCCAATTTTGGCTAAATCCTCAGCGGCATAGGAGCGATGACTGGTTGACGCTGGGTGGCTCAAAGTCGTTTTGGCATCACCCAATGACGGGCAAAACGGGACGACATGGGAAATTCGCTCGATAAACGATTGGACTGTAGCATTGACGTCTTGGCCGGGAATCGTTTTCAAATGGATCGTCACCATGTTCCCATAGCGGCCCTTTAACAGATCCCTGGCCGTGATGTGGCTTGGATTGTTAGGCAGCCCGGGATAATCGACCCCATCGAGCGCGGGATGTTGCTGCAGTTTGGATGCTAGCTGCATAGCTAACTCGGACGCATGCTTCATGCGGACCGATAGCGTTGCTAAGCCTCGGGTTGTGAGCCAACAATCCAGCGGACTACTTGCCAAACCGAAAGCGCTGACGACGGGACGAATTCTATTCCAGATGGCATCGGTTCCCGCGAGCATCCCGAGCATGACGTCGCCATGTCCACAGACAAACTTGCTTAAGCTCTCCATCACTAAATCAGCACCCAGACTTAATGGCTGGCAAAGCACAGGTGTTGCAAACGTGTTGTCGACCATAACGACAGTATCTTTGGAATGCGACTTTACTAACTGAATGATCGCTTGCAGGTCTGGTACAGAAAGCCTCGGGTTGGTAATCGTTTCCAGAACCACCATTCGAACGGACGGGCTCAATTCGCTTTTCCACGATTCCAGATTGCACACATCGACATCCGCATAAGCAACTCCCCATCGACTTAATTCTTTTTTGACTAGATAAGAAGTCTTGCCATACAGTGGCTGCCCGAGTAGCACTTTGTCTCCTGGCTTGAGAACAGCCAAAAATGCGGCGCTAATCGCACTCATGCCTTGCGCGGTTACGATGCAATGATCCGCAGCGTGCATTCGACGCAGTGAATCCTCCAGGGATGCTGCATTCGGATGCCCATCTCTTCGGTAGACGAATCCGTTGACGCGCCCACCGAGAATGCCGTCCGCTTGCTCAATGGAATCCATCTCCCACACGCCTGCCAATTGGATTGGCTCGGAAATGGGACGATCATGTTTATGGTTCAATGTGTTTGCTCCCAACCTTCGGAATGCCGCATGCTCAAAAGATTGCAGTAAAAAAAGGACGTAATGCCCAGATGCAGATCGCTACCGTGCCCGCAATCAACGCACAGGTGTAAACGGTATTCACGATGCTCCAAACGAGCTTTTCCGTCAAGCTAAAGCTCTTGCTCAACCACAAGACCGGTAGCCCTAGAAATCCAGTCACGAAAAACAACATCGCGAGAATCACGATACGCGTTGTTTTTCGATCTAGATCGTTGCTCTGAAATGGTCTAGCAACGGGAGGGCTAGATGAGGTGTCGCGTGGCGGAGGAATCGGTTGAGGTGTTGACAGACTCTCCGATGGTTCATTGCGATCAACCACGTTGATGGTCCCTTTGGCACGATATGGATGGGGCTACTCAGGAAGGCAACCGTCCCTCGGCGATTTCTCTCTCCCATTGCTCCATCAATGGCCAATCGATCGCACATGTTCCAAAATCAGAAAGATGGAGATAACCCTCCAATCGCTGGATGACTTGATTGATCATCGCTTTGTCTTTTCGGAAATAAGGCCCATGGCTTGGCAGCAACCATTCTACGTTCGAATCGCGAATACGCGTGAGGGATTCAATGAAGGCTGGGATGTCACTCCCATGATGAGCATCGATAGCCCCGACTCCTCCATCGCGATAAATGTTGTCCCCACTAAACAACAAATTGCCGAGCCTAAATGCCAATTGGCTGTCGGCATGGCCAGGAGTGCTCCACACTTCTAAATCAAGCTTCCCGACTTTGATGATGTCCCCATCAGAAACATGTCGTTCCACTTTTACCGGCGGCATTTCTTCGTGAATGCCCTGCGCTTCGATCTCGGCAAAAGTCTTTAGACGATCGCCAGATTCGAGCAACTCGGCGGCGCGTTGGTGCGAAGTAACCGTCGTTTTGAGAATCTGCTTTAGCTTGGCTAACCCCTGACAGTGGTCAACGTCCGCGTGCGTGGCGATCAATGTCGCACACTTGGACAACCCGAAATCGATATCCCGGATCAAATCGACCACTTCGTCGACGGTCTCTTCGTATCCGACGTCAATTAAAGTCCAATCCTCCCCGTCATGGATCAAATAGACATTGCAACCGATCAAATGCCCCGCTTGGACATTAAGCTCGATGACGTTGGGGAAAATGTATTTGCGTTCTAACATGCGTCGATTCCAATCATCCGAAGAGTATCGCCTGGATTGTAGGTCAATTTCTTCTTTTTGGAACCTAAAACTGACATTCAACGCTCCCAATTCACAAACATAGGAGCGTTGCAGTCCAAGAATCCGTCAGTCGAAACCTAATCTACGCCGCCGACGCTCCTTCTCCTGAAGCGGGCTTCGACCTCATCGCCACAACCACCAGCCCAAGTCCGATGAAGACGAGCTGGGCGGCGCCCCAAATGCCGAGCGAGGCAAGAATTTGGCCTTCGAACGCTCCATAAGCGTGAAGCCCAATCCCTAATTGATTGGTTCCGAACATCGACCATGCGGTAATGATGTTGCCAAAGATCGCCAAGTTGGCAAATCCCAAAGCCCCCACCAATTTGTCCCATCGTGCGTGGAGCAACAACGCATTCCACAACACGATCATCAGGGCGCCATTCTCCTTTGGATCCCACCCCCAAAATCGTCCCCAACTATCATCACCCCACAACCCACCAAGAACCGTTCCAACAAAGCTGAAGAACAGTCCGAAACAAACCACGGCATAGGTGATTCGATACAGTACTGGGATGTAATCGCTGTACTCTTTACCAGTCGGTGTTTCGCGTCCTGCAATCGCGGCTACGGCTGCTGCGACAACTATCGCTATGCCAAACAAGCCTGCAAAGAACGTTGCACTGTAGCCTAGAGTGACCGAAATCACGTGCGTCGACAGCCAAAACTGCGTATCCAAAACAGCTTGTAGCACCGGTGTCGTATCCCCAGTGTCCAAACCGTATGCGACTAGCAAGCTTAGATACCCCGAGGTAGCTGCGATCAGTAATGACACTCGAATAGGATAGAACAACTCGGATACGATGCAAAAGAGAACCATCGCCCAGCCAATAAAGATCGCGGCCGAGTACAAACTCACCACAGGTGGACGTTCCGATATCACTATCCGAGCCCAAATACCGTAGGTTTGAAGCAAGAACGCTCCAATGCAGAGAACAAGTGCCACGACCCTCAATGACCTTGGCATGATTGCAAAACTGAGCGAGGCCAGAATTCCTAGGAGCACATAGAGCCAACCGCATTTGTTAAACAAATTGGTTCGCTGGAATTGATGTTCGAACGCGACGTTTTCGGTTCGCATCACTTCTTCTCCGTGCGCTTTGACAGCGGCTTCCCGGTACTCCTCGACCAAACGATTGATCTTCGCACCTTGGGTTTTGTTCTCTTGATAAGCCATGCTCAGCTGAATGAACTTTTCCAACGCGAGCATGCTGTCGCTCTTTTTCTCTTCCAATGCTTTGGGCAAGGAGTCGTAGAATAGAGGACCAAACGCGTCCCAGTTGAGCGGTGGCGCACGCTCACCCTCGGTCACAGTAGGCTGGGTAAACGAGGGAAGAATGGTCGGCCCTTTGGCGCTGCGAACCCGAGAGACTCGCTCTTCCAATTGACTAATTTCCTGACGAAGAGCATTGATGTCACCAGACTTGATGCTCTCTGGCGCGATGGGTCGGTAAGCGTCAAATAGGGAATTGATGAGCGAAACCTTGTTTAGAACTTCGAGCAACTTTTCATCCTCGAATGGCAACTTCCGCTCGCGTTCTCGATCTTGACTTGATTGGATTATCTTTGTCATTCGCGGCCAAATGGCTTGCAATCCATCGACGACTTCGTTGTAGGAATAGCGATTGGATTTCACTCGTGTTAAGCCTAAAGCTCCAGTAGCTTCCGGTGCATCGATACGAATCAACGGATTGGATCGCGTCCACTCCTCCGTCATCATGACATCAAAAAGCCATTGGGAAGCAGGGATGCGAACCTCTTTCGGCTCTTTGCCCTCTCCCTGACTCTCCATCATCAAGGCATAAGGTTTGTTCGACAGGATCTGCAAAATCTCGGCACCTGCCGACGAGAGAGGTTTTGTTCGACCTCCATAGTTGACCGTTAACTTTCCGATCGCGTCATAATCGACCTTCTCGCGATCCGTTTTCGGTGGCAGGAAAATGGAATAACTGTAAGCGGCGAGAAGGAAACTGCTCACCCCGCCCACGATCCATGGCAGGCGACTTGGCTTGCTAGCCGCTTTCTCGGCTCCTTTCGACGAAGACCTGAGTGCTTGATTTGCCACGGTTTGCGTATCGGGTACGCCGGGAATCACAATGGCACCTCGTTCGTACCGCATGGCGAACCTCGCAAAGGTTCCGCTAAAGTGGAATAGCATTCCCATCCCGACTAAAACGCAGGATACATAAGGGATCAGCCAACCGGCATTCGTGACGACTTGAAGCACGGTTTGCTCCGTGCCGTAGGGGCTGCGTTCTCGCGGTGTGTAGCTCGATTGATAAAACGTTTCGCCTCGAAAGCGTAGCGGACTGTTCATCCAGACACGCCCATCTTGCAATACGTTTCCGTCGCTATCTTTGATGGTGATATAAGACGAATAGTCTTTGGGTATTGCTGTGTTGGTGTACTCCTCCAGAACAACGTCGTCGAGCGTTACGGTGTAATCCTTGTAGTTTCGACGGAACTGCAAACCAATTTCATAGGTCTTGGATGCCGCCTCGACTTTATCAAACAGCTTCATAGAAACGACATGTTCATCACTCAGCCATTGGCTTGCCAAATAGCGACCGATTTCAGTTTTGTCCGCTTTGTTGATGACGGTGTAGTAAGCCGAGGATATGTTGGATTCGCTCGTGGCACCACCCGCTTTGCCCGCTTCGTTAACCTCCCAATCCTTGATAAGCCCTGTCATCTTGGCCTCGTCTGAATCAGGCGACGGCGGTTGCGATCGCGAACGTATAGTGCTGTTCTCCATCCATTTGTCGATCCGAATGGAAAAGGGCAATCCGTCGGCTGTCAATTCGCGCCCCGAGCTGGCAGAGTCACGCAGCAAGTGCTGGTTAAAGGCGACTACGCGATCCCCCTCGTCCGCACTTCTGTCAATGATCACCAACTCGACGGAATCAATCTCTGCTACAACGCTGGTCTGTTGACCTTCGACAATGGTCATGCGCTCTTCGCGCTGCGCATCCCCGAAAATGAATTGCCCCAACATGAGCAAACCCACACCAAAGTGGATCAAGACGTTGCCGCCTCGTTGACCAAAGAGAATGGTCATTCCCACCAGAAGAACGGCACCAACCCCCAAACTCTTGGTCAATTGCCAAACAATTCGCAAGCCGGGGTCAGGTATCCGATATGCATCACCCGTGAAAACTAAAAACAAACTGACTGCACCGAAGACAGCCGCAGTAGAAAGCACCGTGTAAAGAATGACGCGATTCTTAGGTCGGCTAAACAACAACCAGCCAATCGTTAGCAGCGTCAATGCATGAGCGGACCATTTCGTGCCTAGCCATAACCAATCATAGGAAAAAGGTGGCTCGCCCTGTAAACCATCTCCCAAGTGCGCGCTCATCACCACAAGCCCGACCAACGCGAAGCCAATCAGAGTGATAAGCAAGCCGCCCCAGAATTGTCCGCCGCGAGCATTCATCCTGAACCGAGTTAACTTTGCAGCGAACAAGTTGATGAGCAGAATCAATCCGATCGACGCTCCACCCGGCATGAGAAAGCCAAAGGGAATCGGCTCAGCGTGGGGCCAAATCGTCACAGGCACAAAAACGTCGAACGGAACATACGCGACCCAGCTGTTGAAGTAGTGTCGCTTGACGTCTACGATCGTCTCTTGGTCTTGGGCGAGAGTTCCCACAAACAGGAGCAACGTTCCGAGCCCGAACATCACCACCGCGATTCGCAATGACCCAATCGCCGTGAGGAACCGCCACAAAACGGCATTAAAATCCAATGTCCCGACAGCAGCTTCGCGGGAGGAGAACGACTTGTTTGCAATGCTTGACATATAGGACCTCTACTCCCATCGCAACGAGTTAACGAAGCGAAGAAGGTTTTCGTTTTGTTCTTGGGCTGTTTTTATAGATGAACGCAGTTTGACAAAGATGCTATGGCTTGATTAATGCTTTCTTCTTCATTTTTGCTTACTTGCTTTGCCCACATTTTGCAATTTTCCAACGGAACATCGAGAGCTTGGCTCACGACGACTTCGTTGTCGCTCCCTTCGGCGCCGACGCGAAAGGTGGCCATGCGGAACGGGCTACTCGCCTGTGCAACCCAACCCTCTGGCGTTTCGTACTGCAAACGAGGAGGTGCGGCACCAGATGGGGCACCAGCTCCACTCTTAAATCCACTGGCACCAGCTCCACCACTGGCGGCCGACATCCCAGGACTTGGCGATCCGCCGGATGCTGTTTCTTGGCCGTCACTTTTGGGAATCGATCCTGATTTGGTGTGAGAACCGTCGCGGTCGAAAATATAGGCCGGTATCGAGGAATCGGGCCGGTCCACTCGAACCAGTTGTGTTTCCCAATCTTCAATCGACAGCCCGCCAAGGCCAACTTGCCCATTCCATCGATCAAGCTGCTCTTTTAAGTAACCTTTCCATTCCGCTTCGGCCGCTGGCGCATTGAGCTTGGTGACGGTCATGACCACGGGCTTTCCTCCATCTGGAGCTGGGATTTCAATCTTGGCGTCCGCAATGCCGTCTCCAGGCGCAAGCGTCCAACCGTCTGGAAGCTCAGATGTCGGAGCGTAAGATTGAGGATCGACCGTGAACTTGGCTACCACATCGGCGAACGATGCCTTGACACCCTCGATACGAGCAATAGTGTCGGTGATCTTCAAAAAGTACCCATAACCCAGGTAAGGAAACACCGCGCCGAGGATTCTTTTCTCCTCCATCGGGATGGAACTGGCCCGCATGCCAGGCATTCCCCCTCCCATTCCCGAGCCGGCTAACCCTCGCGCACCGGGCATCTTGGGAGGCTGAACCACAAACACGGACTCCTGCTTGGGAGCGGTGTAAATCCGAGGCTCGTGCTGAGGCTGACAAGCCGCGATCAAGACCAACCCAAGGCTGGCGATGAGTGTTTTAAGTTGGCTGACTGTAAATTTCGACTTCAAGGGTGAGGTTCTCAGCAAGGAAAGCGGAATCACTTATTGTAATGCTGCTGAACCAGAATCAACCGAAATGGATTGGGTTCTGGTTTTTCGCGATGTCAGGTACGTATGCGGGGGGAGGTGGGATTATAGCCGGTGGGGCCAATTAAAAACGGTGGGACCAAGTTGGGCGGGCTTGCTTAGGTAGGCAGGGTGTTGGTGGGAATCCTGGAGCATTGTTCGGTTTCAAAGGATTGTCCGTGGGGATTATAGACCCAAACAGTATTGTTACGACACAATAGTTGGGTAGGTTTTCCAAATATGGGGCTTGGGAGGTTGACCGATACTAAGTTAACCTGCAAGATTCAATGCGAAATTACACGAAACTCCTAGGTCCTGTGTCCCTGTGCCGCACCATTTTGAAACAACTTCCTTTATCGGCCAAATGATTTTGCTTGGAACGGGTACCAGCGTCGGCGTTCCGGTCATTGGCTGCGGCTGTTCGGTGTGCCGTTCTCCCGACCCGCGAAATAATAGGACGCGGTGCAGTGTCGCAGTTGGGCTGCCCGGAGGAAACTTGTTGATTGATACCCCTCCTGATCTTCGCAATCAGCTTTTGAGGGAGAGGATCGGGGTGGTTCATTCCGTCCTTTTTACCCACGAACATGCGGATCACTTGCATGGCATGGACGATTTGAGGCTATTTCCCTTCATTATTGGAGGGGCCGTTCCCGTTCACGCCACACTTAAAGTTCAGGAGCGTATCAAGCGAGTTTTCGACTATGCTTTTGAGGATCGCGAGCCGACTCACGCTGGAGCTGCTCCCAAATTTGACTTGCGAACCATTGATACCGCACCTTTCGAGACCTTGGGCGTTACCATTACACCGATTCCAATGTTGCACGGCCCCTATTGTGATGTCTTAGGTTTTCGGATCGGAAATGTTGCCTACTGCACTGACACCAACCACATCCCTGACTCGAGTTTGGACTTGCTACGAAATTTAGACTGCCTCGTGATTGATGCCCTTAGGTTCACTCCCCATCCAACTCACTTTAACGTCGAGCAAGCCGTCGAGGTGATTCGTGAGCTTCAACCTGGTCGCGCATACCTCACACACCTTTCGCATGATTTGGACTATACCGAGGTGAACGCCACGCTTCCAGCCAACATCGAATTGGCGTACGACGGCCTTAGGATTCCTCTCTCATGAAGTGCGAAACGATCGAATCATCACTCGATACTCGCATTCGCGCAGCCATCGAAATATTGTTAAACGACCTTGCCGTCGCGAAACAGGACCAGCCGAACTGGACCGGCAAACTATCCGATTCGGCCCTTTCTACCGCAACCGCCGTTAGCGCTCTCTCGGTTTGCCGTCAAACAACAGGCACTGATCGATTCGATTCCATGATTGAAAAAGGGTCGTCATGGTTATCAAATTCGCAGAACACGGATGGAGGTTTCGGTGATACAGATCGATCCTTATCTAATATTGCGACGACCCTTCTCGTTCTTGCAGCTTGGGAATTATCCGGCAACACCACACGTTTCTCGGAACAGACCAAACGAGCTTGGGACTTTGTCGATCGACTTGGTCGCTGGGATGGGCTTCGAAAACGATACGGTAAAGACAAAACCTTTGTCGTACCCATCATGACCAATTGCGCCATCGCAGGCTTAATTGATTGGAAGCAGATACCAACCCTACCGTTCGAAGCCGCCGCATTGCCGCAGTCGTGGTACCGCTTTGCCAAAATGCCCGTTGTCAGCTACGCAGTCCCCGCGTTAGTGGCCATCGGCCAAGCTCAATTTGTTCACAATCCGCCAAAGAATCCCTTCGCTCACCTTGCTCGTAGGCTCGCGCAACGTCGAACCCTGCAAGTGCTGCAATCGATGCAACCTGAAAGCGGCGGCTATCTCGAAGCTACACCGCTAACGAGCTTTGTTCTCATGAGTTTGGCGAGCATTGGACAAGCGAACTCGCCAGTCTGTCAAAGTGCCGTTCGGTTTCTAGAAGATTCGATGTCCCCGGAAGGAAGCTGGCCCATCGACACCAATCTTGCAACGTGGGTCACCTCTCTCACAACGACGAATTATTACTCCGCACTGCTTGAGAGAGTGCCGCAAGATTTTAACAGCGCAGTCGACTCTGGTTTTAAGCAATGCGATGCACCGAAGAGCGGCCCGTTGGATCGAGATGCCTCGGAACGCAATTGGCGAGAAACTATTGATTGGATTCTTTCGTGCCAACATCGCACTAGACATCCGTTCACAGGAGCCGACCCGGGTGGCTGGGGTTGGACCGATTTGAGTGGCTCCGTTCCTGACGCAGATGATACGCCCGCTGCGCTCCTGGCGTTAAACGATTACGCAAAGCAGTATCCCTCGGAAGAGCAACGCATCTTGGAACCGGTGACAATGGGATGTCGTTGGTTGCTATCCTTGCAAAATCGAGATGGCGGTTGGCCGACATTTTGCCGAGGTTGGGGGCAATTGCCTTTCGATCGGAGCGGATCAGATTTAACGGCTCACGCGATACGAGCGTTGTTTGTGTGGCGGGATAGGCTCCCCAATGCCATGCAATCGTCCGTTGCACGAGCGATCGAAAAAGGCTGGCGCTACTTGGCGAGAACGCAACAATCAGACGGCAGCTGGCTTCCCCTTTGGTTCGGCAATCAGGATCGCATTGAAGAAGACAACCCCTTTTATGGAACCGCACGAGTGTTGCTTGCGTACGCTCAATGTGGTCGATTTGACGATTTCGCTGCAAAACAAGGGGTTAAATTCCTGTTAAGCCAACAAAACAGCGATGGCGGTTGGGGTGGTGGCTCATCCATTCACTATGGATCTGAGCCATCCATGTCACGGCCAACGTCCCTCCACCAAATGGGACAGACCTGTAGCACAATCGAAGAAACCGCAATAGTATTAGAAGGAATCATGGCTTGCAGTGGCGAAACCGTCGAACCTCGCACTATAATGGGGGGCCTCGAATGGCTGTCG